>JAQBCT010000001.1:0-6488 GCA_032124855.1 Gammaproteobacteria bacterium
GCGAACGCTGCTCATTCACGGCGATGGCGGCTTCATGTTTCATGCCACCGAACTGGCTACGGCAGCGCAATATCGTGCACCAGTGGTGGCGTGCGTGTTCAACGACGGCGGCTACGGTGTGCTGCGCGGCCTGCAGGCCAGCCGCTTCGAGGGGCGGATCAACGAAACCGATCTGGGACGCGTGGATTTCGTGGGCCTCGCTGCCAGCATGAACGTCCCGGGTTGTCATGTCCGTTCGGTCGCCGATTTCGAGGTGGGCTACCGCGAGGCGCTGGCCACTGACGGGCCTTACTTGCTCGACATCGACATGCTCGCGCTGACACCCATGAAGGGCAGCATTCCGCCTGCACGATGAGACACCTGCTAACGCTCGCGCTGCTGGCCGTCGTCGCGGGCTGTTCATCTACCGAGCCGTTCCGGGATGCCGATGGCCGCATCGTACCGGGCAGCATCGCGACGCTGGAAGACGTATCCATTGGTGGTGTGAGCCAGCGCATCTGGCTGCGCGGCATCAATCGAAACAACCCGCCTTTGATCCTGCTGCACGGCGGTCCCGGTGCCAGTGAAGCGCCGCTGTTCCGGCACTACAACGCGGCGCTGGAGCAGGGTTTTGTCGTGGTCTACTGGGAGCAGCGCGGTGCGGGCCGCTCGTTCCACGGCACGAGCGATGCGGCGGCAATGAATATCGAGCAGTTCGTTGCCGATCTGGACGAACTGGTGGACGTCATCCGGGAACGCTTCCACGCGGACAAGGTGGTGCTGCTAGGCCATTCCTGGGGTACGACGGTCGGCACACGCTACGCATTCGCACATTCGGAGAAGGTGGCAGCCTACGTTGGCACTGGCCAGGACTCCGACAAGCCGGCCGAAGAGTTGGCGTCGTATCGGTTCGCTGTTCGACAGGCGAGCGCGCGCAACGACAATAAGGCCATTGCTCAACTCGAGGGGATCGGGCCGCCGCCTCATACGGTTGAGCAGATGTTCACCTCACGCCACTGGGTGGAAGAATTTGGCGGTGCGTTCCATGCCGAACTGTCCACCGGCACGCTGATCTGGGCCGCGCTGCGCACCGACGAAACCACCCCGTGGGATCTCGTGCGTTTTGGTCGCGGCAATGCGTTCTCACTGGCGCAGCTTTGGCAGGAATATTCACGCAGCACGCTCACGGGATATCGATCGTTTCATATGCCGGTGTATTTTCTGCTGGGGCGCTACGATGAGGTGACGCCGTCGAATCTGGCCGCGAAGTATCTGGACGGGATCGAAGCGCCACTTAAGAAGCTGATCTGGTTCGAGAGTTCGGCCCACAACGTACCGTTCGAAGAACCAGAGAAATTCAATCAGGTGCTCGTGGATGTGGTGCGGCCCGAAGTGCTGCGCCGGACCCATTTGGTCCCCTGACCGCGCCGGTCGTCACTCGCGCCGCAGCGCCTCGATGGGGTCGAGACGTGCGGCTTTGCGTGCCGGGAAGTAGCCGAAGCAGATACCCACCGCTGCACAGATGAGCACCGCCAGTGCGATCACGCGAGAGTCCGGGACGAACGGCAGGTCGAGCCATGCGGTTGCGACCGCGGAACCGGTCAATCCCAGCGCGACGCCAATCAAGCCGCCCAGGCAGGACAGCGCGATGGACTCCACCAGAAACTGCAGCATGACTTCTGCGCCGCGCGCGCCCACCGCGAGCCGTATACCGATCTCTCGCGTGCGTTCGGTAACCGACACCAGCATGATATTCATGATGCCGATGCCCCCGACCAGCAGGCTGATACCTGCAACGGCGCCCAGCAACGCGGTGAGCACGCCCGTGGTGCGTTGCACGGTGCGGGCGATTTCCTTTAGATCCGTCACCTGAAAGTCGTCCTTCGAACCATCGTTGTTCAGTTGCCGGCGCTGCCGCAATAGGGCTTCCAGATCGCGCCGCACCTTGTTTGTGACAGCGCTGCTGCGCGCAGAGACGAACAGCACATTGACGTCGGAGTTGCCCGCGATGCGATTCTGCAAGGTCTTCAGCGGCATCACGATGAGATCGTCCTGATCGTTGCCGTCCATCGACTGGCCCTTCGCCTGCAGCAAGCCGATCACGCTGCAGGTCGTTGTCTTGAGCCGCATGGTCTGACCAATGGGATCGATTTGACCGAACAGATCCTTCGCTACACTCGCGCCGATCACACAGACCGCTTTGCCGCTGTTCACTTCGGTGTCGGTGAACGCGCGGCCGCGTTCAAAGCGCAAATTCCGGGCGACGAAGTAGCCGCCTTCAGTGCCCGTGATGCTCGTGGTTCGATTGAATGCACCATTCACAGCCAGCACGCCTTTGAACGCGGCAGGCGCGATTGCGATGGTGTTGTCGATTTCGCGTCGGATGGCGTTGACGTCGGCCAGGGTAAAGGGGTCGCCGGGCGTGGTCTTTCCGCCCGGGCCGTGGCGGCTGCGTCCCGGCGAGACAATCAGCAGGTTTTCGCCCAGCTGAGCAATCTCGGCGGCAACCTGCGCGCTGGCGCCGGCGCCTAGCGTAACCAACGTAATTACCGCCGCGACGCCGATTACCACGCCGAGAATCGTGAGCGCCGAGCGCATCGTGTTGCGGCGGATCTCACGCAACGCAATCTTCAGCGTGATCCACCACATCAACGCGGTAACCCAGAGCGGGAATCAGCAGTGATCCTGCCGTCCAGGAAATGCACCTGGCGTGTGGCGTGGGCCGCGACATTCGCGTCGTGCGTGACGATGACGATGGTAATGCCGAGCGCGGCGTTGAAGTGCGTCAGCAGCGCCATGATTTCTGCGCTGCGCTCCGAGTCGAGATTGCCCGTGGGTTCATCCGCCAGCAACAGTGATGGTTGGCTGACGATGGCGCGGGCGATGGCAACGCGTTGCTGCTGTCCGCCGGAGAGTTCCCCGGGTGTGTGCAATTCGCGACCGCGCAGGCCCACGCGTTGCAGCGCGCTCATCGCCAGCGCGCGCCGCTGTGTCGCCGGCACGCGTCGATACACCAACGGCAGTTCGACGTTTTCGAGGGCGGTGGTGCGGTTGAGCAGGTTGAAGCCCTGGAATACGAAGCCAAGATAGTGGCGACGCAGCAGCGCGCGCTGATCGAGTGTCAATGTGGCCACCGGGGTGCCTTGAAAGCAATGCATGCCGCTGCTCGCCGAGTCGAGAAAGCCGAGGATATTCATGCAGGTCGATTTACCGGAACCGCTAGGCCCCATCACGGCGACGAACTCGCCCGACTCGATCACGAGATCGATGCCGTCGAGGGCGCGCACCTCGGAGAAACCCGTGCCGTAGATGCGTGTGACACCGCTGAGTTCCACCAGCGGCACGACGTTTCTGGGGAGTTCCTCAGAATCCAGCGCCATCGCTGTCCCGCTGCTCACTCGGCGTTGCGATGTGATCCGTCACCGCGCGCGCGCCCTCACCCAGCGCTGCCTCGCGCAATTCGGTGTGCGCATCGTCGGTGGCGCCAATGAGCACGGCCACCGCGCGGGGCGGGGCCATTTCGTCGTCAAGCACCCACAGCGTGCGCGCGTTTGGGGGCCCAGCGATTGCGGGTGCGGTCGCAGCCAGTTCCGGTCGGGGTCGGAAGCGCAGCGCAGCGTTCGCGACTGTGAGGACCCCGTGCACGGTCTCAGTGACGATCTCGGCGGTGGCCGTCATCCCGGGACGCAGCAGCAGCGCCTGATTGTCGAATGCCAGCACGGCTTCGTAGGTCACGACTCCATCAACTGTCTTCGGGGAAAACCGCACCGCGCTCACCTGCGCGGCGAACGGTTGTCCAGGGTAGGCATCCACCGTGAACGTCGCCGCCTGGCCGGCGCGAACGCGCCCCACGTCGGCCTCGTCGATGTCGGCTTGCAACTGCATCTGGCGCAGGTCTTCTGCCAGCGTGAACAAGACGGGCGTCTGAAAGGTCGCGGCGACGGTCTGTCCGGGCTCAACGTATCGATTCAGCACGATGCCGTCGATTGGCGCGAGGATGGCCGCCTTGTCGAGCGCGGTCTTCGCTGCGTTGAGATTCGCATCGGCCTGGGATACGGATGCTGCGGCCGCGGCCGTGCCAGCGTTGGCGCGCAGAAAACCGGCCCTCAGCTGATCGAGATCCTGCTGCGAGCACATCTGCGTTTCTGCCAGACGTTCGCACCGATGCAGATTCAATTCGGTCTCGTTCTGCGTTGCATCCGCCTGGCGCGCGCCGGCGCGCGCCGAGTCCAGCGCGGCCTGCGCCTGCGCGACGAGTGCCAGGAGTTGCTGGGTATCCAGAAGTGCCAGCACCTGGCCACGTTTCACCGCGTCGTTGTAGTCCACGTTCACGGCCTTGATGACGCCCGATACCTCGCTGCCCACGTCAACCTGTTTCACCGGTCGAAGAATGCCGGTGGCGCTGACAGTGGCGGTGATATCGCCGCGCTGGACCGGCGTGGTCTGATAGCGCGGTCCGTCGACGCGACCGTGATTCACGGCGAACCAGATCGCAAAGAGTGCGAGGCAAACCGTCAGCGCAATGACAGCGTTACGCCTGCGCTGATTCGTTGGCGAATTCTTCAGGATCTCGGCGATGGGGACGGTGGGTAACGCAGCAGCGCTCAAGTCAATCGATCCTCTGACGGCATGGGGCCCAACCGGTACAAGTAAGGCGAGGCGACTGCCGACCGAGCCGCGTGATTATTCCACACTGTACCTTGCAGGGGCAGTTGCCTATAGTTTTGCGGCATGACGACCCATGGTGCGAAACCCTTCAAATTGATCGACGCGGATACGCTAGCGGCGTTGTCAGGCCAGCTCGGGGTGTTCGAGTTTGCCGATGCGCAGGATTGCGTGATCTATATCGGACGCGCCGATGCTCGCACGCCATTCGGACTGCGCGGCGAGATCGCAGCGCGTGCCGCGGCAATTCCCGATGCGCGCCGATTCAGGCTCGAAGTCACCACCGCCTATCACACGCGTCATCTGGAACTGCTGATGATCCATCAGGCGCACCACGGCCTCTTGCCGCGCCACAATGAACCGATGCCCGGCCTCGGCCGCCTCATGCCCGGATAAGCCCATGGATCTGCTGCTCAGCCCCGAACAGGAACTGATCGTCGCAATCGTGCGACGTTTTGTGCGCGACGAAATAGTGCCGTTGGAGCTCAACCTCGATCCCGATGCGGACGAACTTGAGCCCGCGGATTTCACGCGCCTGGTGGCGAAGGTAAAGGCGATGGGCCTGTATGGTCTGGACATCCCGCCCGAATACGGCGGCCCCGAACTCGACCTGCTGACACGTACGCTGATTGCGATTGAAACCTCGCAGCACCGCGCGGGACTGTACGCACCATGCTACGGCGTCTTCGGTGGTGCCGGTCTCGCGCAGTTGTTCGAGGCCAATGAAGATCAGAAAGAGCGCTATCTGATGCCGATGCTGCGCGGCGAGAAGAAGGGCTTCTTTGCGCTGACGGAACCGTCCGGGGGCAGCGATCCGGCGCGCGCGATCCGCACGAAGGCGGTGCGGGCGGGTGATGACTGGATCATCAACGGCTCAAAAATATTCATCTCGGGAGCCGACCGCGCCGACTTCGGCCTGGTATTTGCGCGCACGGATCCGGATCAGGGTCGCGGGGGTGTCACCTGTTTCATTGTTGACACCGACACCGAAGGATTCGCGGTGCGCCGGGTCGTGCACACGTTACGCTCGGCGCGTTATGCGACAGAGCTTTCGTTCCAGGATATGCGTGTGCCGCATGCAAACGTGCTGGGCAAGATCAATGGCGGTTTCGCCATCGCGAACGATCGGCTGTCGCGGCAGCGGATCCCTTACGCCGCCGGGTGTATCGGAGTCGCGATCAAAGCGCACGAGATGGCTGTGGAATACGCCCCGCAACGGGAAACATTCGGCGCACCCCTGTCGAGCCGTCAGGCGATTCAGTGGATGCTGGTGGACAATGAAATTGACATCGAAAATGCGCGCTGGCTGACGCTGGTGGCAGCCAGTCGCGCGCAGCGCGGCGACGATTTCCGCAAGCAGGCGGCGATGGCGAAGCTGGTCGCCACGGAGGGTGCGGGTCGTGTGGTGGATCGCTGCATGCAGATCTTCGGCGGCTACGGGGTGACGAAGGATTTTCCGTTCGAGCGCTGGTATCGGGAAATGCGAATCCGCCGCATCGGCGAGGGCCCCAGCGAAGTGCAGCGGCATATCATCGCGCGCGACATCCTTGGCGCATCACTGCGCTAGCGCGAGGCGGGAGTCAGTGAATCGGCTTCGCGAAGAAGTCGAAGAACAGCACAAAGATCACTGACGAGGTGACCAGTGTCAGCAACATCACCGGCGTGCCCTTGCGAAACCAGAGTCCTGGGGTAATGGCCAGACTCGGATCGTTCTTGTCACGCGCCAGGCGCTCGGAGATTGTGACGATGTAGACGTTGGCGGTCGATCCGATATGCGTGCCGTTGCCGCCCATGCCCACACCAATGGCCAGCGCCCACCAGAGCGGCGCGACGTTGATGCCCTG
>JAQBCT010000002.1:0-2580 GCA_032124855.1 Gammaproteobacteria bacterium
CTGACGGCGCTGCTGTATGCAGGGCTAAAATCGGGTGATCCGGTAATGGGTAATGGGCGAACAACAGGACACCGAAGGTGCATACACTAACCAATCATCGAATCACTTGATCACTTATTACTGATGACCCATCACCCATAATCACCCATGCGCATCTCCGCCATCATCATCACCAAAAACGCCGGCACCATGATCCGGCGCTGTGTGGAATCGGTCACGTGGACCGACGAAACCATCGTTGTTGATTCCGGCAGCACTGACGACACCGCCGACATCTGCCGTGAATTGGGCGCGCATCTCATCGTCACTGACGACTGGCCGGGTTTCGGTCCGCAGAAACAGCGCGCGCTGGATCGGGCGACCGGCGACTGGGTGATCTCGCTGGATGCCGACGAATGGATTACGCCCGAACTGCGTGAGGAAATGCGCGCTGTGATGGCTGACCCCGCTGCGGCACAGGCCTATGCAGTGCCGCGAAGCTCAAGCTTCTGCGGACGCGTCATGAAACATTCCGGCTGGTGGCCTGATTACGTGGTGCGATTGTTTCGGCGTGAAGCCGCGCGCTTCTCCGACGACGCGGTCCACGAGCGCGTGCTACCCACGGGAACCGTACGCAAGCTCCGGCAGCCATTGATGCACGAAGCGGTCCGCACCATGGAGCAAATGCTGACGAAGGTCAATCTGTATTCGTCGGCAAGCGCCAACATGTCGCGTGAGCGCGGCCAACGTGCCTCGCTATTCACCGCGCTGATCCACGGTGGCTGGGCGTTTTTTCGCACCTACGTGCTGCGGCACGGATTTCTTGACGGGCGCGAAGGATTCATGCTCGCCGTAGCGAACGCAGAAGTTTCGTACTACCGCTACGTCAAGCTGATTCTGCAGCAGGATGCTCCGCGTTGAGAGGTGCAGTGCGGTGGCCGCGGTACACCATGGCATGAACAACCCGCGGCGCATTCTCGTCGTGGTCACGCGCCGCATCGGGGACGTGCTGCTGGCCACGCCGCTGATCCGGTCGCTGAAACGGGCGTGGCCCGATGCACGCATCGACGTGCTGGTATTCGAAGGAACGCAGGGCGCGATCTCCGCGAATCCAGACATCCGGCGCGTGCTCACCGTGCCCGAGCGGCCGGTCTGGCTCGCACATCTCGCGCTCCTGTTTCGGATAGCGCGGAGATACGACATCGCGCTATCTACCCTGCATGGCGACCGGCCGACGCTCTATGCATTTCTCGCGGGCCGCTGGCGCGCCGGGCTTGTCAATACAACGCGCAAGGAAGGCTGGAAAATGCTGTTGCTTCACCGCTGGGTGCCGTTCGACAACCAGAACACCCATACTGTGCTCATGAACTTGGCGCTGACCGGCGTACTGGGTGTCGAGCCACACCCCGAAGTCATCGTCTCCTGGCGCACGGAGAACGCCGTCCGAGTGGATACGCTGCTCGGCAACGCACCGGCCGGACAACTGGCCGTTCTGCACCCTCACCCCAAGTTCAATTACAAGATGTGGCACCGTGCCGGCTGGATTGAGACTGCGGCTTGGCTCGCCGCGCGCGGCTACCGCATCGTGCTCTCCGGTGGAACCGATCCCGCCGAGACCGCTTACGTCGCCGATCTTGCCCGAAGCATGCCACCCGGCACGATTGATCTCGCCGGGAAACTCACCTTGACCGAGGCCAGCTACCTGCTCTCCCGCGCCGCCGTCTTTCTCGGGCCGGACACTGCGCTCACACACATGGCGGCGGCACTCGGCGTTCCGACAGTAGCGTTCTATGGCCCTACCGATCCTGTGAAATGGGGACCGTGGCCGAAAGATCACGCGTCTTTAGCCAACCCGTGGAGACGCCTCGGTAGTCAAGTCGTAGGGCGGGTTTGCTTGGTCCAAGGCAACGCGCCGTGCGCGCCGTGCCACAAGGAAGGCTGCGAGCGGAACGTACAGAGTTTCAGCGATTGCCTGCAGCAGCTTCCCGCCTCGCGCATTATCGCCGCCATCCGCAAGGTCGCGCGAATTTCCTGATGCGCGGGAAGTGACGGGTTTTCCGCCACTTGTCAGTCGTCACTGCTTTTCAAGCACCAGTACCAACGAACGACTGAAAAGGAGGGGGGGGCTGAAAGCCTGCTTCAGCAGCTCGTCGTTGCGCTGCGCATAGCGCGCATCACCGCCACGCGTGAAGAACAACCAGGATGCGATCCACGCGAACGGCAGCAAGGCCAGGTAGAACGGCATCAGGGCTTTTTTCTTGTAGCGATCGCCGAGCGCCACCTTGACGTGCGCACCGTACTGCCCGAAAAGGAAGCGCAACTGGTAATAAGACAGCGGGAATACGTGGCCGCGGTCGGCGGCAGTGCGTGGATCGATTTCCGGCACCAGCGCGGGGTTGAACTGGTACGGCACGCCGGTGAAAAGCTGGTGCAGCCGCGAATAGAGGCTCATCACATTCGGGGTCGAGACGACGATCTCTCCACCTGCGCGCGTCACGCGCACGAACTCCGCGATCAACTGCACCGGGTTCACCATGTGTTCCAGCCCCTCCAGGCAGATGACAGCGTCGAGCTCGCCGTCGGGAAACGGTAGCGGCGCAG
>JAQBCT010000003.1:0-4645 GCA_032124855.1 Gammaproteobacteria bacterium
CAGCAGGCGCTGCTGGTCGTGCTGCAGCGCATGACCGGTCTCGCCGAAGTGCCGGTGAACGAGACGGTTGCCGCCGCGTTGCGCGCGCCCCAGGAGTACTACGTCGAATACGCCTACCGCGAAGAGCGTTCACCGCCCGCCTCGGCGGCGGATCAGGGCTCATTGCAGCTGGTGCTTGCCGTGCGCTTTGCCGAAGCCGCGATTCAGCGCCTTGTCACGCAGGCGGGGCTGCCGCTATGGAGCAGTAATCGCCCCACGACCGTCGCATGGATTGCGGTATCGCAGAACAACGAACGCAGCGTGCTCGGCATCGACGATCCCAGTCCTGCATTGGCAGCCGTGCGCGCGCGCGCCGCGGCGCGTGGCTTGCCGCTGGTCATTCCGCTGATGGACCTCGATGAACAGCTCGAAGTGTCCGCGGGCATCGTCTGGGGTGGCATGGTCGACGTGCTGGAGCTCGCCTCCGAGCGCTATGCGGCGGACGATCTGCTCATCGGCCGCGTCACGCAGCGCGACGACGGCACCTGGTCTGCCGATTGGGAGCTCGTGCAGCGCGGCGATGTGCAGCATTTCGACATCGATTCACCCAGCGCCGAGGCTGCGGGTGCCGCGATCGTCGATCGGCTCAGCGACGATCTGGTGGCACGTTATGCCGTGCACAGTGGTGATGAGCAGCTGCTGGTCGTGCGCATTGAAGGCGTCGGCGATGTGCTGGATTACGGTGCGTTGCTAGCCTATCTGGGCGGCCTTGAATTCATCGATGCCGTGCAGGTGGATACAGTGCAACGCAACGTAGTCGTGGTATCCCTTGCCACGCGCACCGCCTGGGAGAGGCTCGGGGATTTGTTTGCTTTAGATGGGCGCCTCGAACCCGGGTTACCCGCTCTGCCCGGCGGGCCACTGCAGTTGACATGGCGGGGCGACCGGCCTCGATGAGCTCCTTGATTCTGAGTCAGCTCCCCAACGTCATCACGGTGGTGCGGGTGTTGCTGGTCATCCCGACGGCGTTCTGTCTGTTGACCGATCGCTACGTGGAAGCGCTGGCGCTGATGGCCACAGCCGGGGCTTCCGATGCAGTCGATGGCTGGCTCGCGCGCCGGCTGGGCGTGGTGAGTCAGTTCGGTGCGGCGCTCGATCCGCTGGCGGATAAGATCCTCGTGGGTGTGCTGTTCATCGCGCTCACGATGAAGGGTGTGTTGCCACTGTGGGTGGTCGGTATCGCCATTGGTCGCGATCTGGTCATCCTCGGCGGTGCGCTCGTCTACCGGCTGATGTTCAAACATCTCGAATTCGCGCCGACGCTGATCAGCAAGATCAATACCGCCGCCCAGATCGTGGTGCTGCTGCTGCTGCTGCTGGGTCTGTGCGAATTCGAACTTCTCAGTCCGCTCGCCCGTGCGCTCACCAATCCCTATGGATTCTGGCTGGTCACTGTGCTGGCAACCGTCTCCGGGCTCGATTATGTGGTGACGTGGGGACGGCGCGCAGTATTCGAACATCGGACGCGCGTGTGAGCGGATCGCGCGGCCGTCAACTGGCGTTGCGCTTTCCTGCCCACGAGCATTGCACGCTGACGAACTACTTGGCCGGTCCCAATGGCGAGACGGTCGATGCGCTCACGCGCTGCGGCGGCGCCGCGACCTTCGCGGCACTGTGGCTGGTGGCTGATGCCGGCGATGGCAAATCACACCTGCTGCAGGGCGCGTGTCACGCAGCCGCCGCGCGGGGCATCGGCACCGCGTACCTGCCAGCGACGTTGCGCTCTGCCGGCGTGGATGTGCTGGATGGACTGGGTGAACTCGGCGTCGTCGCAATCGACGATTTCGCCACGTGGCTGGGCGAAGCGCGCGTGGAAGAAGCGTTACTGGGCCTGTATCAGCAGCTGTTCGATCGGCACGCGACGCTGTTGCTGGCGGCAACGCGCGCGCCAGCGGAACTCGCGTTCGTGTTGCCCGATCTGGCATCGCGAATGCGCGCTGCGCAGATCCATCGCCTGCAGCCGCTGCAGGATGCGGATCGGGCGCGTGCCCTGCAGCACTGGGCGGCGCAACGCGGGCTCGAACTCGGTGACGATGTGCTCACCTTCATGCTGCGCCGCCTGCCGCGTCGGATGGATGCGCTGCGCGCCGCGTTCCAACGGCTCGATGCGGGTGCATTGGCACAGCAGCGCCGCCTGACGGTTCCGTTGGTGAAGGAGCTACTGCACCTATGAGCGAGTCGCAGCATGTACTGTTCACCGGTGGCGGTTCCGCCGGACATGTGGTGCCGTGCCTGCCGTTGATTCGACACTTTCAGACGGCCGGCGCGCGCGTCAGCTACATCGGCACAGCGGCGGGTCCGGAACGCGCAATCGTTGCCCCGACCGGAATCGAATTCCATGCGGTGCGTGCCGGTAAGCTGCGCCGCTACTGGTCGTGGCGCAACGTTGCCGATCTGTGGTGGATTGCAGTCGGCCTCGTCCAGGCATTGCGCGTGGTGCGTCGACTGCGACCCACGGTGGTCTTCTCCAAAGGCGGGTTCGCAGCGTTTCCCGTGGTGGTTGCGGCCTGGCTGATGCGCGTGCCGGTGGTAGCGCACGAGTCGGATCTGACGCCGGGCCTCGCGAACCGATTGTCACTGCCGTTCGCGGCAGCCGTGTGCACCACCTTCGAAGGCACTCGATTCGCGTCGCGACGCTGCCCCGTCGTGCACACCGGAACGCCGCTGCGCGCCGAACTGCTGACCGGCGACGCAGCGCGAGGTCGTGCGCGCCTCAATGCGCCCGCTGGCCGTCCCATCGTGTTAGTGGTGGGGGGCAGCCTGGGGGCGCAGGCACTCAACGCGGTGGTGCGTGACGGCCTGCCGCAATTGCTGGAATTTGGCTGTGTCGCGCACATTTGCGGGCCCGAGCGCACCGATCCCGCACTGGCCGCAACGCCGCTCTACCGGCAATTCGAATACGTGGTCGAGGGTTGGGGCGATATTCTTGCGGCGGCGGACGTGGTGATTTCTCGCGCCGGTGCCAATTCACTCTACGAACTGGTTGCGCTGCGCAAGCCGCATCTGCTGGTGCCGTTGTCGCGGGAGGCCAGCCGCGGCGATCAGCTGGCGAATGCGCAGTACGCGAGCGATCGCGGCTGGAGCCAGGTCATCGAGGAGCACCTGCTCGACGCCGCGCGTCTCAATAGCGCTGTGGTCGAGATCTACGCGGCGCGTGGTCAGATCATCGAGCGGCTGGCCAAGGCGGGTTTGGGCGACGGAACTGCGCCGGCCGCGGCAGTCATCCAGCGTTTTGCGCGGCTAGCGCGCTAGCCGAAAAGTACCCGCCGAGGTAAAGCCCGAACATCCGCTTCGATTCGTTGAGCGCAAGGGCCTTGTTGCCGAATTTGGGCAACAGCAGATGGGCCGTTTCCAGCGCAATGCCGAGGCGGGCGCACCTCTTGACATCGAGGGTCCTCGCTCATAGTTTCCGCAAGCCCGAGCCCGGGCTCACACTCTACGCTGCGAGGATTTTCGATGTCGATTCAATGGGTTGAAACACCCCGTTCGCTGACCCAGTTCGACAACGCGATGGGCTTGAATGCCGAGCACGTTCGACACATCGCGGAGGTTTTCAACACCCCGCTGACGGGCGCGTACAACTGGGACTACCGCAATGCCGACGATCGCATCAGCAAATTGTATGAGTTGGGCAAGCAGCTCAACTGGAACGCCAGCGTCGATATCGACTGGAGCCAGACGCCGGACTTCGCCGATCGACCGCCGCCAAGCGACGAGCAGCGTCGGATGGTGGAAGAGAATCGCGGCGGCAGCCTGTTCAAGGATTTCGCGCCGTTTCAGGCGCTCGGCACCGACGAGGTAATCGCCTGGATGCGACACCAGCACAGCTGGGCGATCAGTCAGTTTCTGCACGGAGAACAGGGCGCGTTGCTCGTGGCGTCTCAGCTGGTGTCCTGTGCGCCGTCGTTCAATGCGAAGTTGTATGCGGCCTCGCAAACCTTCGACGAAGCGCGTCACGTGGAAGTGTTCAATCGCTATCTGCAGCGCAAGATCGGCTTTTCGTATCCGGTGTCGCGCAGCTTGAAACTGTTGCTGGACAAAATCCTCACGGATCCGCGCTGGGATCTCAAGTTCATCGGCATGCAGATCATCATCGAGGGCTTGGCGCTGGCAGCATTCAATACGATGAAACAGAGCACGCAGGATCCTGTGCTGCGCGATATCGTGCATCTGGTCATTCGTGACGAAGCGCGCCATGTGACCTTCGGCGTGAATTATCTCGAGGAATTCGTTGCATCGCTCAGCGATTCGGAGCGCGAGGAGCGTGCGGAATTCGCGTACGAGGCCTGTGTGGTGATGCGCACCCGATTGATCCCCACCGATGTGTATCGCCAGTTCGGCTGGCCCGTCGAGGCGGCGGCCGAAATTGCGACCGGCGGTGAACAGCGTCAGAAATTCCGCAACCTGATCTTTGCCCGGGTCGTGCCGAATCTGAAACGCATCGGGCTGCTGACAGATTCGATTCGCCCGAAATTCGATGCGCTCGGTTTGCTCGACTTCGAATCACTGCCCGACGACGGCATGTTGGATTGGGAAGAGCTGTCCAAGCCGCTGTACACCGAAACGGCCTGAGGGGTTAGGGGTCGGGCGCTCCGGTGGCGCCGCG
>JAQBCT010000004.1:0-3630 GCA_032124855.1 Gammaproteobacteria bacterium
CGCTGTGCATCACATCCTGAATATGCACCAACAGTTTGCGCCCCAGCGCTCCGGCCGGGCGGACGGCGATTGCAGCGCTTCGGCGTCCTCCCGGATCAGGTCCGCGGCAAGCGCATTCTCGATCTTGGCTGCAACAACGGAGCGATGCTGTTCCAGTTGTCAAACTACGCACCGGCTCGTGGTCTCGGAATCGAGTACGACGTGGAAAAGGTAGAGCTCGCCCGGCGCATCGCCGAGTTTTCCGGCATCGAAAATCTGGAGTTCCGGGTCGGTGATCTCGACCAGATGCAGGCGGCCGAGGTGGGCGCGCCCTTCGACATCGTCCTGTGCCTTGCGATCGAGGCGCACGTGAAAGACACCGCGCACCTCTACGGGCTGCTGGCAGCCATGACCCGGGGCCGCCTCTATTTCGAGGCGAATGGCTCGACGCCCCCGGACGAAGTGCGCGCGAAATTGCAACAGGTCGGGTACTCGGAGATCGTGCACCTCGGTGTCTGTGACGATGACATCGTCCCCCGGAACAACCGCAGGCCGTTGTTGACAGCAGTCATGTCCTGAGCTTCCATAGGCTCAGTTGTGCGGAACAATGCTTACAGCGGATTCGTGAAGTCGAAGAGATAGATTTTCCGGCGGCGCCCGCCAAACCGCGGCACTTCGACGGTTTCCACTGGTTCCCGGCCACCGGCCCATCGCAGGACCACCTCGTCGTCGATGCCCGAGTGGGATGGATTGGATCGACTGCGCCAACGGTACGGCAGGCTCAGCAAGGCGTATTTTGCGACGCGCGGCAACTCGGCGAATGCTTCTCGCTGCCGGTTACCGAGGTGTTCCCATACCTGTAGCGCCACGACGAGATCGTAGGCCTGATCGGCGATCGGCCAGGGCACCACGGTCACATCGTGCAGGAAGGTGGGGCGAAAATCAGCTTTGTAGTCGAGCCGGTCGCTTACGGGGAAGAGCGGAATGTACGAGGTACCGATCTCAAGTACCCGGCGTGGCGACAGACGCTTGGCAACGGAGATGGCCTCGCGATAGTAATTCCAGCGTCGCTTGAGATAGGGCCAGCGCGCGCGCGCGCTCATGAAATCGGCATGCGTGATGGACGGGAGCGCGCGGTCCCGGTCGATCGGTTGAAGCTGGAAGCCGGGACGTGCGCGATGGACCACTTCGAGGCGGCGTCGCAACCGGACCCACGCGCTGCCATCGTCGCAAATGAACTCCAACGCCGCATTCTGTTTGTCCGCGGTCACGAGTCCTCTCGGCGAATTTCCCCGGTGTGGCGAGCCCAAGAGTATAGCGTCTCCGTCTTACCGGACCGCCATGCGGGGCCGGTAGCCGCTATTGCGCGTGCGTGATGGCCTCGTGGCGCCTGCGGCCCGCCGTCAGCCAGAGCATCATCGCAAAGCCAAAGCCCAGCGCACCCGATATGAAAAAGAACAGCATCATCGGCTGGTAGCCTGCCGGATTCAGGGCGCTCGCGCCGTAGGAATCGTTCAGCCAGCCCGCCAGCAGATTCGCGCCGCCGATGCCGAGGTTCTGCACGACAAACATCAGCCCGATCGCCGTGCCGAGGCGCCGCGCTGGCACGAGCCGGGCGGTCAGCGGCCACATCACGGCTGGCACCAGCGAGAAGCTCACGCCGATCAGCACGGTCCCCACCCACAGCGACCAGTGCGTCGCGGCCATGCTCACGATTGCGATCGGCAGGAGCAGCGCGCCGAATGCCAGCATCGGCGCGTAACGGCCGATGCGATCGCACAGCCAGCCGAAGGCGGGCGTGGCGAATAGTGCGGCGAGGAAGACCCAGGCATTGATGGCCCCGGCCGCCGCCAGCTCGAGGCCGTGCGCGTGCTGGAAATACTTGATCGAAAAGGTGCTTCGAAATGCGAAGATCACCGAATACCAGAGCACGCAAAGCACCAGCAAGTACCAGTAGGCGGGTCCGAAGCGCAACAGGTCGCTGAGCGCGAAGCGTTGTGAGTTGCCGGCTGCCCCGACATTCGCGATGTCGCGATTGCTGCGATCCAGCCACCAATAGCCGACAGCTCCCGCCAGCGACAGCGCGGCGAGCAGCGCCGCGATGATCAACGGGGGCTGCCAGCCCTGTGCATAGGCATCCACAAACCACGTCGGCGACATATCGGCAGAAAACGAGCCGGAACGGCCAATGGCGATAATCGTGCCCAACGCGAAGGCCAGGTTCCGGCCTGAAAAATACTTCACGATTGCCGCCAGGACCGAGATGTTGAAGGTCTCGCCACCGATGCCGAACAGCAGCCGGCCGGCGGCCATGCCCGTAAAATCGGGGCTGAGTGCCGTGAGCATGGCGCCCGCGAGGCACACGGTGCCAGTCCACACCATCATGCGGGCCGAGCCAAAGCGATCCACGAGAATGCCGCCAAGCAGCACCAGCACGATGTTCGGCAGGCTGTAGATCGCATTGAGCATGCCGATCTGCGAGTCGCTGAAGCCACGCTGCCGCTGCAGGAGGTCGGCGACGGGGCCGATGGAGTCGTAGACGTAGTAGTTGCCGTAGTTGGCGAGCGCGACGATCGCGAACACCAGCCAGGCGGCGCGCCAGACCCGGGTATCGTCAGTCATGCCCGCCGCTTGCCGCGGCAGGCTCACGGATTCGGTTGTTGGTGGCTTTCAAGCCAGCCCGGATAGGCCGCCTTGAGACGGACAAGTTCCGCATCTGCTTCCTCGATACGACCAGTTGCCCGCAATTCCTCGATGTCAGCGTACCACTGTTCGGCGGTGCGCGGTTCGCCTGAGGATTGCGTGAGCGCGTGAAATTTTTCGGGCACGGCAGAAGATTCAGCCTGCGCGGACGCCGGCGCCACCTCATCTGCCTTGGATTTGGCCACCGCCGGTTGTTCGCGGGTGAGCGCCGGCTCCTGCACAAGCGGTACCGACGCCGCTGCGGCAGGCGGCGCACCGCGCGTTGACGGCATCTCCTGCTGCTGTGGTAGCGCTTCCATTGCTGCGGCAGGTGTAGCTTCATCGGCCGCGATCGTCGATGGTGCCAACATCACGTCGGATTCGCTCACGTGCGCCGGTGCCCCACTGTCCGCCAGCTGCCACTGAACGATCAGGACCGCGAGCAGGACACTCGCCGCGAGTGAAGCAGGCAGCCACCACCCTGCGACACGCGGCGTGAGCGCGCGGCGCGCCTCTGCGAAGATGCGCCGATCCATGTCCGGTGTGGGTGCACCGGAATCCGCGCCTAACAGCCTGCGCCAGGGCGTGCGATCGAATGGTTCGTCGTTTCTCGGGTCCATGCCTTCAGTCCACCGGCGCGTCGTTGCCGAGCGCCTCTTTCAATCGCGCGACCGCGTAGCGCAGCCGGCTCTTCGCGGTCTCCGCGCCGGCACCCGTTTGCTCCGCGATCTCAGCCACCGATAATCCGCCTTCGACATATAAAAGGAACGCAACGCGCTGTTCCTGCGGCAGGTGGGCGAGTGCCACGGAAAGCCGCCTGCGTGCCTCATCCGCAACTATGATCGCGAGCGGTTGACTGGCCGGGACGTCAGCGACTGCTGCGATTGCATCGTCATCCGTCGTTTCATGCGCCGCGCGACGCCCGCTCTTTCGCCAATGATCCATGCAGCAGTTGTGCGCGATCCGGTA
>JAQBCT010000005.1:0-5696 GCA_032124855.1 Gammaproteobacteria bacterium
CATGGCTGCGCTGCTTGGCAACGTCGCTGGTACGCGCGTACTGCGCGCCTCTGTAACGGGCACGGATCCCGCCGCGCTTGGCGAGGCTGCAGCGGTGGCGCTGCGCAGCCAGGGCGCGGACGAGATACTTGCGGATTTACGTGGCGCGTAGGCCAGGCGCACGGATTCTCATCACACGTTCCCAGCCGGGCGCGGCGGTGCTCGCGCAGGCTCTGGCGAGTGCCGGGTTCGTGCCGTTGCAACATCCGGTGCTGGCGATTCGTCCGCAGGATCCGCCGGAAAGCGCCGACATCGTTGCACGACTCGATCAGTTCGATGTCGTGATGTTTCTATCGCAGCACGCGGTTGCGTTCGGTATGCCGCTCATTGCGACGGCGTGGCCGCGCCTGCCGAGCCAGATCACGTGGATTGCCGTGGGCGATGCAACCGCTGCCGCGCTGACTGAACGTGGCGTGGCAGCGGTCGTGCCCGACAGCCAGAACTCCGAAGGTATACTGGCGCTCCTCGATGCGCGCGGCGTGCTGATGCGCCGTGCGCTGATCGTTGCTGGCGCAGGCGGACGGATGGAACTGGCGCTAGGACTCATCCAGCGGGGTGCAACCGTCGAGAGGCTCGAAGTGTATCGGCGCGAGCCGATATCGCGCGAAGCGGCCGTGGCATTGGCGCCACTGGTCGACGGAATTGACGCCGCGGTGATCGCCAGCGCCGATGGTGTCCGGGCGTTTGCCATGGTGTGGCAAGACGCGGGCGGCAGCTTCGATCTGCCATTGCTGGTGCCGTCAGCGCGGGTTGCGCGCACCGCCGAAGCGTTGCAATTTACGAAAGTGATCGAGTGCGCAGGTGCCGGCAGCGACGCGGTGGTGCGGGCGATTCAGACAACGATGGGGACCAACAATGAGTGACGACTCGGCAGATCAGACAAAGCGCGGCAGTGGGCGGGGACTCGCCGCGCTCGCAGTGCTGGTGGCATTCGGCGCGGCGGGCCTGGCAGCTTTTCCGTATTACCAGAAATACGTTGGCGGCTCGCCCCAGCTGGTGACGTTGGATGCGCTGCGCGACGCGCAGGGACGCGATGCCAGCGAACTGCGCAGCGCCCTGCAGGAAGTGAATGCGCAAGTTGAGGAACGCTGGCAGCAGCAGCAAGCCCAGCTGACGGAACGGTTCGACGCGCAGGATGCGCGCGCCGCGATAGCACGTGATACAGCCGATGTCGCCGCCAGCGCGGCGAGGTTTGGGGAGTTGCTTCGACTCGCGCAAGCACAAGCGCTGCTGCAGTCGGCCAATGATCGCGTTGCGCTTACCGGCGATGCGGCAGGCGGCTTGGCGCTTCTGATTGGCGCGCAGCAGTTGCTGGCCTCGATTGATACGCCGGATGTGCTCATCGTGCGCGGCACGCTGACGGATGAAATCAAGTCGCTGCGCGATGCGCCCACGATCAATGTGAATGCAATATTCATGCGCCTGGAAGCGCTCAAATACAGCTTGCCGGAGTTACCTTCGCGCAGCCGAAAATCAGCCGACCCCACGCCAGGCGATGCAACGGAACGGGCACCTCAATCGGTGTGGCTGCAGGTTGCCGAGAAGTTCTTTTCGCTGTTTCAGTTTCGCCGTCACAGCAGCGACGGCGCTGCGCCGTTGACAGTTGACGAAGTGATATACGTGCGTCTGAACCTCGAGTTGCTCATGCAGACCGCACAGATCGCACTGCTTCGCGGTGATGCGGCCGTCTATCGGGAGAGCCTGACGACGGCGTATGGCTGGTTGAATGACTATCGCGCCAATGCGGGGGACGCGGTGGACACTGCGCAGGCCGAAATCGATCAACTGCTCGCGCAACCGTTGGACCGGCCGTTGCCCGATGTGTCGGGCGCAGTGCTTGCGTTGCGCAGTATCCTTGGCACGGCATCAGCATTGCACCCTGTCATTGCGGTGGAAGCAGATCCCGTGGCAAAGCCCGAAACCCCTGCGATGCCACAAGCTGAAGCCGCATCGCAAGCCGACCCGGCGCCCGACACCGCTGAACCGGACGACGCATCATGAGGCGTCTGCTGACCATCCTCGTCCTGGCGCTCGTTGTAGGCGGCGCGGTGGGCACGTTGATGACCCGCGACTCGGGCTATGTGCTGGTGACCTATGCGGGGATGAGTGTGGAAACCAGTCTCTGGTTCGCCATTGCCGCATTGTTGGTGGGCTACGTGTTGCTGCGACTGATTGCGGGTCTGCTGGCGGCGTTGTTGCGCAGTGGCAGCGGGATCACGCATTGGCAACGCAATCGCCGTGAACGCAACGCTCACCAGCGCACGCTGCAGGGGTTGGTGATGGCTGCCGAAGGCAACTGGCCGGGTGCCCGCAAATCGCTGACAGCGGTTGCGGAATTGACCGACATCCCGCTGGTGAACTACGCGGTCGCGGCGCGCGCGGCCAATGAAATGGGTGATGCGGCCGGTCGCGACGCTCTGCTCGCACAGGCGGCAGCGGCGGCACCGGCGTCGGCGCCGGCGCTCGAAATCGTGAAGGCCGAACTGCAGATTGCGGCCGGCGAGCATGATGAGGCGATCGCGACGCTGTCGGCCGCACGTGGGATGGCACCGAAGAACGTTCGGATATTGCTGCTGCTGGTTGCCTGCCACGAACACTGTGAGGATTGGCCGGCGCTGCTCGCGCTCACACCGGAGCTTGAAAAACAGCGCGCAATGGCGAGTGACTTGCTGTTCGACGCACAGCGCCGTTGGTGGATCGGATTCTTTGGTTGTCTTGGGCGTTACAGCGCCGTCACGGTCGAATCTGCGCTGCAGCAGTGGGAGAAGGCCGGCAAGGCGCTGCACGGTGATCCCGCAGCGATGCTCGCGCGGGTGCAATCGCTCATTGCAACCGGCGATATGGCCGCCGCCGAAGCCGCGCTGCGTCAAATGCTGAACGATGATTTCAGCGATGAACTCGTTGCGATGTATGGCCGCCTGCGATCCCCCCTGCCAGACCGTCAGCTCCACACGGCCGAGGCTTGGCTGAAGGGCCATCCCAACAATGCGCAACTATTGCTGACACTCGGTCGTCTTGCGCAGGGCAACGGCGATGCGGCCAAGGCGCGCGTGTACTTCGAGCAATCAATGGCGTTGGCGAATACGCGGGATGTGCGCGTTGAGCTGGGGCGGGTGTATGTCGAGGCGGGTGATCATGTACGTGGCGCCGAGCTGCTGCTGCAGGCAGCTACTGCGGATGAGGAATCGGTCCCGCTGCATCCCGCCGAGGGGAATAGCTGAAAACGTCGGATTCAATGGTGGCGTCCGTTATGCCCATCAGGCGCAGCTGATCGACCACGCTGTAGACGAATGCGGGGCCGCCGCTGACGATGGTGCGCCCCGATGGCGGCAGTTCTCGCGCGCGCAGCCAATGCACCGCCGCGTTGGAGGGGCCGGGCGGATCGACGAGGGCTCGGTAGGTCAGCCACGACGATGGCGCTGAAAGCAGTTCTTCGCAGTAAAACTGCCGCGCATCGGCCACGCTCCACAGCAGGTTGACTGGTGCGCGCTGCGCCACATCGCGCAGGTGCTCGATGATTGCGCAGCATTGCGCGATGCCGGTGCCGCCGGCGATCAGGCTGAGCGGCGTCTCAACGGGCCCGTCGACCGTGACTTCGCCGTGAGGCCCCTCGATCTGCAGGACTTCGCTCCCAGCGAGAATCTCATCCATCAGGCGAGCTTCGACGACTCCCGGTGTCGACTTGTAGTGAAGTTCGAGCTCCGGCAGTCGCTTCGGCGCGCTCGCAATCGACAGGGGAATCCTCGCGCCGCCGCTGTGCACGACGTTGACGAACTGGCCCGCACGGTGCCGAAAAGCTGAAGGGAGCGCGATGCAAATCCGGCTGACGCCGCTGCGGTGGTGCGAAATCGACGTGATTCGGGCGGCTGCCGGGGGACCGTGCCCCGTCAATCAGCGTCCCTTCATCGACGCGAAGAACTCTGCGTTGGTCTTGGCGGCACGCAACTTGTCGAGCATGAATTCGATCGCTGCGACGTCGTCCATTTCGTGTAGCAGCTTGCGCAGAATC
Source organism: Gammaproteobacteria bacterium (assembly GCA_032124855.1). Classification (GTDB taxonomy): domain Bacteria; phylum Pseudomonadota; class Gammaproteobacteria; order Pseudomonadales; family Azotimanducaceae; genus DATJGR01. Next base: position 4,049 of record JAQBCT010000005.1, read on the forward strand.
CAGGCCCGGTGCAGTTCGTCTTCCGGCATCAGCAGCTCTTCGCGCCGCGTACCGGAGCGACGGATATTAATCGCCGGGTAGACGCGTTTCTCGGCGATCTTGCGCTCGAGATGCAACTCCATATTGCCCGTACCCTTGAACTCTTCGTAGATCACCTCGTCCATCTTCGAGCCGGTTTCAACCAGCGCTGTGGCGATGATGGTGAGACTGCCGCCCTCTTCGATATTTCGAGCCGCACCAAAAAATCGTTTGGGCCGCTCCAGCGCGTGGGCGTCCACACCGCCGGTGAGCACCTTGCCGGACGAAGGCACAATGGTGTTGTAGGCACGCGCCAGACGCGTCACGGAGTCGAGCAGGATCACTACATCCTTCTGGTGTTCCACCAGCCGCTTTGCTTTTTCGATCACCATCTCGGCCACTTGAACGTGGCGTGAGGGTGGCTCATCGAAGGTGCTGGCGACCACTTCGCCGCGCACCGAGCGCTGCATATCGGTCACCTCTTCAGGTCGCTCGTCGATCAGCAGCACGATCAGCACGACTTCGGGATCGTTGGCGACGATCGCCTTGGCCATGCTCTGCAGCAGAATTGTCTTACCGGCCTTGGGTGGCGAGACAATCAAGCCGCGCTGACCTTTACCAATGGGCGCGATGAGATCGACGATGCGCATCGACAGATCTTCGGTGCTGCCGTTGCCACGTTCGAGGATCAGGCGCCGATTCGGGAACAGCGGCGTCAGATTTTCGAACAGAATCTTGTGCTTCTTGGTATTCGGTTCGCTGAAGTTGATCTCATCAACCTTCAACAGCGCGAAGTAGCGCTCGCTATCCTTCGGCGGACGGATCTTGCCCGCGATGCAGTCGCCGGTGCGCAGATTGAAGCGGCGCACCTGACTGGGCGAGACGTAAATATCGTCGGGACCCGCCAGATAGGATGAGTCGGCAGAACGCAGAAAGCCGAAACCGTCCTGAAGAATCTCGAGCGTGCCGTCGCCGTAGATATCTTCGCCATTCTTGGATTGTTTGCGAAGAATCGCCGCGATGACTTCCTGTTTGCGTGAGCGCGCCAGGTTTTCGAGGCCCATTTCGCGGGCCATATCGACAAGATCGCCCACGGGTTTGCGTTTGAGGTCGGTCAGATTCATATGATTACAACAGCTTCGTCAGCCAGAGATTGGAATTAAGGGGATTCGAAGGGCGCCGGGCCTGTGTATCTAAACGCTGGGGTTGAACGAAGACGGAAGGGAACGCGGTTAGAACTTGGCTGGCCGACGGAATCTACCACTGCCCCAACGGGGCGTCCATAGCCAAATTCGCACCTTCGAGAAGAGTGGGGGCCCTGTTGGGGCCCCACCCGTTGCACTCAGATATTACTTTCCAGGAACGCGGCAAGCTGCGATTTCGATAGTGCACCTACCTTGGTCGCTTCCACTTCGCCGTTTTTGAACAGCATCAGGGTCGGGATGCCACGAATGCCATATTTCGGCGGGGTTTGCTGATTGGCGTCGATATCCATCTTGCATACCTTCACGCGATCGCCGTATTCCGTAGCAATCTCCGCAAGAATTGGCGCGATCATCTTGCACGGGCCGCACCACTCGGCCCAGTAGTCCACCAGGACCGGGACGTCGGATTTCAGGACTTCGGGCTC
>JAQBCT010000006.1:0-6441 GCA_032124855.1 Gammaproteobacteria bacterium
CGTGCGTGGGCACCTGCCCGGTGATCACCACCAGCGGAATGGAATCGGTATACGCCGTGGCGATGCCGGTAACCGCATTGGTCACACCGGGACCGGAGGTCACCAGCGCCACACCCGTCTTGCCGGTCGCACGGGCATAACCATCTGCAGCATGAGTGGCCGCCTGCTCGTGCCGCACCAGGATGTGCTCGACCCGTTGCTGGCGAAAGATCGCGTCATAGACATGCAGCGCGGCGCCACCGGGATAGCCGAAGATGTAGTCGACACCTTCGTCCTGCAGCGCGCGGATCAACATATCTCCGCCCGATAAATGCTCCGTCATGAATCCCTCGGATAAAAACAAACAGCGCGAACCGTGCCCACGCACGTCGACGCGCTGCCAGGTTCAGGCTCGTGCAAAAGAGCCGGGTATTTTTGTGCGATGCACGATCCATGTCAATTTGAACATCGGGCAGCAACCAGGCGGCGAGAATGAGCACCAGCCCACGAAACACGCCGCAATTGGCGGCATCGCCTATGCTATTCTGCCGGGCAATACCTCGTCTGGTCGCGGCTGTTCATGGCGATTCGCGCGATTGCACTGCTACTTTTACTGCCCGCTCTCATGGGTGCCGAGATCTATCGGTACGTCGATGCCAATGGAGTCGTGAACTATGTCCAACAGCTCCCGTATGGCGTAACCGGGGAACGTGTTCAAACCGTTGCGGGTGCCTCCACGGTCACCGAGCCCGCGGTTGCACCCGCGCCGCAACCCGTGGAGCCCGTGCTCGATGCTGGACAGCAGGCCATGCTCGATGACTTGAAGAAGGCCGATCAGGCGCGCCGCGATGAAATCGCGAGGATCCGCGACGCCAATTGCACCCGCTCGCGGGAAGTGCTGGAACGCTTGTCGGTGCACGGTCGGATCAAAGTGACCGATCCTGACGGTCAGGTGCGTGCCATGCCAGAAGACGAGCGCGAGTCGCGCATTGCGGAGGCCCAGCAGGGCATCGTCACCAATTGCTCACCGGCCCCGGCAGCGCCCGCAGCGGCGCGGCCCACCCCGCCTGCCGTCGCAAACGCCGGCGGCTGAACACCGCACGCAACGTTATCCCCCGCGAAGTTCATCAAGCGCGATCTGTCAGCCAGATCAGCGCCGCCATGCGTCCTGTGATGCCGTCACGGCGATACGAGTAGAAGCGGGGGTCATCGTAGGTGCAGTAGCCGCAGTCAGATATGCGCGCAACGCCAAGCTGCCCAAGCTGCGCGCGCGCCAGCGCGGCCAGGTCCAACCACCATTTCCCCTCGAGCGCACTGCTGCGCATCGTTGCCGCGACGACCTCCTGCGAAAATCGGTCTGCGACGGCACGGTGCACATCCTCGCCCACCTCGTAATGCAACGCCGATATGGCGGGTCCGAACCATGCCATCAGTTGGTGTGGCGGCAATCCGAGTCGCGCAACCAGTTCCTCCAGCAGACCGCCCGTCAGGCCGCGCCATCCGCAGTGGGCGGCAGCGACCACGGTGCCGGCGTCATCGCAGATCAGCACGGGCAGGCAATCGGCCATCATCACCACGCAGGCCACATTCGGCTGGCGAGCGATGGATGCGTCCGCGCGCGGTGGGTGCGCCTGCTTGGTAGTCGCCTCGACCACGTTGATACCGTGGACCTGATTGAGCCAACACGCCGAAGTCAGCTGGGCGGCCGACAACAGTTGGGCGCGATGCGCATGCACCACGCCTGCATCGTCGCCCGTGTGCAGCGCCAGGTTGAAACCGCTGAACGCCCCTGTGCTGGCACCGCCGCGGCGCGTGGTCAGCAGGCCGCGCACGTTCGCGGGTGCGCCCCAGGAGGGCGTGATCAGCTCAGCTGCCGGCAACACGATCCTGCTCGAGAACGGTGATCAGTTGCGCCAGATCTGCCGGCAGCGGCGCGACAAATTGCAGCACCTGCCCGCTGATGGGATGTTCGAATCCCAGTTCCCAGGCGTGCAACGCCTGGCGCTTGAAGCCTCGAATCTGCTGCAACAGTTCTAGAGAGGGGCGGCTCGGCAGCCGTCCGCGTGAGCCGTAGCGATGATCGCCGACCAGCGGATAACCGATCGACGCCAGGTGCACACGGATCTGGTGTGTTCGACCCGTGGCCAGCTCAGCCGTCACCAACGTGTGAGCGCGGTAGCGCGCATCCACGGCGATGCGCGTCTGCGCCGGTCGCCCATCGGAAGCCACCCGCTGACGCAGGCGATTGCGCGGATCGCGCGCGATGGGTGCATCGATTGCCCGCCCGCCTGTGAGCACGCCTTCAACTACCGCCTTGTAGCGCCGTGTCACCGCATGGCGCTGCAGTGCCAGCGTGAGTGCGCGAAGCGCAGCTGAGGTCGCGGCAACGACCAGCAGCCCGCTGGTGTCTTTATCCAATCGGTGCACGATGCCCGCCCTCGGCAGGGCGCTCTGGCCGCTGCGCAGCGCCAACAATCCGTTGACCAGCGTGCCATCCGGATTGCCGGCGCCGGGGTGTACGACCACACCGGCTGGTTTGTCGATGACGAGCAAATGCTCGTCCTGATACACGACCTCAAACGGCACCGACTGCGGTGCATCCCATCGGGCGCCCTGCGCAGCCACCGCATCCAGCCGCAGCGTTTCCCCGCCGAATACCTTGTGTTTGGCAGGTACGACCGCACCGTTCAATGTCAGACTGCCGTCGCGCACCCATTGCGCGAGCTGCGTGCGAGAAAATTCCGGCATCAACACCGCTGCCACTTTGTCGATGCGCAATCCCGCATGGTCGCCACTGATGAGCATCGCGCGCGCGATTCGGGGCGCTGATTGCAATTCGTCCATTGGTTGGGATAACAGGTGAGTTTGGCTAAACTACCGCATCTTACCGTTCGGCACCGAATTTGATGGCCCGCCTCGTCTGCGTGATTGCGCTCCTCTCCCTGTTGGTGGGCTGCTGGCCGTTCGGCCGGGACAAAGACCAGGACGATGAAGAGCAATCCACCGAACAGGTGCTCTACCTCAGCGCGCAGACCAGCCTGCGCGCGGGCAACTACAGTGATGCGATCACCAAGCTGCAGAGACTCGAGGCGCGTTTCCCGTTCGGGCGCTACGCGGAACAGGCGCAGCTGGAGTTGATCTACGCCAACTATATGGCGTATCAGCCGGAAGCGGCGCGCAGCGCAGCCGACCGCTTCATCCGGCTGCATCCACAGCATCCCGGCGTCGACTACGCCTACTACCTCAAAGGGATTGCGGCATTCAATGAAGACCGCGGCTTGCTCGACCGTTTCGGCGCGGCCGATATCAGCACCCGGGACCCCAGCTCGTCGCGCAAAGCCTTCAACGATTTCTCCGACCTGCTGGCGCGCTTTCCGGAGAGTCAGTACGCACCCGACGCGCGACAGCGCATGGTCTACCTGCGCAACCTGTTGGCTCACTACGAAATCAACGTGGCGGGGTTCTATATGCGACGCGGCGCCTACGTGGCGGCCGCCAACCGAGCCCGCAACGTGGTCGAGCACTACTCTCAGTCGCGCTCGGTGGCCGATGCGCTGGCGATCATGATCGAAGCAAACTGGCGCCTGGGACTGCCGGATTCCGCCAATGATGCATTGCGCGTTCTGGCTTTGAACGACCCGCAATATCCGGCCTTCGACAAGACCGGCCATTTCGTATTCAAGGAGCAGGTGCTGAATCGCGATCGGTCCTGGATGAACATGATGACATTCGGGTTGCTGGATCGACCCGATGTGCCGCCACCCATCGAGATCGAATACGCGACCGCGACCGCGGGCTGACGGCGAAGCAGCATTGAGCACTCCCACGGAAGACATCGTTGCGGAGATCGAGCAGCGACGCTTCCAGCTCAACATCAGCCTGCTCAAGGTCTACAACTACTACCGGGTATTTGTCGGCGTTGCCCTGATTGCGATGTTTCTGCAGCATTACACCGAGACCCGTCTCGGCCTCCTGCGAGCAGACCTGTTCTTCTGGGTCACGCTCAGTTACTGCCTGATCAACCTGTTGAGCGCCGTGACAACGCAGGCGCTGCCAGCGCGGTTGTTCCGCAACCAGTTCGCTACGGTTTTTTCAGTCTTGTACGACATTGGTTCGTTGACGTGGCTGATGTATCTCTCCGGCGGTGTCGGCAGCGGCCTGGGGGTCGTCATTCTGGTCGCGGTCGCAGCTGGTTCGGTCCTGGTAACCGGGCGTGCTAGTACTTTCCTGGCCGCCGTCGCGGCCATTGCCGTGCTATACGAAGAATTCCTGGTGTCTCTCGCGCGACCCGATTTTGCCAGCGACTATTTTCAGGCCGGCATCCTCGGAGGCACCTACTTTGCCACCGCCATCGCCATCCAGACCCTGTCGGCGCGATTGCGCCGCACCGAGATCACGGCGCTGGAGCGCGCGGCAGAAGTGGCCGATCTGGAGCGCATCAATCGCTCGATCATCCAGCGGATGCGCACCGGCATCATCGTGGTCGATCGGCAGAATCATTGCCGCGTCCTGAATCAATCCGCGCGTTCGTTACTCGGACTCGCCACACGCGAAGACACGCTGCCCGCGCTACCCGAGGCACTGCTCAGTCGTCTGCGCGCATGGCGTGCCGACACCCGCATCCGCACCAGACCATTCGGCGTCACCCCGACCACGCCGGAGATTCGCGCCAATTTCAGCGCTGTGCGCGCCGAACGACCCGAGGCGGAAGTCATCGTATTTCTGGAAGATACCGTCGAAGTGCAGCAGCAGGCCCAACAGCTCAAACTCGCCGCTCTGGGCCGGCTTGCGGCGAGTATCGCCCACGAAATTCGCAATCCACTGGGCGCCATCAGCCACGCCGGACAGTTACTCAGCGAGTCGCGCAACCTCGACAAGGGTGATACGCGTCTCACGGACATCATCAATATGCAGTCGCAACGCATGAACGGTGTCATCGAAAATGTGCTGGAACTATCACGGCGCAAACCGCCGGCACCCGTTAGGCTGAATCTGAAAGACTGGATCGAAGAATTCGTGAAGCAGTTCCCGCAGACAGAGATCGAAACACCGCAGATTCCGGTCGTGGTGCACGAGCCGGCGACGCAGATCCGGGTCGACCCCAGCCAGTTGAATCAGGCGCTCACCAATTTGCTGCTGAATGGCCTGCGCTACAGCAAACAGCAAACGGGAATCGCCAGCGTCACCCTGGAAGGTGGTCTGGATCACGCGACGGATCGCCCCTATCTCAATGTCATCGATAGCGGACCCGGCGTTGCCGATGAGCAGCTCGATCATCTATTCGAGCCCTTCTTTACCACTGAACGGGCAGGTACCGGCCTCGGTCTCTACATTACGCGCGAGCTGTGCGAGGCCAACCAGGCGCGCGTTACGTACACTCGCCATGTTGGTGGGGGCAGCTGCTTTCGCATCACCTTTGCTCATCCGGACAGAATTACCGCGTAGCGAGGGCCTGGCACGCCCACGCATCAAAAGGACCCATGATGACCCGACGCGCATTGATCGTGGACGACGAACCCGATATCCGTGAGTTGCTCGAAATCACGCTGGGGCGGATGAATATCGAAACCAAGGCGGCGAAGGACGTCCGCAGCGCCACCGCAATGCTCGCTGAGCACGAATTCGATCTGTGCCTGACAGATATGCATCTGCCAGACGGCAATGGTATTGAACTGGTCCGGCATATCAGTGCGGATCATCCCGGCTTACCCGTGGCCGTGATCACCGCATTCGGCAACATGGATACCGCCATCGCAGCGCTGAAGGCCGGTGCTTTCGACTTCGTTCAGAAACCCGTGGACCTGGAACAATTGCGTGCGCTGGTGGATACGGCACTCAAACTGGCCCACCTCGCCCCTGCCTCAGACGCGACCATTCGTCTCACCGGCGATTCGCCAGCGATGCAGCGCCTGCGCGAACAGATCGCGCGCCTCTCACGCAGCCAGGCACCCATCTACGTGAGCGGCGAATCCGGCAGCGGCAAGGAACTCGCGGCCCGTCTCATCCACGAACAGGGGCCACGTGCGGATGCGCCGTTCGTACCCGTGAATTGCGGTGCGATTCCCGGCGAGTTGATGGAGAGCGAATTCTTCGGCCATAAGAAGGGCAGCTTCACTGGCGCCGTGGCCGACAAGGAAGGCCTGTTTCAGGCGGCCAGCGGCGGCACCCTGTTTCTCGACGAAGTGGCCGACCTGCCCCTGCCAATGCAGGTGAAACTGCTGCGCGCCATTCAAGAGAAGGCGGTGCGACCGGTGGGAAGTCAGAACGAAGCCCGCATCGACGTGCGCATTCTGTCGGCCACGCACAAGAATCTGGCGCGCGAAGTCGACGCGGGTCACTTCCGCCAAGACCTCTACTATCGATTGAATGTCATCGAACTGCCGGTACCCAGCCTGCGCGAGCGGACGCAGGACATCCCCCAGCTGGCCAACGACATCCTCAATCGACTGGCCGAAGAGTACG
>JAQBCT010000007.1:0-21004 GCA_032124855.1 Gammaproteobacteria bacterium
TGATCCAGATTCCGAAGGCGAACCGCTCTGATGTATCGCGGATCGTCAGTTCGCCCTTGATATGCGTGCCGATCTCTTCGGATGCGACGTCGAACGCGCATTCGACAGTGATGCCGAGCGACTGGCCTTTTTCCAGGTAGCTACCGCGGCCGATCCACCTGCCGGGCGCCAGAAGTGCTTTGGACATCCAACAGCTACGCACTCGTAATGTTGCCGGAATGCTACCACGCACGTGACACATCGCCGCACGGGCGCCCAACTTCGCACCAGCAAAAGTCCGCCGCGGGTGCAGTTCGTCAGCCGGGCGGGTCTTCGCCGCTGAGCTGGTTCGACGTGAACACGCTCTGGAAATGCAGCACTGTTGGAAACGGGTCGTAGAAATGATGCAGCAGCGCCTTCCACTGCTGATACGCCTGCGACCCGCGAAAGCCCTCGGTATGCGCTTGCAGGTCTGTCCACTGCACGAGCAGCAGGTATTGATACGGCTGCTCCAGGCACCGCTCGAGCCGATGCCACAGATAACCCTCGCGGGCGGCGATGATCGCCTGTGCTTTGGCGAAGGCGGCCTCGAATGCCTGCTCCTGGCCAGGGCGAACTGTCAGCAGTGCATGTTCCAGCACCGTATTCACCGCAGCTCCGGCGTCATTGGGGCGCATGACAGACCGCTTCGATGTTGTAGCCGTCCGGGTCGAATACGAACGCGCCGTAGTAGGTCGGATGGTAGAGCGTGCGCAATCCCGGTGCACCGTTGTCCTTTGCGCCCGCCGCCATCGCTGCCGCGTAGAACGCATCCACCTCTGCGCGGCTGTTTGCCGCGAAGGCCACGTGGGTCTTGTGCACACCGACGCTGCCCTGCGCGAACCAGAACTGCGGACGGCCGTTCGCGCCGATGCCGGCGAAGCCGTCGAATTCGGCGACGACAGCCAGTCCAAGTGGCGCCAGCGCTTGCGCATAAAACGCCTTCGAGCGCTGGAAGTCGCTGACGGATATGGTCAGGTGGTCGAGGATCATGGTGGGCTCCCGCGTTGATGAGCGGATGAGTCTACGACAGACGTGCGTTCAGTAGCTTGCGATCGGGAGAAGCGTTGCGCTGCTGACGAAATAGCCTGCAACCGCATCGTGTAATACGAACAGTTCGCGCGGCAGCAGATAGGTGCGCAGACGCGGTTCGCTGATGGCCCACACGAGAGGGCGTCCTCGTGCATCGGGACGGGTTCGAACCGGTTCAGTCCAGAGCGTTCGCCGACCTGGAAAACTCGCTTAGCCGACATATCCGTAGTAGATGACGAAACAGTAGGCGATCTTGCAGAGCACGTGCAGCGCCTGATCCGTGTGAAACCCAATCCAGCGTTCGGTCTTCGCGAAGTCGATGCAGCCGTGCAGAAGGACTTCGGTCAAGCCAAGCGCGGCGCTGCCCGTTAGCAGGAAGACTGCACCGCCATGAACGAGCGCGTGTGCGCTGAGCCAGTAGTACCACGGCGGAAAATTGGGGCCCTGCGTGGCGGCAAACTCGCCATGCCGCAGTTTGGCGCGCGCCATGGTGTCGGATTGCAGCACAAAATCGGCGATGGCGTGGCCGATGAGCAACTCAAAGAAAAGGATCATCAAATGGCGCCTTGGTGGTTCGCTGAACGATATGTACGCAATGGTGCCGCGATTCGCGGCGGCTGTCTCGTGCTGATTGACACGCCGCGACAGGGGATAGCCGTTGGGTCATGGCCAGCGCTCAGGCGCTTGCAGTTATACTGACCGCGCACCGTCGAGAAGTGTGGCCATGGTGAACTCGAGTTCCGTGTTTCGAATGCCCGCCGAGTGGGAACCGCACCAGGCAACGTGGATGTCGTGGCCGCACAACGAGCGGACCTGGCCTGGTTGCCTGGAAGAGGCACAAGCGGCGCTAACTCAAGCGGTCATTGCGCTGGCACCTGGCGAAGAGGTGCATATCAACGTACTCGATGCAGCGCATGGCGCAGTGGTGATGCAACGTTTTGCCGGCCAGATACCGGCGGGTCGCGTGCACGTTCACACGATTTCGACGGACGACGCCTGGTGTCGCGATCACGGCGCAATCGTTGCGTTTGACGCGAACGACCAACGCGTGGCGCTGCAATTTCGTTTCAATGCGTGGGGTGGTAAGTACCCGCATGCAGCCGATGCGCGGGTGGCCGCTCAGATGGCGGCGGTGCTGGGACTTGGCACCGTGGCCGTTGATCTGGTGTTGGAAGGCGGCTCAATCGAGGTCAACGGCGCCGGCGCCGTGCTCACCACCGAGCAATGTCTGCTCAATCCGAACCGCAATCCGCAACTCTCGCGGGCCGCGATCGAGGCGTCGCTGCGCGCGCATCTGGGTGTCACCGAGGTGCTGTGGCTGGGTGACGGCATCGTGGGCGACGATACAGACGGTCACGTCGACGACCTCACGCGCTTTGTCGGCCGGGCCACGGTCCTGACCGTCGTGGAATCCGATCCGCAGGACGCCAACTTCGACGCACTGCGGGACAACCTGCAGCGCCTGCGGCGGATGTCGCTCGCCGATGGCACCCCGCTGTCGGTGATCGAAATGCCGATGCCCACCGCCGTGATCGGTAAAGCGGGGCGCCTGCCCGCGAGTTATGCCAACTTTTATGTGGGCAACGAGGTCGTTCTCGCACCGGTATTCGATTGTCCGAGGGACGCAGATGCAATCGACGCACTGACGTACTGCTATCCGACGCGAAGAATCGTGCCGATCGACTGTCGGGCGTTGGTGGTGGGACTGGGCACACTGCATTGTCTGACGCAGCAGATTCCCGCGCCGTTGCCTGCGCGCGCTTGCTGAGACGCGGCCGATTTCTTGCGAGGGCACAGCCCAGCACGTAAGCTGCCGACCCCATCGAAGCCGGCCGAATCATGTCCATGCGCAACGTTGGCGAATATCTTCGGCACCACTTCCGACACTTCAATGCCGCCGCATTGATCGACGCAGCGGATGGCTACACGCGCCATCTGGAGCAAGGTGGCGTCATGTTCATGACGCTGGCCGGTGCGATGAGCACGGCGGAACTGGGTCTGTCGCTTGCCGAAATGATCCGCCGCGGCAAGGTGCACGCCATCTGCTGCACGGGCGCGAACCTCGAAGAGGATCTGTTCAATCTCGTGGCGCACGATCACTACGTGCGCGTGCCGAACTATCGGGAGCTGACGGCGGCGCAGGAAGCCGAGCTGCTCGCACGCCATCTGAATCGCGTGACGGATACCTGTATTCCCGAAGAGGAGGCAATCAGGCGCATCGAGCAGGTGATCGTTGATGAGTGGCGCGCGGCAGAGGCGCGCGGCGAGCGCTATTTTCCGGACGAATTTCTATACCGCATCATCCGCGGCAAAAAGCTCGAGGCGCATTACCAGATCGATGTGAAGGATTCGTGGCTGTACGCTGCTTGCGAACGGGATTTGCCGATATTCGTCCCCGGCTGGGAGGATTCCTCGCTCGGCAACATTTTTGCGGCACATGTGATCAATGGTGATCTGCGCGATGTGCACACCGTGCGCAACGGCATCGAATACATGATCCGACTGGCCGACTGGTATCGGGGCACCTCAGCGGATGCGTCGATCGGGTTTTTCCAGATTGGCGGCGGTATCGCGGGCGACTTCCCCATCTGCGTGGTGCCCATGCTGCGCCAGGATCTGCTGATGCAGGACATTCCGTTGTGGGGATACTTCTGCCAGATCAGCGACTCGACCACCAGCTACGGTTCCTACTCGGGCGCGGTGCCCAACGAGAAGATTACGTGGGGTAAGCTCGCGGCGGAAACGCCGAAGTACATCATCGAATCGGATGCCAGTATCGTGGCGCCGTTGATCTTTGCCAGCGTACTGGGCGAGTAGGGAACCACCATGTGGACAGACAACGGTGCGCGGCGATCCCAACGAAACGCGTGGACCGTGGCCGACGCTCAGGAGCTGTACGCGGTCAGCTCGTGGAGCGATGGTTTCTACACCGTGAATGCTGCGGGTCATGCGGCCGCGCAACCGCTGCTGGACAAGGAATTGTCCATCGACATTCTCGAGGTTGTCGCCGCGGCCGCGGCGCAGGACATCACGCCACCGCTGCTGGTACGTTTTCAGGATGTGTTGCGCTCGCGCGTGCGACGTCTGGTGGAAGCGTTCGACACGGCGATTGCGGACGCCGGCTATGGCAATCGATATCAGGCGATCTATCCCATCAAAGTGAATCAGCTGCACGAAGTGGTTGAGGAAGTGCTCGACGCCGGCAAAGCCTACGGCCTGGGGCTGGAATGTGGTTCCAAGACTGAATTGATCGCCGCCTTGCCGAACATTGGTGACGATCGACTGCTGCTGTGCAACGGCGTGAAGGATCACGTCATCCTTTCGCTGATTCTGTCGGCCCAGCAACTCGGCCAGCGTGTGCTGCCGATCATCGAAAAATATACCGAGTTCGAACAGCTGATGGTGCTCGCTGATCGCTCCGGCCAGAAGCCGCGCCTCGCGGTGCGGATCAAGCTCGCTACTCGCGGCGCGGGTCGCTGGTTCGAGTCGGCGGGAGAACGCTCGAAATTTGGCCTCACCGTCCCCGAACTCGTACGCCTGGTGCATGAACTGGAACGCCGCGGCATCGCAGATCGGTTAGAGCTGCTGCACTTTCACCTCGGCAGTCAGATCACCGATATCCACGTACTCAAGCAGGCGGTGAAGGAAGTCACGCAGGTCTATGCGGATCTGCATCTGCGCGGTGTGCCGGTACGTTGTCTCGATGTCGGTGGCGGCCTCGGTGTGCACTACGGTGGCGGCTACGGCAGCGACGACTCAAGCATCAACTACAGCTTGCAGGAATATGCCAACGCCATCGTATTCTCGGTGCAGGAGATCTGCGCGGCGCGCGACGTACCCGAACCGGTGATCGTGTCGGAGAGCGGTCGGGCTATCACGGCGCATCACTCAGTGCTGGTGGTCCCGGTGCTCAGCGCGCAGGCGCATGGCGCAGAGTTGCACGATTTGCCCGAGCATCCCGACGGACTCGCGCAGCGCATGCTCGCAGCACTCGAGGAGGCCCGCCAGGCTGATGACAACGTGGGTGAGCTGCTCGAGGCATATCACGACGCACACGAAGCGCGCGCCGAGGCCGATACGGTATTTCGTCTGGGCTTTCTGGGAATCGAACAGCTTGCTGTGGTGGAAACACTCTACTGGGGCGCCTGCCGCGAGATTCTGGATGGACTGGAGGCGGCCGATCTCGAAACGCCGCCGCCAGAGCAGCTCGAGTTGCAGACGCTGCTCACTGACATCTATCTATGCGACTTCTCGGTATTTCACTCGATGCTCGACCATTGGGCGATCCGCCAGCTTTTCCCCATCATGCCGCTCGGGCGTCTCGACGAACGTCCCGAGCGGCGCGCGGTTGTCGTCGATCTCACCTGTGATTCGGACGGTAAGGTATCGGAGTACGTCTCCAGCCTTGAGGATCGTTCGCATCTGCCGCTGCATTCGCTGCAGCGTGGCGAGCGTTACTACCTGGGGATATTTTTGGTGGGGGCGTATCAGGACATTCTCGGCGATTCGCATAATCTATTCGGCCGCCTGCCGGAAGTGCATGTCTATGCTGATGACGAGGAACCCGGCAACTTCTGGATCGAAAAAGTCATCCCCGGCATGTCGGTGCACGAGATGCTGGCGCAGGTGCAGTACTTCCCCAACGACCTGAACCGGCGCATGAGCGAGATGGTGCGCGCCAAGATCGATGCTGACGAGGTGCGCCCCAATGTGGGCATGCGCATCGTCAACGAGTATCAGAAGCGCTTCAACGAAACGACCTATTGCGCAGTCGGCTTTCCGGCGGCTGCGCCAGACGGGGGCGCGCAAGACGATGAGCGCTGAAAACGGACGGGTGACGGTGGGCCTCGTCCAGATGACGATGGGGACCGACCCGGAGACGAACGTGCAGCGTGCGATCGCAGGTGTGCGCGATGCGGCGGCGCAGGGCGCCACACTCATCTGTCTCCCCGAACTGTTCCGATCGCGCTATTTCTGTCAGAGCGAGTCTGCAGAACACTTCGCACTCGCCGAAACAGTCCCCGGACCCACCACGCAGCGCCTGGCGACGCTGGCCGACGAACTGGACGTCACGCTGGTGGCCAGCCTGTTCGAAGAACGCGCGCCGGGGCTGTATCACAACACTGCTGCAGTGCTCGATGCGGGTGCGGGGTATGTGGGTAAGTATCGCAAGATGCATATCCCGGATGATCCGCGCTACTACGAGAAGTTCTACTTCACGCCGGGTGATCTGGGCTACAAGGCATTCGCCACCCGCGCCGGGTCGGTGGGCGTTCTGGTTTGCTGGGATCAGTGGTATCCGGAGGCGGCGCGCCTCACTGCGCTCGCTGGGGCTCAGGTTTTGTGCTATCCCACGGCCATCGGCTGGCATCCGGAGGAAGACCGCGCCACCCAGTTGGCCCAGCACGATGCATGGGAGGTGGCACAACGCGCGCACGCCATCGCCAATGGCTGCTACGTGGTCGTGGCCAATCGAACCGGATTCGAGCCGGATCCTACTGGCCAGGGAGGCATTCAGTTCTGGGGCCAGAGTTTCGTGGTTGCCCCTGACGGGCGAGTTGTGGCGCGTGCGACCGCTGACGCAGAGGCGGTGCTCGTGTGGGAGATGGACCTGCTGGGAATCGCGCGGCAGCGCATCGGCTGGCCGTTTCTGCGCGACCGTCGGATCGACAGTTACGCCGACATCACGCGCCGCTTCGGCAACGACTGAGCCGTTGTCAGGGCGGTGAGGGCCGAGGCTGTTTGGCCAGCCAGCGGTCGAGTGCATTGGCGAAGGTCTGGCGTTCCAACTGGCCCAGCGGCGGCGGGCCGCCCGATACGGCGCCGCTGTCACGCAGGTCTGCCATGAGATCCCGCATCGCGAGGCGCTCGCGGATATTTTCCTCGGTGTAGAACTCTCCACGCGGATTGAGCGCAGTTGCACCGCGCTGCACGGCGCGCGCGGCCAGTGGTATATCACCCGTCACCACGAGATCGCCGCTTGCGAGTCGCTCGATGATCGCGTCGTCCGCCGCGTCGAAACCGGTTGCAACGGTCACGGCTGTAACCCATGGCGAGCGGGGCGCGGCAATGCTCTGGCCTGCGACGAGCGTCGCGTGAGTGCGGGTGCGGGCCGCGGCGCGGTAAAGAATATCCTTGATGACGTTGGGACAGGCATCGGCATCGATCCAGATGTGCATCAGATCAATCCCAGCACCCGCAGGCGGGTTCGCAACCACGGTGTGAAATCATCCGGGCGGACGAAAATTGCATGCGCCAGCGCGTCGAGTTTGATGCGCTGCACGTCGGCCACTTCGGCGGGATCTGCCGTGATCGGCCCGTCGTAGTCGCCGCGAAAGGTCTGGTTGAGTTCGTAGTCGCGGATGCCCGACTCGGGCACTTCGATCTGTGCGCGCACGACACCGCCCAGCGCGGTCAGGGTGACGCCAGAGACGGCGAGTTCTTCCGCGAGACCGCGGTGCGCCGCTTGCTCGTACGTCTCACCTGGCTTGAGGTGTTCGCCCACGCTGATATCCCAGGCATTGGGCCACACGTCTTTGCGCGCTGCGCGGCGTTGAATGTAGAGGCGACCCGCAGGATCGAACAGCAGGACGTTGGTGGCGCGGTGCCACAGGCCGAGGCGATGCACTTCGCTGCGCAGCACCAGGCCCGTGGGATGTCCATCGACGTCGTAGGTTTCAAAGTACTCGCTGCCTGGGTCGTTCATTGAGTCAGGGGCGGATGACGATCAGCGTACCGTCGTCCACGGCGTCCCAGATGGCGTCCATGGCTTCATTCGGCACCGCAATGCAGCCGTCGGTCCAGTCATCCCATGCAAGTTGCGCCTTCACGGGGTCCAGTGGCAGACCGTGGATCATGATGTCGCCGCCGGGATCGACGCCGCCGCGCCGCGCGTTGTCGAGATCTGCAGCGCCCGGGTATGAGATGTGAATGGAGCGATAGAAGCGACTGTCTGGATTACGCCAGTCCAGTACATAGCGCCCTTCGGGCGTGCGGAAATCCCCTTCGCGATACTTCGGCCCCACTGGATTACGCCCCAGTGAGATTTTGTAATGGCTCACTACTTCACCGGCGCGCAGCAGCATCATCAGTCGTTCCGATTTGTATACCAGCACCGCATCGATGCGCGGTGGCGAATCTGCCACGGCCGGTGCCGCCGCCAGCACCGTCGATAATGCCAGCCACAGTGGCCAGCGCGAGCGGCGTTGATCAGCCTTCAATCTCATCTTCGCCATCGTCGCTCTTGCACAGATTGCTCAAGTCCATCAGCTGCGCTCTGACTTGCGTATATTCCGCCTCCGTCATGGCGCCGCCCTCGATTGCCTTCTTGAGATCGATCAGCTGCTGACCGAGCGAAACATCGCCGAGGCGGATCGCCACGTTCTCGCCGTTCCAGCAACCGGCGAGACCGGCCAACACGAGTGTCAGGAAGACTCTCGGCATATTCACTTCCTCAGCGCGTCGCGGGTGAAGTCTATCGTTGGGAAGGCACAACTGGAATCACCGTACCACGGCGTCGTCAAGGAAGGCCGCCAGCCGAAGCCGGAGTTCTCCCGCAGCAATGTGGGGCAGACCGAATATCTGCCACGGCGCGTAGCCGCCGCGAACGTGCAGGTTGCTGCTCAATGCGGCATCGACGTCCCAATAGGCTGCGTGTTCGTAGCCGGGGGATGCCTCGATGTACGCGGAGAGGAACTCATTCGCCTGGGCGAGTCCGTACATCAGCGCCAGGTTCAACCGGCAATGCGCAACGTCGACGCCCGCTGGTCCGCGGCACGCATTCACCCAGTCGACGACGCCGCTGATGGTGGGACCCTGCCATAGCACATTGACGGGATGAAAATCGCGGTGAACGAACGCGGGCGCGTACGCCGGTGGATCCGCGTCAGCCACGGCGCGCAGCTTTGCCCGCAGCGGTGCGTCGTCGAGCCATTGCAGCGTTGCGCTGTCGTCCGCCGAACGCCAGCTGCGGTATCGCCACGGAAAGTCGTGCGCCTCTACGGCGTTGATCTTCGCGAGCATCTGCGCCAGGGCGTGCAACGCCGCCGGCCGGCTCAATTCGTGCAGATCCACCGATCCGGGTAAATGCGTCATCAATATTGCCGGGACACCACACTGCGCGGCGGCGCCTCGCGCAATCGGTCGAGGCGCGGCGAGCCCCGCCCGCTCGGCGCGCCGCAATGCGGCGGCTTCGTGCTCTGCCAGATCGGGTTCGTCGGCCAGCCACTGCGCGTTCGTGAACAGCCGCAGGACAAAGCGGCGCGTGCCCTCCACAGACACGGCGTATACGTCCGAGGAAGTGGCGCCGGGCAACGCCTCCAGGGTGATCGGGTCGCCCACCCCGATCGTTTGTTTCAGCCAGGCGGCGAGCTGGGGTCCGGGCGTTGCGTGGGACGTGGTCAAAAGTGATGGTCGCGAGCGTTGGGTGAGGTGTTGAGCGATGATACGGGAGGCACGCGGTGGGGAGGATATGCCTCTGGCTTTGCCAAATTGAATGGTGTAGCCTGCGATCCGCCTAGGAACAGTCCCGCCCCGATTCCCCTTCTGAGCCTCAAATCTCTGTTAGCAAGTCGGTCATCGTTTCCGTTTCGAAGCGACCGCCGCGGTATTTCTGCCGTGGCGAATTTGTTCTTAACCTGTGCAGGCCGTTGCGATGAGCGGGAGCCGATGCACCTTGTGAGGTCCGGACCTTCCGGACGCGGAGTAATTTAGTGAAGAAGATCTATGTAGGAAATCTGTCCTGGGGCACCACGGACCGCGACCTTGAGCAGTTGTTTGCGACCCACGGTGAAGTGCGTTCTGCAACCGTTATCACTGATCGCGATACTGGCCGCTCACGCGGATTTGGTTTCGTCGAGATGGAAGATTCGGCGGCGGCTGATGCGATCAGCGCGCTGAATGACAAAGAGATCGACGGTCGTCGTCTCAAAGTCAATGAAGCCAAAGATCGTCCCGCGAAGGAACGCGGCGGCCGCGCTGGTGGCGGCGGCGGTGGCGGTGGTGGTGGCGGCCGCTGGTAACAGCGGTCCCGGATCAGCAGGCCCGCTAGAGGCCTACCGGCCCGCCTAGGCGGTTCGGGTTCGAATCTCAGGCGACCCTCGCCGCCGGTGGCACTCGGTTTTCAATCGAGTACTGCGGCGGCGAGTGGTCTCCGTCTTGTTCCCCCGCTCGAGCGAGGGGGTCGGAGTAAGTAACCGGAGTGCTTTTCGCACGCCCGGTATTACAGACGACTACCCACTTCGTTGCGAAAAGTACTCCGGTTACTTACTCCGAACCCCCCAATTGTTCTCAGCCGTCTGCGGTTGCCGGATCGATCATCTTGCGCACCGGCGTGATCTTGGTCGCCGGGAAACCGCTGCGCTTGGCATGCTCGTGAATCAAGGCTTCGCTGCCGGCATGGTAGATGCAGAACGTTTTGTCGCCGGCCACGTAGGAATGCTCCCACTGGATGGCTTTCTTCTCTGACTGCATTTCTGCCAGCACGCCGTTGGATTTCTGGGACGCCTGGCGTAAGGCCTCGCGGTCCGCCGAGCCAATCTGAGGGATGTCGCGTTCAATGATGTAGCGGGGCATTTGCCGTTTCCTGTGGTGTGATCTGAAAGCTTAGCCTACGCCGTCGAGCGGTGGGTTGTGTAGCGGTTGCGCCAACACGCGATCGATCGGACTGATCCGCGCGCGCTGTTGGGCGATGGATGCGTGCTTCATTCTCGACCCTCAGGCGGGCGCGGCAATTCGCGCGAAGCGTCTTTTGCGGCGGTACGGGAAGACGTCCATCACCTGGCCTTCGCTGATCGCACGCTGCAATCCCTTCCAGTACTGCGGATCGAACAGTTCGCCGTGCATCTCGGAAAAAATGCGTTTGATGCCGGGCCGACCGAACAGGAAGCGGCGGAACTCTTCGGGAAATACGTCGTGCGTCCCAACGCTGTACCACGCTTCGGCCGACAGCTCCTCTTCCGGGGTACGCGGCTGCGGCAATGCGCGAAAGTTCACATCGGTGAGATAGCAGATCTCGTCGTAGTCGTAGAACACCACGCGTCCGTGCCGGGTGACGCCGAAGTTCTTCAGCAGCATATCGCCCGGAAAGATGTTCGCGGCGGCGAGTTGTTTGATCGCGTTGCCGTACTCATCCAGCGCCTCGTGGATCTGTTCCTCACTGGCCGTTTCAATGTACAGATTCAGCGGTGTCATCAGCCGCTCCGTGTACACATGATCGATGATGATCAGATCATCCGTCACGGTTAGCTTCGATGCGGCGACCTCACGCAGCTCGTTGATCAGTTCGTCGGAGAAACGCGCGCGCGGGAATGCGAAGTGGTCGAATTCCTGAGTGTCGGCCATGCGTCCCACACGATCGTGGGTCTTTACCGTGTAGTACTTCTCCCTGACTTGTTCCGGCGTGATGTCCTTCTGCGGGGCGAATCGATCCTTGATGATTTTGAATACGGTCTGATACGACGGCAGTGTGAATACGGCCATCACCATGCCTTTTATACCTGGCGCAATGACGAACTGGTCTTTGCTGCGCGCCAGGTGCGTGAGGAAGCCGCGGTAAAACTCGGTCTTGCCGTGCTTATGCATGCCGATTGAGGCGTAGATCTCCGAGCGTTTCTTGCCGGGCAGCAGGGCATTGAGATAGTCGACCAGCGCATACGGGTGTGGAGCATCAACCATGAAGTAGGATCGGGTGAAGCTGAACACGACGGAGAGTTCGTCTTCGTCGCAGATCAACGTATCGACATAGAGCTGCTCATCGGCGCCAACCAGGACAGCCAGCACGACCGGCCACGACGCCGCTTCATAGCGCAGCCGGCCAACGAGGTAGGCGCCCTTGTTGCGGAAGAACACAGACTTCAGAATTTCGAGATCAAGTCCGCTTGTGCGGCGAATCTCGGGCCGCGCCTCGGCTAGCGAACGCAGTATGTTGCGTACGTCTCGGTCGATATCTTCCCAAGGCAGGGAAAAGCCAACATCCAGCAATACCTGCACGACCGTGGCCACGGTGTCGCGGTTCATCGGGTAGATGCGGAAGATCGATTCGTCCGGACGCACCGGCGGCCCGTCGAATTCGCTCCACACGAATGACTGCGTTTCGTCGATGCGATGGTCATGCGCCATGTCGCGATGAATCGAATTGAAATAGGTCTCGCACAACTCGAAATCGGGTTGCGTCGCTATCAGCGTGACGTACTCGCGCTTGATCGCGCGCCACAGCGGCGCCGTCAGTGCGTTGCCGCCGCGCCGCTCACCAATCCGGGCGACCACCTGGCTGGTGTAGTCTTTGTACACTTCTAGTCGTTCGGCACTCGCGATTTGGCCTTCGAGCCAGGCGGATTGCTCGAATCGGGCTTTTGCCGCCAGCGTGATATCTCGAAAGCGCGCCCGATAGGCGCGAAAACTCGCCAGTATCAGGGCGGCGATGTCTGCGGCATCGGAGTCAGCCATGCTCAGCCTTCAAGACGCAGCGGGCGGCACCAGGGATCCGGCAAGCATCGACAGGATCAGAAACATGCTGAACACGATCAGCGGGAGCTGGTGGTTGGCGCCACCGCGCGCTTCCAGCTGCGTCACCTGCGCAGCGGTGTGGCCGGGCGATGCTGCCTGGGCGCCCGCGATTTCGGCGCGCGCCCAGCGATAGTAGATGCCATTGGCGTGTAACGGCAGCCATACTGCGGCGAAACCAAGCAGTACTGCGTAGAGCAGTGGTTCGCCCACACCCGGCACAGCCGATTCGATCGCCTGCGTGACCAACATGGCCAGATAGGGTGCGCCGAAAACGATCAGAGCGAAGCGGTACTGCTTGCGGTACAGAAACCAGAACACGCCCAGAAACAGCACGGGCCAGTGCCAGGAAATCGGTGGATAGCCGCGCTCGTCGGCGCGCTGAAAGTAGTTCAGATAGTAATTCTGCTTGCGCGCACCGATGACGGCCCGGTACAGGGCAGGCGTTGGTGCATCGGCCGTCGTCACACCCCGCTCGGAATCTCGTTGAACGGCACGTTCTTATCCACACGGATATCCGGCGGCAATCCCAGCACGCGTTCGGCGATGATGTTGCGCAGAATTTCATCCGTGCCGCCCGCGATGCGATAGCCGGGCGCGCCGAAGAAATTCTGTTGGAAGGCCATATCACCGGGGACTTGTTTGGGATCCATCAGGATGCCTCCCATATCCATCAGGTCCAGGCCGAACGAGCCGATATCCTGCTGCTTGTTGGCGCTGACGACTTTGGTGATGGAGTTCTCGGGCCCCGGTGTGGCACCACGCGACAGCGCGCTGATGGTGCGATAGTTCGTGAAGCGCAGACCACTCGACTGGCAGTACCAGTCGGCCAGCTTTTCGCGCACAGCCTGATTGCGAATGGCGGGTATGCCGTCCACCTTGATGTTGCGGGCCAGCTGCAGCGCTTCGCTGAAATCAGCGCCACCGGCATTGCCCACTGCGAGACGTTCGTTCATCAACGTGGTCAGCGATACCTGCCAGCCCTGCCCCACTGCACCGAGGCGTTGTGCGTCTGGAATGCGCACGTCAGCGAAATACACTTCGTTGAAATTCGCACCACCGGAGATCTGTTTGATCGGCTTGATCGTCACGCCCGGTGAATGCATGTTGAGAAAGAAGAACGTCAACCCCTTGTGCTTGGCGACGGTCGCATCGGAGCGGGTGACGAGAATGCCCCAGTCGGAATAATGGGCGCCCGAGGTCCAGATCTTCTGTCCGTTGATCACCCACTCGTCACCCACGCGTTCCGCCTTAGTGCGCAGCGCGGCGAGGTCGGAGCCGCCCGCGGGCTCGCTGAACAACTGGCACCACACGTTTTCACCGGATGCCATGCGTGGCAGCAGTTCGCGTTTCTGCGCTTCGGCGGCGTAGGCCATCATCGTAGGTCCGCACATACCAAGTCCGATGGCGAACGGTCCCACCGGCACGTCGTAGCGCGACTCTTCCTGATTCCAGATGATTACCTGCATGGGATTGGCGTCGCGGCCGCCGTATTCCTTCGGCCAGCTGAGGCAGGCCCAGCCGTGTTCGTATTTCAGCTTCTGCCATGCCTTGGCGCGCAGCAGATAGGCGGCTTCGGTTTCCTGACGCGCTTCGGCTTCGTGCTTGAGTTGCGCATTGGCATCCAGGAAGGTGCGTGCTTCGCTGCGGAATGCAGCCTGTTCGGGGGTATCGTCGAAATTCATGGATTGCTCCTGATGACTTAGGCCTGGACGGCTTCGAGGTTGGTGATCAGCCGGTCTTTCCATCGTGGCAGGCTGCCCAGATTCACCGACAGCAGTTTGGCGCGGCGATAAAACATGTGGCAGTCGAATTCCCAGGTGAAGCCCATACCGCCGTGGGTCTGGATGTTCTCCTTGGATGCTTCGTGAAATGCCTCGGTGGCGCTGACGCGCGCGGTGGCCGCGGCCACCGGCAGTTCAGGTGCATCGGTGGAAAGCGCCCAGGCGCCGTAATAGCAGTTTGAATGCGCCAGCGTGTTGGCGATGTACATGTCGGCGAGCTTGTGTTTGATCGCCTGAAACGATGCGATGGGTCGACCAAATGCGTAGCGGCCCATCGCATAGTTCTTCGCCATTTCCAGCGCCGCCTGCGCACCGCCGACTTGTTCGAATGCGAACAGCACTGCTGCGCGATCAAACAGGCGTTCGGCCTGATTCCAGCCTTTACCGACTTTGCCCAGCAATTCGCCCTCGGCATCGCTGAAGCGGATGGCGGCATGCGAGCGCGTGGGATCCAGCGTGGGCACCACCTCGCGCTTCACGCCGGGACCGTTGAGGTCGATGATGTACATCGACGCCTGCTTCTTGTCTTCCCTGGCCAGCACGATGGCGAAGTCGGCCAGATCCCCGTCCGGCACCGGTAGCTTCGTGCCCTTGAGACAGCCTTTCTTCGCTCGCGTCTTCAGCGACTTGCGCGGTTCGCCCACCCCTTCGGCGATAGCGAACGTACCGATCCACTCGCCCGCAGCCAGCTTTGGCAGATAGCGGTTCTTCTGCTTCTTGCTGCCGAACGCAAGTATGGCTTCGGTGGCGAGGTAGACGCTGGATGAAAACGGTGTTGGCGCCAGACTGCGTCCGAGTTCCTCGGCGAGCACGCACAGTTCCAGATAACCCAATCCGATGCCGCCGAATTCCTCGGGGATGGCTGTGCCGGTCCAGCCCAGCTCGACCATCCCGCGCCACAGCTTCGCGTCGAACGGTTCGTGGCCGTCCAGCACGCGGCGCACGGCGGTGAGGGGACATTTGTCGGCGAGGAAGGATTGCGCCTGATCGCGCAACAGATTCTGTTCGTCGGAAAACTCGAAATTCATGTGCAGATCCTGACGCTGAAAGGATGGGGTGATCGGGGAAAAAGGGCAGTGATTCAAACGCATTAGCCCTTAAGTGGCAAGCCAGGGCGTGGCGTTTGCTACGTACCGGAGAAGGCGCGCAGCTAGTCGATGGTTGAGCTGCCGCGTTGCTTGCGCGCTTCGAGACGCGTGCTGCGCGTTGCCTTCGCGTATGTGGCAAACCTGCGGCCCAGGATGATCAGCACCAGGGTGCTCGCGAAGCCAGCCAGCACAGGATAGACCCAGCCCCGCAGCGGATCCTGCGCGCCGGGCGCGCTGTGAATCCCCGCGAGCAGCGCAACCGCCAGGGCAACCGCCAGCGCGTTGGCGACGATGAGATACGCACCCAATGCGCCCACGGCCGGTAGCAGAAGGCGCTGCGCAAGCGCCTGACTCTCGGGCTCGTAGCTGAGCAGAAAGATGATCATCAGTGCGAGTCCGCAACTGCGCCGGAGCGTAGTTTGCGTCCCGCTCACGTCAGGATGCCCAATGCGCCGCCGTCAATGCGGATGTTCTGGCCATGGATGGCATCGGCGCGCGGGCTCGCCAGGAACGCCACCAGATCCGCCACTTCGTCGCGCCGCACGACCCGCCCGATTGGGATATCCGCTGCCACGTGAGGTTCCACGTCAGCCCACGTATCGCCCCAGCCGTTGCGTTTGCCCTGAGCGACATAACTGGCCTCCACCTCGGCGGTGTGAATGAGACCCGGCGAGATGAGGTTCACGGTGATCCCGGCGCCGGCGACCTCTTTGGCCAGACTCATCGTCATCGTAGCCAGCGCGCCCTTGGCGGCGTAGTACGCGGGCATGCGCGCCGCCGGACGGGTGGAGCCGACGGTGCCGAGATTGATCACCCGGCCCCAGCCACGGTTGCGCATTCCGGGCAACAACCGCTGGATCAGCCGCTGGGCAGACAGCACGTTGTGCTGGTACATCGCAAGCCAGTCCTCGGTGGCGGAATCGGCCCAGCGTCCGGTGATCGCGGTGCCGTAGTTGTTCACCAGAATATCAACGGCCGGCGCGGCGTCGCGGCAACGTGAGTCCAGCTCATCGGCGCCGGCGTCGGTGGTGATATCACCCCATACCGCTGTGCCACCGTCCAGGGCGGCGCATGCCGCACGGGCCTGTTCCTGCGTAAATCCGTGCACCAGAACGGTGGCGCCCTCGTCGAGCAAACGGGCCGCGATGCGCGTTCCGGTACCACGATGGCTGCCGGTGACGAGGGCTGTGTGGTCGGCGAGTTGGAGATCCATGGTCGATACGTTAGACGAAGCCACCGGGGTCCGCCACGACGCGGCCGTCGCTATACTGCGCGGCCGCTTCCGGGGTTGTGGCGCAAGGCGCGTTTGATGGCACTTGGGATTTTTCTGGCGATCGTTCTGATCGGCAGCTATGTACAGGCGGTGGCAGGTTTTGCCATGGGCTTGCTGATCATTGCCGTCACCGCGACCGCCGCGCTGTACGACCTGGAAACGGTAGCGGCTACGGTTAGCCTGCTGTCGCTGGTCAACATTCTGCTGTCGCTGCAAGGTCATTACCACCTGGTGCAGGGCCGCACATTGCGCCTATTGGCCCTCGCGCAACTGCCCGCCATTGCCATCGGCATCTGGCTGCTCGGTGTACTCAACGCCAGCGCCAGCGCGTGGCTGGAGTTGTTGCTGGCGATTTTTCTTGTGGGCGGAAGTGGCGCGATGATGGTGCGCCCTGCGCCGCGCGCGGCCCTTTCTTCCACGGCAGGCACGCTTGGTGCTGGCTTCGCCGGCGGGCTTCTCGGCGGTCTATTTGCGGCTTCGGGCCCCGTGATGGGCTGGTTCTGCTACCGCCAGCCGCTGCGGATCACCGAAATTCGAGCGACGCTGCTGGGTTGTTTCGCTATTACCACGTTGGCGCGCTCGATCTTCGTCGGGGCCATCGGTGGATTGACGCGCGATGTGCTGTTGATGGCCGCCACGGGACTGCCCCTGGTGCTGCTCGGCACCTGGCTCGGGCGGCGCTATCCCCCGGCACTCGGTGAAGTGAGCATGCGGCGCGTCGCCTTCGGCCTTCTGCTTGCCATGGGGATGTGGATCGGCGCTACGTCGATGGCACATCTGGCTGGCGCTGCCTGATCCGATCAGACACTCGCACTTACATCTCCAGGCAAGTGAGATCGGCTTCGCTTTGTTAGGCTGCCCGGCAGTTGCGTGCATACCAGAAACGCACCAAAAAAAACGTACCGGGGGAATTTCGTTGTGATCAGCCGCTCAGCCATAGCAATGGGATTGCTGTTCATGGGACTGGCCGCGAGTGCCGCGGCCGTCACTGTCCTGCAGGGTCCAGTCCCAGGCAACTACGCGCTGCTGGGTGCGGGGATCCTGGCATTGGTCGCGTTGCGCCGTCGCGCCTCATAGACTTGCTCCAAAGTTCCAAAGCGTCTACGGGGGTGCATGCACCCCCTTTTTTTGCGCGCTACCGATTCCCTAGGCCAAAGGTTTTTCAAACCACGCTACATCCCAGAACCGATCGAATTTGCGGCCGACCTCGTGCAGGTGTGCCACTTCGACGAATCCGAAGCGGCGGTGAAATGCAATCGACGGTGCGTTTGGCAGCGCGATCAGCGCATAGGCCCGGTGAAGATCTTGCGGAGCCAACGCCGCGAATAGTGCGGCGTAGAGCGCGTGGCCATGGCCGGCACCGGTCATCGCAGGTGCGAGATAGACACTCACTTCAACTGATGTGCCGTAGGCCGCCTTGGCTTGCAGCGGAGCGGCACATGCGTAGCCGACCACAGTGGCCTCCTGCTCCAGTACGAAGCAGTGATGGCGTCGGCCGTCGAACTGTTTGAACCAGGGTTGCCGCGTGTCGGTGGTATGCGGTTCAACGTCGAAAGTGAAATGCGTGGTTGCGATGTAGTGGTTGTAGATCGCAACGATCCCGGCGAGGTCTTCGTCGCGGGCAGCTCGAATGGTGGTGGGTCGGGTCATGACTATGGGGCCGGAGTGCCGTTCGCGACGATTCCGCATTGTATTCAAAGGCCATTCGCTGCGGAAAGCACGCTGCCCCCACGATCGGTGGCCAACGCCCATCCAGAGGTGCGCCGGGACGCTTTTGCGCGAGGGCGCTTTTGGCT
The DNA here is from genome assembly GCA_032124855.1 of Gammaproteobacteria bacterium. Classification (GTDB taxonomy): domain Bacteria; phylum Pseudomonadota; class Gammaproteobacteria; order Pseudomonadales; family Azotimanducaceae; genus DATJGR01. The sequence continues at coordinate 18,494 of JAQBCT010000007.1, forward strand.
ATGGTGGCGCACCACTGAAACGAGCGCCAGTGACCGACTTCGAATCCATCCGCCCCTATCGTGACGACGAGGTGACTGCAGTACTGCGGCGCCTTGCGCGCGATCGGGCGATGTTGCGCGACGTGGCACGATTCATTGCCCCTGCGCTAAGTCGTTGGGCAATGCCTGTTGCCCGTTGGCAGATCGGTCGAAAACTCCGCGGTGCCTTTGCGCAGATTGAAACCGTCGATGCTTTGCAGGGCCAGCTAGCGAATCTCTTCGAGCGCATGATCGAGGACACCACCGACGGCTTCACCGTGTCGGGCCTCGAGCTGCTCGACCCGGCGCGGCGTTACCTGTTCATTTCAAATCACCGCGACATCGCGCTCGACTCCGGGTTCGTCAACGTCGCCCTCTACCGAGCAGGCCACGCAACGACCCGCATGGCGTTCGGCGACAATCTGCTGCGCACCGGCTACGCCGCCGACGTCATGCGATTGAATAAAGGCTTCATCGTGCAACGGGGCAAGAAGGCTGGGAAGGTGGCATTCGCGTCGATGTCGCTGACATCGCGCTACATCCGTCACTCGCTCGAGACCGGCAACTCGGTGTGGATTGCGCAGCGCGAAGGGCGCGCCAAGGATGGCGTGGATCTCACGGAACCTGCCTTGATCAAGATGCTGACGCTGGCGTTTCGCGGTGATATTCCCGACCTGAACGAGGTCGTGTCGCGGCTTTCGATCGTCCCCGTGGCCGTATCGTATGAGGTGGATCCCTGTGATGAGGCGAAGGCGGCCGAGTTACTCGCCATCGAGCAACACGGCGCATATGCCAAGTCGCCAGGCGAAGACCTGCGCACCATCATCGCGAGCGTAACCGGCACCAAGGGCCGCGTGCATCTGAGCATTGGCACGCCGCTCGTGGGCAGCTTCGACAATGCGGATGCCGTGGCGGTGGCGGTTGATCTGCAGATTGCGCGTGGATTTCAGTTGTTTCCGACGCATCTGCACGCTGCGCGTCTCGCGCAACTGAACTGTGCGGGCCCCGTCGACCTGGGTCGTCAGCTCGCAACCTTCGAGGCGCGGCTTGCTGCAACCCAGGCAGACTTGCGCCGGCACATCGTGCGGCAGTACGCCAATCCGGTGGCGCGCGGTCTGGAACTGGGTCTGGTCTGACTGACGCGCGTGTCGCGTCGCTAAGGCGCCAGTGGCGGCTCGTCCATCGCGGCGAGCTGTTCACGCAGAAAGAGAATGTGTTCGGACCAGTAGCGGGTGCTGCCGAAGGTGGGGAAGCCCAGCGGAAAGGCCGGATCGTGCCAGCGCCGGGCGATCCAGCCCGCGTGGTGGATGATGCGCAGCGTGCGCAGCGACTCGATGCTGGCCAGCTCACGCGTGTCGAATTCCAGAAACGTGTCGTAGCCCTTCAGCAACTGCCCCAGTGAACGCGTCTGTTCTTCGCGGTCACCGGACAGCAGCATCCATAGATCTTGAACCGCAGGCCCCATCACCGTGTCGTCGAAGTCGACGAAATGGGGGGCATCGTCACGCCACAGCACGTTGCCTGGATGGCAGTCGCCATGAATGCGTCCGCCGCGCGGCAATGCCGTTGCGGCGATCCTCGACAACAGATGCTCCGTCAGTGATGTGTAGGCATCGACCAATTCGTCCGGAACGAAGTTCCCAGCGAGCACGAATGCCACGGACTCGTGACCCAGGCGCTGCGCTGTGAATGGCAGACGGTGGGCAAACGTCGCCGTGCGCCCGACACGGTGGATGCGCGCGAGGGTGCGCCCCAGCACCTTCAGATTGGCTTCCGATTCGAGATTCGGCGCGTGACCGCCCTGACGGGGAAACAGCGCGAAGCGAAATGTATCGTGGCGCAACAGGGTGCCGCCGTCGGGCCCTGGCAATGGAGCGATGCACGGCAACTCCGCCGCCGCGAGTTCCGCGAGGAAGGCATGCTCCTCCTCGATTGCAGCATCGGTCAGGCGCTCGGGCCGATAGAACTTCGCGATGATCTTCGTGCCGTCTTCGAGGCCGATCTGATACACGCGATTTTCATAGCTGTTCAATGCCAGCAAATGCCCATCGCAACGATAGTCGCACGCTTCGATCGCTGTGAGGATCTGATCGGGACCGAGACTCGCGTAGGGGGTCTCGCTGGTGTCTGGAACTGTCATCAGTGCAGCGTCGCCAGCGCCACCGTCTTGATCAGTGCGGTGACGTGCTGGCCCGCCTGCAGCGCCAGGTGATCGCGTGAGTAGCGGGTGATCTGGCTGAGCAGGCGCTGGCCCTCGCATTGCAAGGTGACACTGCAGGTCCCATCTGCCGCTTCGTGCAGTGTCTCTATGCTGCTGGGCAGCTGATTGAGCACGCTCAGTCCGGTTACGGCCTGGGTTGCCAGACTGACATCCCGCGCGGGTACGAGCACGCGAACGTCGGTCCAGCCGGCGGGGACCTGGCCCCGCAGATAGAGTGAGGAATTACCCAACTTGAGCTCCGTGAGATCGTAGTGTGCGTCATAGTGCGCGAC
>JAQBCT010000008.1:0-6506 GCA_032124855.1 Gammaproteobacteria bacterium
CCGACCTGCTGGCACCGGGGGCTGCGTCAGTCAGCCTCACCAATCCCATGTCGGGTGAGCTCTCTGTCATGCGTCGCGGTCTCTGGCCGGGTCTGCTGAAGGCGACGCTCGCCAATATGAGCCGGCAGCAATCACGCGTGCGGTTGTTCGAAATCGGGCTGTGTTTTCAGCCGGGCGATGCGCTCACGCAACCGATGCTACTGGGTGGCGCGTTGACCGGACCGCGTCAGCCCGAGAATTGGGCGAACAGCTCCGATGCGGTGAACTTCTTCGACCTGAAGGGCGACGTGGAGCGCATTCTCGAAGCGGGAGGGCATCACGCGCCGACCTTCGAATCGGCCAACGACCCGATTCTGCATCCCGGTCAATCCGCCATCGTCTGGAGCGAAGGCCAGCGCGTCGGGCGTCTGGGTCAGCTGCACCCGGAGCTGGCGCACCGTCTGGATATCAAGGCTCCGGTGTTTCTATTCGAGCTCGACGCGGAAGTATTGGTCGCGCGTCCGCGCAGCACCTATCGTCCGGTTTCGCGCTATCCCAGCGTGCGTCGCGACATCTCGCTGATTCTGGGTGCCGAAATCCCGGCCGCGGCCGTGCGCAGCTGCGTGGGCCAGGCGCTGGGGGCGGCGCTGGTAAACTTCACACTATTTGATCTTTATCAGGGCGAAGGCATTGATTCTAATAAAAAAAGTATCGCCATAGGCTTGACCTTGCAGGATCATTCACGCACGCTGACTGACGTTGATATCAACGGTTTGATGGACGCGGCTGTCAGCGCTCTGGAAACGGATCTCGGAGCACGTCGACGCTGAAGGGCGGACGCGGCCCCGGGTGTTCAAGGAGACGTTGGAATGACTGCCCTGACCAAGGCCCAAATGGCAGACCGCCTGTTCGAAGAGCTCGGACTGAACAAGCGCGAGGCCAAGGAAGTCGTGGAGTTGTTTTTCGAGGAGGTGCGTTCCTCTCTCGAGCGCAACGAGCAGGTCAAGCTGTCCGGATTCGGCAACTTCGATTTGCGGGACAAGGGCCAACGGCCGGGCCGCAATCCAAAGACCGGCGAAGAGATTCCAATTGTTGCCCGCCGTGTGGTGACGTTCCGCCCCGGCCAGAAGCTGAAGGCACGAGTAGAGGCATATGCTGGACCCAGGCCAAAATAACGAACTGCCCGCCATCCCGGGCAAGCGCTATTTCACCATCGGTGAAGTGAGCCAGCTGTGCGACGTGAAGCCGCACGTGCTGCGCTACTGGGAGCAGGAATTTCCCCAGCTCAAACCCGTCAAGCGACGCGGCAACCGCCGCTACTACCAGCGCCAGGATGTCATCGTCATCCGCCAGATTCGCTCGCTGCTCTACGACCAGGGCTTCACCATCGGTGGTGCCCGCCAGCGTCTGGAAGGCGACGATGCCAAAGTAGACCAGACCCAGTTCCGCCTGCTCATCAAGCAGATGATCTCGGAACTGGAAGACGTGCTGCGTGTTCTGAAGGCCTGATCCACCCGCCGCGTATTCGTCGTAGGCGCATCCCGCTCGATTCGGTATTATTCGCGACCTTCATCGGGGCGTAGCGCAGCCTGGTAGCGCACTTGACTGGGGGTCAAGTGGTCGCAGGTTCAAATCCTGCCGTCCCGACCATCTCTACGATTGGGCTTGTCTTCGACGTCGATCGAAGTCTGCGTAGAACCTGCGCCTTTCTATAGTGGTCTCCGCAACGCGGTTGCCGGTTCAAATCCTGCCGTCCCGACCAATTCTATCTTTGATGTCGTCGTTGGCTTCGTTCGAAGCCTGCGTAGAACCTGCGCCTTTCCATAGGGGTCTCGTACGTCTTTCGTACCAGCCCTCCATGGCCCGTTGCCCAACCCGGCCATCCGTGCCTGATTGTGCTCACCTTGCGAAGCGGTGCGTCGCGCTTTGCCAGGGAGGCCAATATCACCGACTCGGCGGCCCGATTCACAGGGAGTATCCCGGTCGACTATGACGCCGGATTGGGACCCCATTTGTTCGCGGAGTTCGCGGCGGATATGGCACGTCGCGTAAGTGCACTGAATCCGCGCCGTGTTTTGGAGTTAGCTGCGGGCACCGGAATTGTCACGCAAAAGTTGCGCGATGCGGCGGCGCGGCGGGAGCTCCGCAATGCTGTTGCGCACGCGATTGAGGCGCAGTTGGGGCGCGAAATGCCGCTACAGGCGTTGGTGATTCAGGCGCGCCGGGACTGAGCGTCCGAATCTCAGCCCGCCATCGTCAGCCCGCCTGAAACGCTCAGCACCTGGCCCGTGATGAAGGCCGCGTCGTCGCTGGCTAGAAAGCAAACCGCACCTGCGAGATCGGCAGGTTGTCCCAATCGGCCGAACGGGATGGCCCTGGTGAGTGCGCTGCGCAGTTTGTCACCACTGGCGCCTTCGCCGGCGAAATCGTGGAACAGGGCGGTGTCGGTCGGGCCGGGACATACGACGTTGACGTTGATCTGCTGCCGCGCCATCTCACGTGCAATGGTTTTCGAGAACGCAATGATGCCGCCCTTGCACGCCGAGTAAACCGATTCGCCTGACGACCCCACGCGGCCGGCGTCCGACGCGATGTTGACCACGCGGCCGTGGCCGCGCGCGCTCATGCCTTTCAGTACCGAACGGTGCAAATTGAGTGGACCCACGAGATTGATGGCAATGATTTTCTGCCACAGGTCGGGGTCGGTATCGAGAAACCGATCGGCGTGATCCCAACCGGCGTTGTTGATGAGCGCGTCCACCGGCCCGAGCTCATCTTCAACTTCCGCCACGGCTGCATCGACGCGCGCCGCCTCCGTAATGTCCACGGTGTAAGCGCGGGCGTTGCCACCAGTTTTACGCAGGCGCGCGGCCAGCACCTCTGCTGCCGCCGCGTTGATGTCGAATATCGCAACGCGCGATCCCTCAGCCGAAAAACGTTCACAAATCGCGGTGCCGATGCCACCGGCGCCGCCTGTCACAATCGCAACTCGATCTTTGAGTCCCTGCATGATCTCTCCTCGCGATTGTTGCGTGTCTTGCGAAGTCACCATTGTCATCCACCGGACCGCGCAAGGGAAAATAGACCTCGGCGCTGGAAATTGGTGCTTCAATCGCCGACACTCTTTCTCGGGGGAGGGGCTGGCCATTCGACGACGTTCAACGCGATCGAAGTACAGAATCTCACTGACGGGCGGCAATTCGCCGAGTCCTGGCTTCTCCTGACTCTTAACTCTAGGAGCAGGATCAGTGAACAAAATTATTGCGTATTTCTGTTTGAGCTTTGCATTCCTTGCAACGCAGGCTAACGCTGCCCAGGCACCGACCTCGGGTATGTCGAGTGTATTCGCCTGCAGTCTCCATGACGGCAAGACGATCAACGACGCCTGGGCGACGCTGGAAGCGTTCGCCAAGATGAATGTGATGACCACCGCGGCAGCGGACCCCGGTCGCTCCGTTTGGTTGTGGACGCCGCTTCGTGGTGCCTCGCCATACGACTACCTCTGGGGCGTGAATTCCTCGAGTCTTCTCGCGATGGGCCAAGGTATGACGGACTACTACGCCGCGGCAGGGACGCCAGCGATGAATGCGCAGTTCGCAGCAACGGCGAAGTGCATCTCGGTCATTGTGATGTCCGAGCAGCTGCAGACGGGTGCCATCGGCAACACCGCAGATCGCAAGGCTGACGCGCTGGTTGAAACCTTCGCGTGCAAGTTGCACGACGGCGTCGGTATCGACGCGGTGGACAAGGCGGTCGCGTATTACAGAACCGAGGTTGCGAAGATCCCGTCGGCAGCGTTGAAGACCTACGCGTCGTGGCTGTGGAAGCCGTATCGTGGCGGCACGGGTGAATCGGACTTCATGTTCGTGGGGGCCTATCCCGACGTGAACACATGGGCGCAGGGCGATACCGATTACAACGCATCCAAAGAAGGCCAGGCGGCCGACGCACAATTCGGCGCCACCAGCCGCTGCACCACCGCCATGTGGACCGGCTACTGGATCGTTGCCCCGACTGCTTCATAACTGACCACCGCGACCGGACATCAGGTGCCTGGCACCTGATGTCCGGTCCGCTTTTCCCGGGTCACTGCGTACATCCACGGAGATAGCCAGCGATCGTCCCGACGTTGGCTTCGTTCGGTTTCTCTGGAATTAAACCGGGTTCCCTGCCGGGTCTTCGAGCATTCCACAACATCTGCCGACATCGCGGCTGCGAGGTGCGGGAAGGTTCTGGCAACACGGGCACGACCATCATGTGCCCCTATCACCGCTGGACCTATACGCTAGGTGGCGCGTTGCGCGGCGGTGTTGAGCGCGCGCCTCCAGATCACTGATACTTCGCTACGTCCGCGCAATCTTGCGAGTGCGTGATAAAAACGTTTTGCCTGGAGTGATGGGATGGTAATCGACTTCGAATGTGATTCGCCGACGGAAGCAGTGCGCAAGGAAACGGAAAAACTGCTTCGCTCGGGAGGCGGCTTCGTTCACAGGGGCTACTTCAAGCTGTTCGGTAAGGCTTGGGCCCGCATGCTGAACATGACCCAAGAGCAATACGAGGCGACGGTTCGTGAGAAGGGCTACATCGAGTCCGCTTTGATGATTCTGGAGAAGGTCATGGAGGGTTCCATGACGGACGCGCAGTTCATTCAGATGATGGACGATGCCGATGTGCAGGTGGGTTGCATCGGGACCACCGGCATGTGGTCGTCGGTTGCGGATCGGGCTGCCATCGCCCGGCAATATCCTGGCAGGCTGATGCCGTTCTATCGCAGCAGTCCCCATGAGGGCATGAGCGACGTGAAAGAATTCGAGCGAACGGTGAAAGAGCTAGGGTTCAAAGGACTGGTTGTCTCGGGATTCCGGGAGAACCTGCCGTCCAATCACAAGAAGTACTACCCGTTCTACGCCAAGTGCGTGGAGCTGGATGTGCCCGTGCGCATCACGTCGGCGCTGCACCTCTACACAGACCGTCCCATGGATCTTTCCCGCCCGGCTTATCTCGATGAGATCGCCTGCGATTTTCCCGATCTGACGATCGTGTCCGGGTTGGGCGGCTGGCCTTGGGTCGACGAACTGGTGGCGGTCGCGCGACGGCATCCGTCAGTGTTTATCGACCTGTCATGTGTCCGTCCCAGGAACATGGACAAATCCGGTAGTGGCTACGACGTGTTGCTGGCCAGCGGCAACCGGGAACTGCAGGATCAGATCATCTTCGCGAGCGGCTGGAGCACCCAAAGCGTTCCGCTCAAGCTGCTCATTGCAGAGGCGGAAGATCTGGCGAAGAACGACACCGTTCGCCGCAAGTGGATGCACGACAATGCCGCCAGGGCGTTGAAGCTGGATCGCACCGGCCGCGCGTAGCGATCGGCCGCGAGGCCATAGATGCCAGGTGCGAGTGTCGCATCGGCACGATGCACCGCGCGGCCGCGCGCACTACGTACATCCACGGAGATAGCCAGGGATTTCACCCCCGTAGACTGACGCGCGATTAATGGACGTCAGACAGGGGTTGCGAATTGAGATCTGTGGGGATCGCCGGTGTGCTGCTTTCGATCTCTGCAGGTGCAACTGAGCTGCCGCCGGCATCCTATTCACCTATCGAAGAGATCCTCGTGGTGGGCGCGCGATTGCCGCGGCCGGCGAGCGACGTCGTGGGCACTGTCGATGTGATCACCCGCGAGGTGATGCTGGACAACATCGTGACGCGTGTTTCCGATGTCGTTCGCTATACCCCGGGCGTCAGTGTCGCAACCGCGGATACCCGCTTCGGTGATTCGGAATTCACCATCCGCGGCTTGTCGGGTAATCGCGTCGTGCAACTGATCGACGGCGTGCGCATCGCCCCGCAGTTCGACGTCGGCGCCTTCTCCAATGCCGGCCAGGACTATCTCGTGCCCGATGCCGTGGCGCGCGTTGAAGTGCTGCGTGGCCCGGCATCGAGTCTGTTCGGCAGCGACGCGTTGGGCGGTGTGGTTGCCGTGGTCACACGCGATCCCGCCGACTATCTGGATGGTGCAACCAGCAACTTCACTGCGTCGTCAACCTACAACGGCGCCGACGATGCGCAGACCTACAACGCATCCATCGCGCTGGGCGGTGATCGCAATGCGGGTGCGCTGCATCTGTCCACCGCGCGTGGCCACGAGCTCGATCACAGCGCATCCGGTGACGACGACTCGCTGAATCGACAGCGTGACGCCGCATTGTTCAAGTTGGATCACACACTGCCCTCCGGTGACCGGCTGCGGTTTCGCGCCGAGGGCTTTCGCGAGACGGTGAATACGGATCTGGATGCGGTGCTCGGCTACGGCGCGCGCTACCGCAACACCACCCGGCTCAACGGCGACGATGAACGGAAACGTTATCTCGTGTCGGGCGCCTATGAGTTCAGCGACTGGCGCTTCGTTTCAGATGGCCGTGTGATCGTCTATCACGGCGCCACCGACGTGAAGCAGAACACCCACGAACAACGCGACCGGCAGGCACCGCCCGTGGCGATCGAGCGTCAGTTCAACTACGACTACC
>JAQBCT010000009.1:0-12174 GCA_032124855.1 Gammaproteobacteria bacterium
CCGCGTACACCGATACGGTGTCAATCATCCCTCACTGGCCGGGCGCGATCTCGATCCCGACCGCTACGCCAATCTGAATCGGCTGCAGGCAACGCTGTAGGAGGGGCTTCAGCCCCGATCTTTGCCTGAGAAACTGCGACACGGATCGGGGCTGAAGCCCCTCCTACAGGGTCGCAGGCGACGTCTACAACGTTGCCCGCAGCCGATTCAGATTGGCATAACGCGCAGGATCGAGATCACGCCCGGCCAGTGCGGAATGATTGAAACCGTATCGGTGTACGCGGAATACCATGTTGATGCGCCCACCCAGGCGATGATTCGAAACGAAGAACGGATTGATGTATTCCCACACCACCTTCTTGCTGCGGGTCACCTCGAAGAACTGCCCCTTTGAGGTTTCGCAGATGAGGATGTTGTCATTCGGCAAACGATCCACGCTTCCGCCCATCACGGTGTAGAACGAGAACGGAGGGTCGTCTGCGTATTCCCAGACAATCTCGCGGGTCTTGGCGTTGATTTCGATGGCACGTGAGAAGTCCATGCTCTTGCGGTGCACGCCGTTGTCGAAGATGGTGATCGTGTCTGCGCCGGAATATTTTGCGTCGTGTTGATGCGCTGTGGTGCCATCGGACCACTTCCATTTGATCTTCAATGTTTTGGCGTTCACCTCGGCGAGCATGCTGATGCGGCGAAAGCTGAGCAGCCAGTCACCCTTCGGGGTCACCGAGATGGAATTGCAGTGGCTCCACTCCATGCGATGGTCCAGCGGGCAGATGATCTCGGTGGCCGGATCGAAGTGTTCCCAGGACTTCCATTGTTTGACGATCTTGCCGGCCGGGGTCACTTCGATAACCAGATCGCCGAGCATGACGTTGGGATCATCTCCGTCCGCGACGTAGCCACCTTTCACCTTGCGCGCCAGCGCCTTGGGAATGGGTACCCATTTGACGATGAGCGTATTGCCGTTTTCCAGACGCTGGTAGTCGTGATGGATCCAGGGATCGTCGTAACGCCAGACGATATTGCCGTCCCAGTCGAGCTCGTAGCAGGCGGCGGCCTGGCCGTTCAACCCGCGTTGCCCGGCGACGTTCTCTGATGGCATGGCCAGCGCCATCAGATTGCCGTTGGGAAGCAGCTCGGCGTTCGTGATGCCCAGGTCGCAGTGCCACTGATGCACGAAGCGCCCCTGCATGTCGATCAGAAAGGCGTCCTTCGTATTCGCGGTGAACAGCGTGTAGCCCGGGTAGCTCAGCTGAGGGTTGTGGTGAATCAGACCGTTGGGATGATGTTCAGAACGCGCCACTTACCGCTCCTCAGTCCGGTTGTCTGGGTACTGTATAGTCCGCGTGCACGACATTCCAATAGACCATGCACACTGTAGCGTTCGCGGGCTCGTTGGTGATCCGCTCGCGCCCCGCGCGTTAGCGCTGTGCCGGGATCGCTTCGCGGATGTTGGACTGTACGAGAACGGTGTGTATGCGGGCGCTGCACTGTATGTGGAGGTGAGCAAGCCATTGGCTTTCGTTAGCAGGATTCTCGAACACTTCGATCAGCGCAGATTCTGGAGTTTTTTGGCTGATAGGAACGACCTGTGGGAGGGGCTTCAGCCCCGTTCTTTGCCCGAGCAGCCTGCAACAAAGATCGGGGCTGAAGCCCCTCCTACAGACAGCGCGGCCAGCCACTACCTCGCGTCGCCCAATTCCGCGTCGTTCACCGGATTCTTCAACCAGGTGGCGATGTCCTTTGCGATCGTCTTGGCGCAGCGACCGATGATGGAGCACGTGCCTTTGAAGCCCCCGAAGGCGCCGCCAGTGGAGAATCGTTTCGCGCGAAACGACGCCACCGCCTGATCATTCTCCATCAGCGTGCCTTTCACGGTCATCCATTTTGGCCCGGACCAGGCGCCACCGCCGGATGCGAAGACCTCCGTGATCGACATGTCGAGATATCGCCCCTGCTTGGGATCGTCGGAGATGTCTACGTTGGATGCCGACTGCTTCAGAAAGGACGATACCTTTTCGCCGAGCTGGCACTCGTCGCGTACCGCCGCGGGTACATCCACCCCTTCGGCGAATGGCACGACCCGTGGGATGCCGATTGCTGCATCCGCCGCCGCGGCGGGCATGCAACACCACGGTCCGACGAGCAGGACGATCGGTAGCAGGTTGATTCGCATACAGGCTCCTTGATAATGGCTGACGGTTCAAACCGAGCGGCGATTGTACGCCTGCCGCATACAAGACGAACCTGCCGGTAGTCGCCCTGGCGGCTACCCCTGCGCCGATCAGGTGGCGTCGGGTACCTGATCGAGATAGAACACGTTGTGATCGGGGTCCTCGAACAGTGCCATGTAGCCGCCCCAGGGCTGTTTTGTTGGTGGCATCGTGAACTGCACGCCAGCGCTCGTCAGCCGCGCGTGCGCGGCATCGAGGTCATCGACGCACAGGCCGATGCCCGTATGTCGCCCGGCGCGCACCGGATCGGGATCACGCACGATGGCGAGGTTCGCACCGCCGGTGTCGAAGCTGGCGCAACCGAACAGGGTATCGCTGCGCAGCACCCGCAGCCCGAGACGGGTCGTGTAAAAGTCGAGCGCGCGATCGAAGTCGGTGACGCTCACATTGGCGTATTTCAGTTTCATGGTGATGGCTCCCTGAATGATTGAAAGACCAGCGGAATGCGCCGATCGCGATTAGCGCACAATGGCATACGCCTCGACACGTACTGCAAATGATTGAAACTGTTCTTCTCACCGCCGCGCGCGTGCTCACCTTTGATGGTGGGCGGGTACTCACCAATGCCAGCGGTTTCTTCTTCGAACGCGACGAGCGGCTGTTCCTGGTGACGAGCCGGCACATCATGATCGACAAGCCGAGTAAACACTTTCCGGACCGCATCGAGATCGAGTTGCACACCGACGCGAACAACATGGCCGAATCCACCGGCCTCTCCATTCCGCTGTATCGAAACCGCAAGAGTATCTGGCGGCAGGGTCGCGATGCGGCCGGCGAAGTCGACGTGGCATTGATCGAACTGGAACGCGACGCTTTGCCGGCCAGCACGGTATATCGCGCGTTTACGCCGGCGCATCTGCACGATCCGACCGATCAGGTGGAAGTGGGCACTTCGATGCTCGTAGTGGGCTTTCCGCTGGGTTTTCACGACACGCTGCATCACATGCCGGTGGTGCGCCACGCGGCGGTGGCGTCGTCCTTCGGATTGCGGTTTCAAGGCAAGGGCTATTTCCTCACGGATGCGCGAACGCATCGTGGCACCAGTGGATCACCCGTGGTGATGCGGACTGCCGATGGCGATGCGAGCCTGGGCGATCTGCCGTGGACATTGCTGGGGGTGCATTCGGCGCGGCTGGATGTGGGTTCGCGCGATCTCGAACTGGATGAGGCGCTGGGTTTGAATTGTGCCTGGTACGCCGACATCCTGCTGACCCTGACGAAAGATTGAGCTGCCGCGCGTTCGGGTCGCTGTCAAAGGTACATGGCGTCCAGCAACCAGGTTAACGCCACCAGCATGATGATGGTCAGCGGCACCCCCACCTTCACGAACTCCGAAAACTTGTAGTTCGCAGCCACCATGACGAGCAAATTGGTCTGGTAGGCCATGGGCGTGCAGAAGCTCATGTTGGCGCCAAACAGCACCGCCAGCACGAAGGGTTCCGGTGGCAGATTCAGATGCTGTGCGATGCTGATGGCGATGGGTGTGCCGATCACGGCCGCTGCGTTATTCGTGACGATATTCGTCAGCACGGCCAGCAGCGTCATCAGAGCGCAGAGCACAATGATGGGCGGCGCGCCGTAGGTGAGCGCCAGAAAAATCTCCGTGATGTACTGCGTCGCGCCGGTGTCGAGCAGCGCGCGTCCCAAGGCCAGACTCGCAACCACCACGAAGAACACCGACGGCGTAATGGCACGCAATGCGGTCGGCAGATCCAGGCAACGCGTGAAAACCATGACCGCTGCGCCGGCCACTGCGCTGACGGCGATGGGCAGGATGCCGAATGCCGCCACCGCGACCACGGCCACGAGGATACCGAGCGCCAGCGTTGCCTTCTTGGTCTGCGGCAATTCCACCGAACCGTCCAGTACCAGGAAGTCGGGGCTGCGTTTGATTTCGCGGATGTGTTCCCGCGATCCTTGCACCAGCAGCACATCACCGGGTGCGAGCGCGACATCCTGGATTTCTTCGACGGGTGTGAGGATCTCCTGGCCCGCGCGGTGCAGCGCCACGACCACCAGCTGATAGCGATCCAGAAACTGCGTGTAGCGCAGATTCTCCCGATCAAGTGCTGAGCCCTGCACGACCGCGACCTCCGCCAGCGTTTGTCCCTCAGCCTGCAGCGGATTGTTTTCATCGACGATGCCGCCGCGTGAGGTGTACAGGGTGCCCTTCAACGCGGCTTCAAAGCGCTTCAGATTGGTCGGCGTATCGCTGATGCGCAGTCGGTCGCCGGTGCGCAGCAGCACATCCGGAAGGGGGTAGAGAAAGGTCTCGCCGCGGCGGATGCGCACCACCTTCATTTCGCCGTGCGTCATGGCGATGGCATCAGCAAGGCGGTGCCCCACCGCAGGACTGTTGGCAGCCAGCTGCAGGCGCGCTTCGAATACCCGTGGCGACGAATCAGCCAGTTCCAGCTCACGATCCGGCAGCAGCCTGGGCGCGATCAACCACAGATAAAGGATGCCGATAGAGCCGGCGACAACCGCTGGAATGGCGAAATCGAACATGCCCAGGCGTTCCATGCCCAGGTCGTGCGCAACACTCACCACCAGCAGGTTGGTGGATGTGCCAATGGTGGTGGCCATGCCACCGATGATGGTGGCAAAACCCATGGGCATCAGGACGCCGGCTGGAGATGCGCCCGTGCGCAGGCATACGCCCACCAGGATGGGCAGCAGCAGCACCACGATCGGGGTGTTGTTGACGAACGCCGAGAGCGCGCCGGCCGTCAGCAGCGTCGCGACGAGCGACAGAAATGGCAGACGACTCCACGACGTGGTGAGCACACGCCCCAGCGGTTCCAGTGCCGCGGTCTGGACGAGTCCCTGGCCGATGACCATCAGTGCGCAGACGGCGATGAGGGCCTCATGGCCGAATCCTTCGAAGAAGATCATCGCGCTTGTGCGGCGCCCATCGACCACGATTGGGAACAACGAGAACCCCACGGCGAGTGCCGCCAGAATCCCGATGCTGGTGAACTCCAGCGGTATGTCGTCGCGCGCAAAGAGATACAGCGCGACCAGCATCAGCGCCATCGCGACGAAAGCATGCTCACTGGGGAGATCGGGAAACTGCGGCACGAACCGTCAGCCCTGCTGGCTCAACCTAGGCGGCGTTGTGTACTGGTCGTTGCAGAATCTCAATCAGCGTCTCCATCCGGCGATCCGAACGATGTATCGGTTCGGATTATTGCACGACGGCAATGCTTGCACCGTCCGAACGTCTCCGCGACGATGCTGGATGGTGCAGCGTGCGGGCGGTGCGCGTCCCGCCGGGATGTTCGTCATGCGTGTCGTGCGGCCATGTCAGTGTGACAAACGCAATGGATAGGAGTGTCGCGTGTACGTGCACGAACGGGGGAAAGCTGTAATGGGTGGCGTGCTGAGATGAATTTCCCGGCACCGCCCGACCCGCACGCCATTGCAGTCATGCTGCTCACGCTGGTTGCACTTGCACTGTTCATGCGGGACAAGATTCCCCTGGAAACCTCCAGCATGATCGTGATTGCCGCGCTGACGCTCGGTTTTACGTTGTTTCCGTACGAGTCGGACGCCGGCCCGCTACACGCCGTTGAGTTCTTCCACGGCTTTGGGCATGACGCCCTCGTGGCGGTGTGTGCGCTGATGATTGTGGGTCAGGGTCTGTTGCGCACCGGCGCACTGGAACCGCTTGGCAGCGTGCTGTTGCGACTGTGGCGTTTCAGCCCGACGTTCGCGCTGCTTCTCACGCTTCTGGTGGCGGCAATCCTGAGCGCGTTCGTAAACAACACACCCATCGTCGTACTGCTGTTGCCGGTGTTGATCAGCGTGTCGATTCGCACCAAGACATCACCCTCTGGTGTGTTGATGCCCATGGGACTGTCGACGTTGATCGGTGGCACCGGCACGACCATCGGTACGTCGACTAATCTGCTGGTGGTTTCGGTGGCGGCCGACATGGGGCTGCCACGAATTGGCATGTTCGACTTTCTCGGACCCGCCGCCGCTGCGGGTGTCATCGGCGTCGTATTTCTGTGGCTGGTGGCGCCGCGATTGTTGCCCCCGCGCGAAACGCCATTATCCGACTCATCGCTGCGAATGTTCACGGCCCACCTGCGCATTCGTGAAGACGGATTTTCGGACGGTGCAACGCTGTCCGAGGCGATGGCCAAAACGGGCGGCGAAATGAAAGTGCTGCGCATCGAACGCGGCGCAGGTTTGTATGTCACGCCCTTTCCCGACTGCAAGTTGAAAGCCGACGACCGCTTGCTGCTGACCGATACCCCCGCTCATCTCAAGCAATACGAGAAAGCGCTGGATTGCACGCTCTACTGGCGAGACATGGAAGTCGATGAAGACAATCCGATGACCGCGGAAGATCAGCAGCTCTCCGAGATTGTGGTGGTGGACGGCTCGCCCATCCACGGTGTGACACTGAAGGATGTCCGTTTCATCGATCGGTACCACCTTGTGGTGCTGGCCCTGCATCGGGCCTTCCAGCCGGCCGTTTCCCTGCGCGGCGGAATGGGCGATGTGCTGCTGGAGGCCGGTGACGTGCTGCTGGTGCAGGGCGCAGCTGAGCAGATTGCCGCGCTGAAGCGCGAAGCGGAGATTCTGGTACTCGACGCAACCGCCGACCTGCCGCATACCAGCAAGGCGCCGATCGCGGTGGCCATCACATTGGGCGTGATCGGCACTGCGGCGCTGGGATTGCTGCCGATCTCTATCAGCGCGATGGCGGGCGTCCTTTTGCTGATTGTCACGCGCTGTTTGAAATGGAGCGAGGCGGGTGCGGCGCTCAACGCTCAGGTCATTCTCATTGTGGTGGCCAGCCTCGGCCTGGGATTGGCGCTGTTGAAAACCGGCGGCGCCAACTATCTCGCAGAGATCTTCGTGGCCGGCACCTTTGGCGCACCACCGATCGTGGTGCTGGGCGGGCTGACGCTGATGATGGGCATTCTGACCAATGTGGTATCAAGCAACGCCGCAGCGGTGATTGGCACACCCATCGCCGTGAGCATCGCAACACAGATCGGTCAGCCGCCCGAGGCGTTCGTGATCGCGGTGATCTTCGGCGCGAATCTGTGCTACGCAACACCGCTGGCGCACAAGATCAACGTGATCGTGATGGCCGCTGGCGGCTATACGGGCGCCGACTTCGTGCGTGTGGGTGTGCCGCTGGCGCTGGTGATGTGGATTGCCTACACGGTGCTGCTGAGCGTGACCTACGGCGTGTGATTGGTCCTGTTTCGGTCCGGCTTGCTGTCTTTCACTTGAATCCGAACGCGCGATCCAGAGAGATCGCGCCGCCCCCGCGCCCCACGAGATAGAGCAGCAGGCCGGCCCACGTCAGATGGGTGGCCCACGCATCGGGGTAGACGAAGATCTCGATCACCACGGTCATGCCCAGCAGCGCCAACGCCGCGGCGCGTGTGAACAAGCCCAGGATCAACAGTACGGGGAAGAGGTGTTCCGCATAGGCGGCCAGATACGCTGCCACGTCGGGCGGCAGCAGCGGCAGTCGGTACTCTTCGCGGAAGAGGTAGACGGCGGTATCAGTGACATGCAGCCAGCCATCCACCTTGGTGCGTCCCGATTGCAGGAAAACACCCGCAATCGCGCAGCGCGCGACGATGGCCAGCAGATTGTGGCCAACGATCCTCGAAAGACTATCGGTGGCGCGGTTCCAGATCCCCCGCAGCCCCGGCGCGAGGTTCATCGATTGGCTGGGTGTCGTGTTCATGGATTGGATTCCTGACGGTCAGCAGTGAAATCAATCGCGGTGAAGGCCCCCGCATTCAACAGTTGGGCGATCACGCCGGCAAGATCGAGGGTGGGATCGGCGCGCAGGGCCGCCACGCCCGCGGCCTCGATCGTTTCGCGCGCCGCACACGCATCGAGAAAGACACAGCCGCCACGCACGAGTGCAGCGGCCAGTAGCGCATGGTGTGGTCGCGTCAGCAGCACCCCTTCACCGCGCCACAGCGGTGTCTCGGTGGCGTTGGTGGAGTGTCGATTGGCAGACCACAGGCTATGGATCGGATGCTTCTCGCTCCAACGCCAGCGCGTGGTTGGGTGCAGTCGCAGCCTGGCTGTGTTGAGTTGCGCAGCCTTCAGCGCCGCGAGCGAAGCCGGGGCCAGCGGCGGCGCATCTGCGGCGACGTGCGCTTCGGTCCACGCCCGTTCCACCGCTGCCACGTCGGCCAGGTAAGGCAGTTCACGCGCGGGCTCGAAGTCGCTGAGAAATGCCGCGAAGGAATCGCCATAGTCGAGCAGGCTCGGATGACGGGGCGGATTGTTCACTACATATCTCGCGGCAGCCGCTCGAAACCATTGCTCGCCCACCAGCCGTGTTGCTGCGGGATAGTTGGCCTGTAGTGCATCGATGCAGCCTTTCATCACCGTGTTGCGGTACACGGCAAAGCCGGGCTGTTCCGACAGATCCGCGATGGCGCGGGCGTCGTTGCCAAACAACGCGGCGGCGAATGCCTCTTGGAAATCGCGCAGCGAGACGGCGTCAGTTCGCATGATTCAATTCGCACTGCGCGCGTTGGCGCTCGCCCAGCAGCTCGGCGAAATCCGGCAGTTGATCGTCGCGTTCGATCAGCGTGGGCCGCGCACCGATGCGCTGGATCAGTCGACGATAGAGCTGCCAAACGGCGGCGCAGATCGGTGCGTCGTGGGAATCGATCAGCAGCGCATCGCCCAGGTTCGGGTCGCGTGTGTGGCCGGCAAGATGAATTTCGCCGATCTGCTCACCGGGGAATGCGTCGATATAACCGGCGGCGTCAAAGCCGAGATTGTTCGCACTGACGTAGATGTTGTTGACATCCAGCAGCACGCCGCATCCCGTGCGGCGGCACAGCTGCGTGAGGAAATCGATCTCGTCGTAGTCGTGACTGGCGATGCGCAGGTAGTGCGACGGATTCTCGATCAGGATGCGACGCTTCAGGAAGACCTGCGTCGTGTCGATATTCTCGGCAATGCGCTGCAACGCCTCACGGGTGCGCGGTACCGGCAGCAGATCCGGATAATAGCGCTCGCCCCACGTCGACCAGGCGAGATGTTCGGAGACGCTGAACGGCTCGAAGCGCTGCGCAAGTCGATGCAGCTGCGCCAGATGTGCCGCGTTCGGCGGGGCATCGCCTGCTAACGACAGACCCACGCCGTGCAGCGACAGCGGATGCTCGGCGCGAATGGCCTCCAGCCAGTGCAAACGCGGCCCGCCGTCCACCATGTAATTCTCGGGGTGGACCTCGAACCACAGCCCGCGCTCGGCGCAGGTGCGTGCATCGCCAAAGTGTGCGGGCTTCAACGAAACTCCGGCGGTTGGCGCGCTGCGCGCAGGGGTGTGCATCACAGCGTCACCAACACCGGAGGGGGTAACAGGCCTAGATCGATTCCAGCGAACCCATACCGGTGGGAGTCTTCATGGTCGTACAGGTGCCGGTGGGCACGAATTTCCATGCATTGCCCTGATAGTCTGTCTTGGATGTGCCGGCACAGCTTGTTCCGGGGCCGGCAGCGCAGTCGTTCTTGCCCGCCAGCGCCACACCGTAGCACTTCTCCATAGACTTGCCGTCGTTGGCCATTGCATCCTCAGCCGCGCGCGCAGCGCCTGTACACAGTGCTGCAACGGCGATGGCGGCGGCCACATAGGATCGATTCATAACATGCTCCTTGAAATCAGCGGTGGGGTGATCGTGGTCGTCAACGGCTCGACCTGTGAGCACATTCGTCCACATTTGGCCGCGGGTTACAACGCAGGCAAAATTGTTTCGTGAGCAACGAAAATCCAGATGCTGTAACCGAACCGCGTCCGCCGACGAACTCCACAACGCAGATGCTGGAGGCGCGCGAGGCGACTCTGCAACAGTTGATGGTGCGCGCCGTCGCCGGCGACGAGGCGGCGTATCGCACCCTGCTCACGGAACTGAGCGTCAGCCTGCGTGCGTTCTATCGCAAACGACTCGTCAATCTGCCGGCTGAAGTCGAGGATCTGGTGCAGGAAACGTTGCTCGCCGTACACAACCAGCGTCATACCTACGATGTGACTCGGCCGCTCACAGCGTGGTGCTTCGGCATCGCCAAGTACAAGTTTGTCGATCTGTTGCGCCGTCGCGCGCGCCACGAGGCGCTGACCGATCCGCTGGATGACGAGCGCGAGCTGTTGGGAGCACAGGATCCAACGTCAGGTGATGCGCGTCGCGATTTGCTGCAATTGCTCGAGACGCTCCCTGATCGGCAACGGTTACCGATCATGCACGTGAAGATCGAGGGTCGCTCGGTCGTGGAGACCGCGCAGTTGACGGGGATCTCCGAGTCGGCCGTCAAAGTGGGCATCCACCGAGGCTTGAAAGCGCTGGCTGCGCTGGTGAGTGCTGCTTCATGAAGACCGACGCGCTCATCGCGATGCTGGCGGGCCAGGCGGGTGCGGTGCCGCGACACACCATCCTGCGAGGTGCGGTGATCGGGGCGGTGCTGGCCGGTGTGGCCGCATTTGCGCTGATGGTTTGGCTGCTGGGCGTCAATCCGCGGCTTGCAGCATTCCTTTCGTTACCCGGGTTCTGGTTCAAGCTCGCCTTCGCTGCGGCGTTGAGCGGCGCCGGCTGCGTGGTCAGCTGGCGCCTCGCGAAGCCGGGTGTCGTCGTTGGTGGTAGTGGGTGGTTGGTGGTGGCGCCACTCGCGATCGTATGGGCATTGTCGATTCTGGTGCTGGCCGACGCCGAACCTGCGCTGCGCTCGCAGCTGGTACTCGGAAATACGTGGCGAACGTGTCCTATCAATATCGCAATCCTGTCGCTGCCGGCACTCGCGGCTGGATTGTGGATGCTCAGGGCCATGGCGCCCACGCGCCTGCGTCTGGCGGGCGCTGCATGCGGCCTTGCTGCGGGTGGGCTGGGTGCGATGGTGTATGGCCTGCACTGCCCGGAGCTCGCGGCGCCGTTTCTGGGCGTCTGGTACGTGCTGGGCGTATTGATTCCGACAATCGTCGGCATGGCCCTGGGGCCCCGCGTATTGCGCTGGTAGGTGCCCGTTAGGCGTCCGAGTCAGCGTACATCCCGTACAATCGCGGCACGTATCTCGCGGAATGATCCTCATGTTCGAGCGCAGTCGTGCCCGCTGGCGGGCGATGTGGCTGATGGCGCTGCTTTGTATGGCTGCAGCGCACGCCCATGCGGCCGCGGCGGTTCAGCCGGCGCCTGAGCCAACCCAGGCACCACAAGAACCTGAAGGCGTCACCGAATGGTCGCAGCACGCACTGGCGCGGATCGGGGAAATCCGCGTGGACTTGTCGGTGACCGGCATCACTGCGGCGCAGAGCACGGCGTTTGCGTCGGCGCGTCAGAAATTCGAAGAACGGTTCTCGCGGCTATCCACAGATCCTGAGCGCATGGCTGAGCTGTCGGATACAGCGCTGAAGGATGCGACGCGTGAACTCAACGCGATCACAGCCGCGGTGGATAGCGTGGACAATGTTGTGGGAGGTCGCGCCGTCAACCTCGAAAGACAGTTGCGCGAATTGACTGCACTTCACGATCGGGCTGAGAAGTTGTTGGCTGACCCCGCCAATGCTGCGCTGCCGGAAGCTCTGATTGCGCGCCTGCATCGCGTCGTCGCGGAAATGGAACCATTGTCGAAGAACGTGCGGCAACGGCTCAACACCGTGGCCGGGTTACAGAACCAGATTCTCGAAACCAACGAACGCAGCGATGCGATGCGCGATGCGATTGCGCGGGTGAGCGCGTCGCGATTGCGCGGGCTGTTGCAGTTCGAACAGCCACCGTTATGGACGACCACGGGTACCGCGCTGGCGAGTTCTGCGCGCAATTCGAGTGATATTGCCTTGCGCCACGTATCGGCCTCGCTGAAACGCTTTCTCACGGCCGAGTTCGGACGCATCGTGCTGCACGCGATGCTGTTCGGTCTGGTGTTGACTTTGATGGCGGCGCTGAAGCGT
>JAQBCT010000010.1:0-6382 GCA_032124855.1 Gammaproteobacteria bacterium
ATCAACCCCGGTGCTGTGTGGAGCGTTGGTGTGCATGGCATTTGCAATCTGGGGCCTGCGCTGGCGCGCGCGGCTGGACCGCGACGTGCTGCGCCACGAAGCAGGGTTCGCAACCTTGAGTGTTGCTCACAAGGAACGGTAGCATCCACGCAACAGTCATGTGGGGAGATGGATGTGCCAGGGTCAGCGTTTCGAACGGCCGCCGTGCTTGGGGCCTGTCTGTGGTTTTTACCAGCGATGTCAATCGCCGCCGACACCGCCGTCGATGGCGTGATCGCGATCCAGGTGGTGCAGCAGGCAGAAACGCAATGGGGGAAGTCAGCTGACGCATCGAGCCGTGATGGCTGGGTGGTGTTGTCGCGTTGTGTCGACAAGGACGGCACTGCCGCCGACCCCATCGTGGTTGCATCCAGCGACCCGGCGCTCGACGCGCCGGCGCGTCAGACGGTGCGGGACTCGAAATACCAGCCTGCCACGCTCGACGGTACTGCCATTGATTCCTGCGACGGGCAGGTACCGATGCGATTCCAGGCGGAAGGGGCCGACCAGGGCCCCCGCCCGGAATTCCTGCTCGCCGCCGGCACGGCGCAGGAACTCGTCAAGGAGGGCAAGGTAGCCGATGCCAGTCTGCTCATCGACACGCTGGCGCCGCGCAATCCGAATGAAGCGCTGCGGCTGGCGATCCTGCGGGCCGACGCGGCCCGCGCGCAGGGCGATATGGAAAGCGAACTGCGTTGGTTGAATAGCGTGCTCGAGTCCCCTGACAACGTCGCCGAACTGACCGCCACGCTGCGCCGCAAGGTATTCGTGCTCCAGGTACAGCTCCAGCAGTACGGCGCTGCGCTGGCGAATTTCGAGGCGTTGCACGCGTTGGACGGCGCGAAGATGTCAGAACCTGAGCTGAAAGCCGGCGAACAGCTGCGGGCATTGCGTGACGCCACGGCCCCTGTGGCAACCCCGGGCAAGCTGGACGGGCAATTCGCGGACGATGAGCAGCCGGCCATGTGGTCGGCACCGTTGTTGCGGCGCGAACTTGCCTTTGTCAGCGGCGAAGGCGCGCCGGAGCGCTTTGAACTGCGCTGTGATCACAAGCACTATCGCTCGCCGTTCAGCGATGAGAGTCAGTGGAAACTGCCGCCGAGTTGGGGCGCATGCACATTGTTCGTCTTCGGGCCGGCGGACGCCGCGTTCAAGCTGGTCGAATTCACGCCCGAGGCACCTGCGCCAAACTGACACCGCCGCATTCGCTATCATCCCGGTACTGACTCAGGGAAGTACCGGGATGGCGAATCTGTCGGCGCGCATCGCCGAGTTGCGACGTGCGCTGTCACTGGATCCCTTTCGCACGCGCCTTGCCAGCGTGGATGCATTGCCGCAACTGGTGCTGCTGGCGTTGGTGGCCGGCGCGCTGACGGCGCTCGTCAGCCTCATGTTTCGGGGCGCGATTTCCCAGACTGCCCAAGCGGTGCTCGTCAGCAGCGACAGCGAGTATTTCGAAGGCTTGTCGTTGCCCTGGCGCTTCGGGCTGCCATTTGCAGGTGCGGTGTTGATCGGTATCGCGCTCCAACTGCTGCGCAGCGGCGACCGGGATGTCGGGGTCGCCCACGTCATTGAACGCCTGCGGCAACATCAAGGACATCTGCGCTGGCGCAATGCGGCTACCCAGTTCTTTGGCGGCATCGTGGCGCTGGCCACCGGCGCATCGGGCGGACGCGAAGGTCCCGCCATCCACCTGGGAGCGGCCACGTCGAGTCTGCTCGGCCAGGTATTTCAGTTGCCCAACAACAGCATCCGCACGCTGGTGGGATGCGGCGCCGCCGCGGCCGTGGCCTGTTCGTTCAACACGCCGATCGCCGGGGTCATTCTCGCGGTGGAAGTGGTGATGCTGGAATACACGATCGCCAGCTTCATTCCCGTGATTGTTGCTTCGGTCACGGCGACGCTGATCATGCATTACTTCTACGGCGATGCGCCGGCGTTTGTCGTCCCTCCCGTTGCGCTGCAATCCCTCGTGGAAATTCCCTACATCGTGCTGGCGGGTTTACTCAGCGGCATCGTGGCAGTGGTGTTCATTCGCGCTGTCGGCATGTTCGCCTCCATGCATCGATATCCCATTGCATTGCGCTGCGCGCTGGCCGGCGCGGTCACGGGTGCGGCCGCGCTGGTTGCACCGCAGATCATGGGAATCGGCTACGACACCGTGAACGCTGCGTTGGTCGGCGAGCTTGGATTCCAGCTGCTCGCGCTGGTGCTCGTGCTGAAAATTTGCGCCACGGCAGCGTGCGTGGGATTGGGTCTGCCGGTGGGCTTGATCGGACCCTCGCTGATGCTGGGCGCGTTGCTCGGCGGACTGTTCTCCCACGGTGCGCTGCTTGTGGCGCCGGAGTACGCATCCTCTGCGGGTCTGTACGTCATGCTTGGGATGTGCGCCGTAATGGCGGCAACGCTGCAGGCCCCCCTTGCCGCCCTGTTGGCAATTGTCGAACTGACTGCCAACCCGCACATCGTCCTGCCGTCGATGCTTGTGATTGTGGTTGCGACGCTCACCACGAGCGAATGGTTCGGGCAGCGCTCGGCGTTCGCAACCATCCTGAAGCGTCGCGGCTTCGCCTACGCCGTGGATCCCGCGACACAGCATCTGCAGCGTGTGGGGGTCGCCAGCGTCATGAATCGGGAATTCGTGCGTCTGCTAGAACAGGTCGATACTGCGGTCGCCCATGCGGCGTTGAATGACAAGCCGCGCTGGATTGTCGTTGAGTCCGAGCGGGGCCGGTTGCGTTGCGTGCTCAACGCAAATGATCTGCGCCGCTACCTCGACAGCGACGATCTGCACGGCGCGGCGCACATCGATCTGATGCAGGTGCCGGGTCTGCGTCAGGACGTCACGTCCGTCGACTTCCGGGCGACCATCTTCGAAGCACTCCAGAAGCTGGATCGAACGGGCGCCGAAGCAGCGTGCGTACGGCGCACGACGGCGCCGATGATCGCGCCCGTGGTGGGCATCCTGACGCGTGCCGATATCGAACAGTTCGCGCGCTTCGGTTGACGGCGCTACTCGAACATCACCGACAATCGCGTGTAGTAGGTCGTATCCAGCGCGTCCTTGTCCGGCGCCGGCCGGCTGTTGTAGTTGTTCGCAACGCCCAACTGCAGCGACCAGCGACCCGTCCCAACGGGGATCACGAACGCCGAGTCCTGGGTGAATAGATAGTTGTCGAAGTCATCGACCGCCGGCGCGATGGCCATGTTGTTCACCATCGTCAGCCAGGGCTTGAGCTCCCACCGCTGGTAGACGCCGATATCGAGGGTTGCGACGCTGTCGTTGGGGCGATCGTCTTCGTAGGATTCGTTGCGATAGCCGACACCGGTGAAGAACCGCAAGGTATGCGAGGGACTGTCGATTGCCAGCATCGAAAGACCGGCGGAGCCCGTGGCGCGCAGGTTGATCTGCTCGAATGTGTCGCGCTCACCTTCACCGCGGATGTACCAGCCCCAGAATCCCGCCGTGTGCGCAACATACGATGCGCCCAGTTTAGTTTCATCGGCGGTCTCGTCGTTGTCGGTCTGATCGTTGGTATAGGCGCCGTACAGTTTCAGTTCGTCGCGATGCGTCACCAGTGCCATGGCGCCGACGACGTGTCTCGCGTATTGATCGGTGTTGCCCTTTTTGCCGGTGAGATCCGCGCCCACCGTCGTCACCCAATGCCGCGGGTCGTAGCCGGACTCGGGTGGCGGCACCGCGTCGGGCAGCCACGATGCCCTGATATCTTCGATCGCCGCGGATGTCGCGAGTGTCTCGTGGGTGATTTGAAACGACCTGTCGGCGCTCATCGTCGTGACGCCGGTGACCGTGGTTTCGTCATTCAGGCGGGTGGTGAGCGGTGCGTCGGTCTGCAAACCCGTGACTTCGGCCATCTGCACGGTCAGTGCGCCGGCGTATTTCGTATCGATCTCGACGAGGTTTGGTGTGACCTTCTTTACGGTGCCCACCAGGCGCGAGCCGTCCTGAGTGGTAATCACGTCGGCATGCGCGAACGCGCTGCAGTAGAGGCTGAGGGCTGCGATGCATGATGCAGCGGTGAGTTGACCCGACATCGTGGGCTGTCTCCTGTGGTTGTGTGAAAGCGTTGAATCAGGACGGGCGCAGCGCGCGCTCGAAGAAAGTGATCATGTCATTGTGAAACAGCGCGGCCTGGTCGCCTTCGGTGCCAATGGTGGCACCCTTGCGGCCGAAGCCGGCCTTCAGTGCGTACACCGCCAGATCGCGATCCATCAGCGCTGCATCGCTCTTCCCGGTGGTGGGATGAATGAACGCGCCATCATCGGCCAGGTATGCCGTGGGCGCATGGGGTGATACGGCGGCGTCTTCGATGTGCTGCAGCGGTTCGTGGCGGTCGAAGCTGTGCTGCGCGCCGGCCACGATGCGGATCGTGGCGTCGGCGCCGCGCAGTCGCATCGCCTGCACCAATCCCTGCGCCTGCTGCGGCGACACCCAGTCGTCCTGCTCGCCGACGAGCACGCGCACATGTGTGGTGCCAACGTCCGGGTCGAGGGGTTGATGCCCGCACCAGGGATAGGCGGCAAGCACTGCGCGCACCTCGAAGGTACCGTCGAATACGGGTGAGTTGAGTCGCCGCATGATCGCGTTCAAGACCGCAGAGCCACCGCGGCTGTGACCCTGCAACGCGATCCGCTTTGCGTCGATCTGCGGGCGCTTGGCCAGCTCTCGGGCCGTCACCATGACGTCGTAGGCGCTGGCCGCGAATGAGAACTGCGTCTGGTTGGCCACGGTCGAGGTGACCCCGCGCGCCCCGAAGGGGTCGAGCACGAAACTGGCAATTCCAATGTTGGTGAACGCCTCGGCATGCGCGAGATGGGATGGCGCGACGCTCAGACTACCGGGCACCACGATGACCAGCGGTACGGCCGTCGTGGCATGCGGTGGCATGAACAGCTGCCCGTCGACTGTCACCCGGGGCATTGCCTCACGGTCGTTCAACATCTGGTGATAATTGCTGGGATTGGCGCTGGCGATCGAGACGACTTCACCCGTGGCCCCGTTGCCGAAGGTGATCGTTCGATCCTTGAATCGTTGTGCAGCAGTCATGGATGCGTCTCCGGGCGTGAGGGCTCAGGCGGCCCGCGTGATGCGATAGGCGCAGCGCCGGGCGCCGCTGACGATGTGTTCCGTGCGTTCCACGCAAGCGCCGTCGAGCAGGCGCTTGAACATGGCGAGTTCGCCCGCGCAGAAACCCTGGCACTGCGTGGCGGCGGCGCAGATCGGACAGTGATTTTCAACGAACAGCCAACCTGCGTCGGTCGCCTCCACCTGTGCCATGTAGCCGTCAGCGGTGCGCGCGCCCGCGAGCCGCTCGAGCTTCGTGGCAATGCGCCGGGCGCCGTCGATGGCAGTCACGTAGCGGGTCTCCATCTGCCGCTGACAGGTTGCGACCACGCGGTTCAGCGCGGCGTCGCCCAGGGTGGTGCGG
This sequence comes from Gammaproteobacteria bacterium, assembly GCA_032124855.1. GTDB lineage: Bacteria > Pseudomonadota > Gammaproteobacteria > Pseudomonadales > Azotimanducaceae > DATJGR01. The sequence continues at coordinate 5,490 of JAQBCT010000010.1, forward strand.
ATTGCTTCGATCATCTGCTGCGACAACTCGGCGTGCGTGTCGGGGAAGCGCGCCACGGCGGTGTCGGTGAGATTCCAGTAAAGCGCTGGCCGGCCGACGCCTTCGTTGCGTTGCGCAGACTCGACCAGATCATCCTGCAGCAGGCGTTGCAGGTGTTGACGCGCACCAGGAACCGACATGCGCATCAGCCTGGCCAGGGCAGCCGTGCTCAGGGGGCCACGGGTCTTCAGTGCGAACAGAATCCGGTCCACGGTGCGGTCGCTTGCGATGATCGAATCGGCGGCCATATGCCCCTCGTTCTTGATGCGCCACATTTTATAAGAAAATGCTTTCAAAAAGCACTCGACAAGTTCAAATAAAGAAAGCACTATCTTTCTAAATCAAATACAGGGGAACCGACCATGCAACGCCTTGAGCATGCCAACGTGAGTGTGCGCGATGCGGCCGCTGTGATGCGCTTTCTTGGCACCGCATTCCCCGCCTTCCGCGTTCGCGGCGAAGGCCTGGATGACTTTGGTCGGCCGTGGTACCACTTCGGCGATGACGAGTGCTATGTCGCGTTGACGAGCCTGGGTGCAGGTGAATCGCGGCCACCGTATGGCAACACCTGCGGCCTCAATCATCTGGGCTTCGAGGTGGACGGTGTCGATGCGCTGCGCCAGCGCATGGAGACAGCGGGGTATCAGCACAACTTGCGATTCGACGACCATCCCGCGCGACGGCGGATCTACTTTCACGACCCGGAGGGCAACGACTGGGAGTTCGTGGAATATCTCACGCCGGACCGCGCGCAACGCAATGACTATCTGCGCCGCTAGCGCACGTCAAAAATATTGGGTGAGAAGCAACACCGCCAGCACGGTCGCGAGCATCGCGCCGAGGCCGGCGGTGAC
>JAQBCT010000011.1:0-18160 GCA_032124855.1 Gammaproteobacteria bacterium
CCCCCAGACGAGACCGGGCCTGAAGGAGATCCGCCTTAATCGTTGCCCCTTCGTGGCGCCACTCGCTAGTTTGCGTAGCCAGGACGCTAGCCGGCTTGGGATCAATATCGAGCATGCGCAGAGGCAGTTCGATATTTTCAAGCGCGCAGGCGAGCTGCGCCTCAGATTGGCGGCGGTGTACTCGCGGTCACCGCGAGAACCACAGCTCGACGCTGACGCTGCGCTGTATGACGGGTTCCTCAGCAGCGCGGACCGCGCCCAATGCGCTCGCGCGCTCGGACAGCTACTGTCCGGTGCTCAATCGCCTGATGTGATGTTTGGCGACGCCCGATTGAATGAACTGTTGTTCCGCTTTCGCGCGCGGCGCAATGACTCGGCGCTGACAGCAGACGAGCTACTCCGATGGCGGCAAATCGTGAGGAGAAAGTTGGTGGGCACCTCAACCGGCGGCTTGACGCTTGCGAGCTATAGATCCCTGCTCGACCAGCTGGAAGGGTCTGAAGATGTCAAGGAGGCGCTGCGACAGCACGGTGACGCGATAGAAGATCGCTACTGCAGGTGATTCACATATTCGCGTCCAGCTCATCCAGGTATGTCTGAAATGATGAGTCTTCTGGATTGAAATCGATGTCGATCGGGGTGTCGGTGATCAGTGCGACCCACCATTCCTGTTTTCCTTGCAGCCGCGTTGGCGCGTACAGACACGCATGCCAAGGATATGGTTCGTCGGAGTAGTTCTCGGCGCCGTCGAAGAAATAGCCGATTCTCGTGCGCCTCGCGATTGCCTGCACAACGTCCAGTGGTGCTCCCTGCCGCGCGGCGTAGTCGACCTGCTGTGTCACCTCGGTGTTGCTGAGTATGAGAAATCTAGACAGCGCGCCTCGCGCGGATACGCAAATGAAGCCGGGTGGATCGCCGACAAGATAGTGCTCGACGATTCGATGTTTCTTTCGTTCGGCCGCGAAGTATTCGATCACCGCAGGGTCTTCAAGTAGTGGTGGTGGATCGAGCAGCAGCGTTTCCTGAATTGCGCGTTGCTGATCCAGGAAGTACTCCCGTTGCAACTGGCGCGCGCCGTCCACAACCGCGTCCAACGTCGTTGTCCGGCTCTTGGGAACATAGTGATGGATCACGCCTTCATTGAATGCTCTGACAGCTACTGTCTCATCTGCGGTGCCTGTCATTAGAATTTTCTTCACGCCCGGATCAACGATCTGCGCGCAGAACTCAAGGCCCGTCATCGCCGGCATTGCATAGTCTGCAACCACGACGGAGACCCGTCGAAACCGTTCGGTTTGGTGGATCTCTTGCTCGATCAGATTGAGATCGAGTCTCATGATTGAGCCGGGCCAGTGCAACGTTGCCGTCGGCGGCTCAGCGCATCGGTTCGGGATTGGCGAAAGAATCGGCCGTTCGTTAATGCGAGTCAGCGCTTGCCTGGGATCGTGATAAAGAAGGTAGGCCATGTCGCCAGGCATTCGTAAGTCGAGTGTCCGCAGGAACAGCTCGTTGTCATCAACGAGGATCACCGTGGTTGGGTGCGCGTATGGGAGGATGGAATCCTCAGTCATGCGCGAGTCGCGGGAATGTCAGCACAAAGCGGGTATAGGCCCCAAACTTGGATCGACAGACGATCGAGCCTCCGAGTCCTTCCATCACCATTCGGCAATAGCTGAGGCCGATCCCCGCACCTTGGCCTGACTCCGACGTCGTGAAAAACCGCTCAAAAATTCTGCGAATGTACCTTGGGGCAATACCGGTCCCGGTATCGTGCACGATGATGTGGTCCCGTTGGCGGTGCGAACTCATGAGTTGGATTGTGATGCGTCCCTTTCCCGCCTTAGTCACATAAAACAGGCTGTTCCTCAGTAGATTGAACAGAATGTGATTGACGAGCGCCGGCGGTGCCATGATCTGAAAGTCCCGGTCAAGCTCCAGCTTGATCAGGTCGCGCTCAGAACGCCCGGTGAACGGGTATCGGTGCAGCGTCTTCAGAACGCACTGTTGTGCTGAGAATCGTTCGAAAACATGGTCCTCTATCGGTGTTTCACTCGCGTTGATCAGCAACCGGTCGATGATGCTGTTGGACTGATTGGTTTCGATTTCGATTTCTTCGAGCCCGTGCCGCAAGCGCTCGATGTGGCGGCGCCGAACGGGCTCAATTGGGAGGCCGTGCTTGATCACGAGATCGTGTGCCTCAATCAGAGTAGGCAAGTGCGAACTGATCCCTTGCGCGAGGGCCCGGATACCAAGCAAGGGTGTGCGCAACTCGTGCGCCAGATTGTTCGCGACTCGAGCAACAGCGTGAAGCTTCTCTTGCTCGATGATCTCGCGGTTTCGCATCGCCACACTCCCAATTATGAGAATGAAGCCGTACAGAGGCATGGGATCAAGGTAGACCCGTCGAAGCTCTGGTAGGTTTGGCGATGTGTTGATGAGAAAGACTATTGCAACGATTGCAATTGTCGCCACCACCCATAGAACGGTCGCGAGCACACCATCGTTAACCAAGAGGATGAAGAGCACGAGCGCCACAACATTCTGCAGCGGCCATATTATGTCTGTGTCGCCGACAGCGATTGCATGGGCGGCATTCTGAGCGAGCATGTACCCGAACACGAACGGTAGAACGTACGTAAGAGCAAACGACCAATAGAGAGGCAACCACGAACGCAGCGATTTCGGAAGCTTGGCGACGAACATCACGGGCAGAGCGATTGCGGCGCCGATGGATCTAACGAGCAAGCTCTCGTAGTCATCTGGGTACAAATACCTCCAGATGAAGTAGTAGCCGATGAGGCAAGTGATCGCAGCGGCACCCAGGATGGGCATGTGGTTGCGCGCGTATCGTACGCTTTCGCGCGATGCGTCGGTAAGGTGGAGCCGCCACTCGCGATAGGACAATGGCGGGACGCGGATGTACCGCATGGTTTACGAGCGTTAGCCGCCCAGAAGTTCCAACAGCGCTCTTCGCTGTGTGCCAGATAGGCGACGATAGCCGAGAACCAATCGCTGTTCCTCGTCTGTGAGATTTGCGCGGAGGCTTTTCTCGATCAACTCGAACATCGGTGGTTCGATTGCGTGCTCAAATGACAGTTTTGGGATGCCACTTAGCGAATGATCCAATCGCATGATGATCTCGGCGTTCACGCTACGTCGATAATACTTGGCCGCTTCGTCTACACGTCGGCGTAGCGGTGGAGGAAATCGAACGACGAACCGCTCCCAGGTCTGCTTCATTGTCGGTGCCCCCAGCCCAGCGCTTTTTTGAAGCTTATTCCGACACGGGTCGCCCCGGCAATGACATCAAAACAGCATCAAATCGATCGTCATTTCCGAGCTAATTCAATACAATTCAAACGGTTGGACCGATGTTCGGCGGCGCGACCTCAATAGCGTGAAGCGAAAATTCCGACGCTAGCTCACGGCGGACAAGCAGTTGGCGCATTCGCATTGCAGACATTGGCTGGAAACGGGCCGCAGATAGGATTACGGTCGCGCACTGGTTGCGTGCGTCGAAATGGCAGAGTTTATACAGATGCAAAACGATTCTGTGACGAGCGCGCAACGCGGTGCTGGCGAAATTGATCGTTTGACGCCAGCTGAATCGGCGCGCGTCGCCGCGCAAACCCCGGTGCGCCTGCTGCTCGTTGACGACAAGCCGGAGCTGTTGAAGAGCCTCGCAGAGGTTGTGACGCTGCATGGCTACGACGTAGTCGAGGCATTGGGAGGCAAGGCCGCCCTCTCGCGCCTTGATTCACAGATATTCGATGTCGTGTTGCTCGACTTGATCATGCCGGAAGTGAATGGGCACGATGTGCTTGAGTACGCGGCCGCTCGTGATATCTCCGCGACGTTCATTGTGGTCAGCGGGGATGCGAGCTTCGCCCCGGTAAGGCGTGCGCTCACGTGCGGCGCATTCGACTTCGTGCGCAAACCCTACGAACCCGCCGAGCTCATTGCGGCGCTGGAGAAGGCGGTGCGACATCGTCAACTCGTGCGCAGCAACGTACTGATGGAGCAACAGCTCAAGGAGTCAGAAGCGCTCCATCGCTTCATCGTCAACAGCTCACCGGACCTCGTCTACATGCTTGATCGGAACGGCTGCTTCGAATTCCTGAACGACCGGGTTGAAACTCTGTTGGGAATTCCGAAAGAAGAATTGTTGGGCAAGCACTACTCGGAATTGGTCGACGAAGAAGACTTGGATGCCGCACGCAATCTGTTCAACGAGCGGCGTACCGGCGATCGGGCGACCCACAACGTCGAATTGAGAGTTCGCAGCCGGCGCTCGCGCGGCAGCGCGGCGTCGCTTCATCCGCAAGTTGTCTGGATGGATCTCACGTCCGAGGGGAAGTACTCGGAGCACGGCGAACGCACGCGCGAGAATTTTCTGGGCAGCTATGGCACTGCGCGGGACATTTCCGAACGCAAGGAAGCAGAGCAGGTCATCAATTTTCAGGCGTACCACGACCTTCTGACACATCTGCCGAACCGCGCGTTGTTGAAGGACCGGCTCAGCCTCGCCATAACGCAGGCGCAGCGGAACAAGCGCCGGTTGGCGGTGATGTTTCTCGATCTGGATCGATTCAAGATCGTCAACGATACGCTCGGTCATACGATGGGCGATCGTTTGCTGAAGGCTGTGGCTAACCGGTTGCAGGGCTGCTTGCGTGGCGGCGATACGTTGTCGAGGTTTGGCGGGGACGAGTTCACGTTGTTGCTACCCGAGGTTCGCACGCGCGACGATGTCGTGGTGATTGCGAGCAAAATTCTCGACAAACTCGCGGCGCCGTTCGTGCTTGACGGGCACGAGCTGTTTGTCGGCGCGAGCATCGGAATCGCTATGTATCCAGAAGCGGGCGACTCGGTCGAATCGCTGATCCAGAGCGCCGACATTGCGATGTACCACGTCAAAGGCCGCGGCAAGAACGGCTATCAGTTCTTCTCGGATGAGATGAACCACAAGTTTTCGACACGGTTGTCCCTTGAACGAGAATTGCGCAATGCGTTGGCAAGCGGACAACTGCGCGTCCACTACCAACCCCAGGTGGATCTCAACGATGGGCGCATCATCGGCGTGGAGGCGCTGGTCCGGTGGCAGCACCCGCGTCGCGGCCTGATTGAACCAGCGGACTTCCTGTCTGTGGCAGAAGAGACGGGGCTCATCACGCAACTGGATGAATGGGTGCAAGTGCATGCCTTCGGGGAAGTCGCGCAGTGGAGCCGAGCCGGTCATGGCAATGTGCGACTCTCGGTGAATATGTCGTCCCAGCAGCTGGAACAAGATGGCTTTCTCGACCGGTTCATCGCGAACCTCGAAGCGTCTGGTCTGCCAGCAGACCGCGTGAAGATCGAGATCACGGAAAATGCGATCATGCGCGATCTCGAAGTCATCGTGCCGAAACTCAGGGCGCTCCGGAAAGCGGGTGTGCGCATCGCAATCGACGACTTTGGCACAGGCTACTCATCGTTGAGCTATCTCCAGCATTTTCCAGTCAACACCCTCAAGATCGACCGTAGTTTTGTCGGTGATATTCGCGCGGATCAGGGCGACGCCAGCATCATTAATGCAATTGTTGCGATGGCGAGAGGGCTCAATCTGGATCTCATTGCGGAAGGTGTCGAGACGCGCACGCAGCTGAAGTATCTGAAGTCGCAAGGCTGCAGCGAGGTACAAGGTTACATTTTCAGCCGGCCCGTCCCTGCAGATGAGCTCACGTCGTTGCTTGATCGCAATCCCTTCATGCCGCTCGTACATCTCGATTCGGAGTCCGACGTAGCCGCATCGACCCTCTGATACTGGTTCGTGCCCGGCTCGTCACGTAACATGGCCAACTTTTCCTAAGTCCAAAACTTCATGGCGGGATTTACCACCACCATAGTTCATTCAGATCGTCGATCGCCCATCGAACATGGTTCATTGCACAAGCCGGTTCATTCCAATGTGGCCTACGGCTATGACGACGCGCGGGATCTTGCGGCGGTTTTTCAAGGTGCACGCAAGGGCTATTCGTACGGCCGTCAGGTCAATCCGACAGTAGAGGCGTTGGAACAGAAGATCACGCGAATGGAAGGTGGTCTCGGTACGGTTTGCTTCGCCACCGGCATGGGTGCGATCGGTACGATGCTGTTTTCGTTGCTGCGCGCCGGAGACCATTTCGTCTCTAGCGCGTTTTTGTTTGGTAATACGAACAGCCTGTTCACCAGCTTTGCGGCGCACGGTGTTGGTGTTTCATTTGTCGACGCCACGTCGGTCGATGCCGTGGCGGCTGCATTGACTTCCGCGACACGTCTCGTCTTTGTCGAGACAATCGCTAACCCGCGCACTCAGGTGGCCGACCTGGAAGCAATTGGCGAGCTGTGTGCGACGCGCGGACTGATCTACGTCGTCGACAACACGATGACTTCGCCATATCTTTTTCAGCCGCGGCGCGTGCAGGCTAGCCTCGTGATCAATTCGCTGACCAAGTACATCGGTGGCCACGGCAATGTCCTGGGGGGCGCCATCACCGAGCAAGGCCAGTTTGATTGGCGCGCGTTCACCAATATCTCGGAGGATTACCGCAAGGGTGATTCTCGCCTATGGGGCGTGACGCAGATCAAAAAGAAGGGACTGCGCGACTTTGGTGCATCGTTGGGACCGGAGGCTGCGCACCACATCGCGATCGGCGCGGAAACTTTGGCGCTGCGTCTCGAAAGACAATGCGCCAGCACGCGCGTTCTCGCTGAAGCGTTAGCGCGCGACCCTCGAGTTGTCCAGGTGTACTACCCGGGATTGGTTGGTCATCCGCAGCACGCACTGGCGCAACGGCTGTTCCGCCATCCTGGCGCGCTGTTCAGCTTCGAGCTTGACCCGGGTGTTGACGTATTCGACTTCCTCAATCGGCTCGACGTAGTGATCAAGTCGAGCAACCTCGGCGACAATCGCACGCTCGCAATTCCGGTGGCGCACACCATCTACCACGAGATGGGCGCGCAACGCCGCGCCACGATGGGAATCGCGGACTCGTTGATACGCATTTCTGTAGGCATCGAAGAAGTCGAAGATCTGCTTGCCGATTTTCATAACGCGCTCGACGGTTGAGGCTGGGGGCTGGCCATGGGTCGACTGAAAGGCAAGGTAGCAATCATCACAGGCGGTGCCGGCGGCATCGGGCGGGCAGCCGGCTCTTTGTTCGCCGCAGAGGGCGCCAACGTCCTCCTGGTGGATCTTACCGAACAGGCACTCAAAGAAGCCGTTGGCGGGATTGGTAGCGACGCGGTCAGCTACTGCGTCGGGGATGTGACGCGACCTGAGGATAACGATCGTTTCGTCGAAGTGGCGCGCGCGCGATACGGCGGGGTCGATGCGTTTCTTGCCAACGCCGGTACTGAGGGAATTGTCAAACCGATCACGGACTACGACATCGAAGTATTCGACAAGGTTCTCGCCGTAAATGTGCGCGGCGTGTGGCTCGGTTTGAAATCCAACATTCCCGCGCTGAAGGAACGCGGCGGCGGCAGCATTATCATCACGTCGTCCACAGCTGGAGTGACGGGAGCACCGGGCGTTTCGGCATACATCGCGAGCAAGCATGCCGTCATCGGCATGATGCGCTCCGCCGCATTGGAGTGCGCTGCGTTCAATATCAGGGTCAACACGGTCAATCCATCCCCGGTGGAGACGCGCATGATGCGCAGTCTCGAGGAAGGCATGGCGCCGGGCGGAGCCGAACTTGCCAAGGAAATGATTCGAAGCCAGATTCCGCTGCAACGGTATGGCACGCCAGATGAGATTGCGCGCTTGATGTTGTTTCTCGCCAGTGATGAAAGCGCCTTTCTTACCGGCTCCGTCTACATGGCCGACGGCGGAAGCACCGCGAGGTAGCGAAGTGACCAATGCATTGATGACAACCAGTCTCGCGTTGCCGAATCGACGTATCGGCAAGGTAAGAGATCTATACGACGCGAAGCTTTCCGATGGATCAGACGGCATTCTCATCATCGCTACGGATCGAATCAGCGCATTTGATGTCGTGATGGGGAATGGGCTTCCGGGCAAGGGCGTGGTGTTGACCCAACTCTCGCGGTTCTGGTTCGCGCGGTTCGAAGGCCAGGTGGATCATCATCTGGTCTCAACGGATGTTGCGGATGTTCAGGGACTCAACGCCGCTGAACGTAAATCGCTGGCTGGCCGCATCATGCTGTGCCGAAAAGTGGACGTGATTCCGATCGAATGCATCGCGCGTGGCTATCTCACCGGTAGCGGCTGGAAGGACTACCAGAAGACGGGCGCGGTATGTGGGATAGCGCTGCCACCGGGTTTGCGTAATGGTGACCGCCTGCCGGAGCCCATATTCACACCATCGACCAAAGCAGAAACCGGGCACGATGAGAACATCAGCTTCGATGATGGCGCGGATATCGTGGGCGTGGATCTGATGCGCTGGCTACGCGAAACGACCCTGGATCTGTATCGACTGGCGTCCGCCTATGCACTAGAGCGCGGCATCATCCTGGCGGACACCAAATTCGAGTTCGGCACGATGCTCGGCGAACCGCGACCATTGCTGATCGACGAGATCTTCACGCCGGATAGCTCGCGGTTCTGGCCCGCAGATCGATGGCGACCCGGCGCGGAACAGGAGAGCTTCGACAAGCAATTTGTCCGCAACTATCTGGAGACGCTCGTGGCGTCGGGGGGGTGGGACAAAATGCCACCGGGCCCTACGCTGCCCGACGAAATCATCGTTGCAACCATGGCCCGCTACCGCGAGGCATACCAGCGCTTGACCGGTAGCTCGGTCGAGTTGCCGTAGCTCGCGCGATGGTGCGCGCGGCGAGCCCAGACCCAGGTGCGGCAAGCAATTGATGGAATGGGACGAATACAAGCCGCGCTGCGCCGCACCGGGCGCGTTTTCGCGCTGGATGCTTGAACAGTCGCTCGAGCTGGTTGCAACTGATGTAGCAGCCGCGTCGCAGCTACGTGCAGTGCTGGCCGGGCGAACCCTCGACAAGCCGGCTGACCACCGGGGCGGAGCGGATACGGACATATTTGAACTGGGCTTCGATCTGGCAATTGTCGAGCGCATCGTTGCGCGAGTGGCGGCGGCGGCTACTCAAGGCGCGAGCACGTCTGGCACCGTGCAGCGTGGCCTCGGCGGATTCGACGCTGCCTGGCGCGAGTACGCGCGATTCCTGTCGCAAATGAGCGAACGCAGATGAACATGGAATTAGTCGTGAGGCGAATGAAACATGGCTGACTATCGCGTGGCGTGTGAAGTGACAGGGAGCGTCTGGAAGATTGAAGTCGACGTAGGCGATCGCGTCGCAGCCGGCGATGTGCTCATCATCCTCGAGTCCATGAAAATGGAGATTCCGCTGGAAAGCCCCATCGCGGGACGCGTCAAGGAGGTGCTCGTTAGGGGCGAGCAGGCCGTATCCGAAGGCGACGTATTGGTGGTGGTTGCGACCTGATCTACACCCGTTCTGGACGCAGCTCATCCGCGTTTTGTCACTGGCAAAAGCCTATGTCAGACTGCCGCCTTCTCTCATCGCCAGGCGCAGACCATGACCGCTCTCGTCACCATCACCAAGTCGGCCGGAATTGCCGACGTTCGACTCAATCGTCCCGATAAGTACAACGCGCTCAGTCCGGAGATGTTCGATGCAATCATCGCAGCCGGCGAATCGCTGCGCGATGCGCACGACGTGCGCGTGGTGGTGTTGTCCGGGAATGGTCGCGGCTTCTGTGCGGGCCTGGATTTCTCGAGTTTTCAGGGCATGGCGGGCGGTGGCGAGCCCAAAGCTCGAGCGAGCTCCGCCAATCTATTCGAGAAAACCCCGGAGCAACCTGAGAATCGCGCGCAACGCCCGGCCATGGTCTGGAAGCGGTTGCCCGTGCCAGTCATCGCAGCCATTCACGGCGTTGCCTATGGCGGCGGTTGCCAGATCGCGCTAGGTGCCGATATTCGCATTGCTGCACCTGATGCAAAAATATCAGTGATGGAAATCAAATGGGGACTGATTCCTGATATGTCACTCACCCAAACCTTGCGCGATCTCGTACCGCTCGACGTCGCGAAGGAACTGACCTTCAGTGGCCGCGTGCTGAGTGGCGCGCAGGCACAAGCGTTGGGGCTTGTGACGCGTGTGGCGGAGGACCCGCTCGACGCGGCGATGTCCCTGGCGCGCGAGATCGCGAGCAAATCACCGGACGCCATTCGCGCGGCGAAGCGGCTGTTCGAAACGGCCTGGCATGCAGATCCCGCGACCGGACTCGAGCTGGAGCAGAACTTGCAGGGGTCATTGATCGGGACACCTAATCAGCTCGAAGCCGTCAAGGCGAATTTCGAGAACCGGGCGCCAGCATTCAGGAACCCGGGTTGAATCACGCCCCCGCAGCGTTTCGTTAGCATGTCGTGGAAAACTGAAGTTGACGAGCTGCTGCGACGCCGTGCGCTGGCGGCGCAGCAAGGCGGTGAAGCGGCGATCGCGAAACAGCATTCGCGTGGTCGGCTCACCATCCGGGAGCGCATCGCGGCGTTGCTGGACGCCAACTCTTTTCAGGAGCACGGCCGCGCCACCGCCATTCCCGACTATGCCGACGACGGCAGCCTCAGCGAATTCGTTCCGGCGAATTACGTCGTCGGATTTGGCGAGATTGGCGGTCGGCGCATCGTGGTTGGCGGTGAAGACTTCACGCTGAAAGGCGGTTCGCCGAATGCCGCGGGGCTGCGCAAGAGCGTCTATGCCGAGCATCTGGCGCTGCAGTACCGTGTTCCGCTGGTGCGTCTGCTCGAGGGCGGAGGCGGCAGCGTACGCGGGTCTGATCGCAAGGGCGGCACTGTGGGTGAACCGGTGTTCGCTGAGCCGCGTTTCAAGGTGATCGCCGATGCCATGGGCCAGGTACCCGTCGCGTCAGCGGCGCTCGGTGCGGTGGCGGGATTTCCGGCTGGACGCCTGGTGGCGTCGCATTTCTCGGTGATGACGCGGCACACAGCGCAGGTGCTGATCGGCGGACCGGCGCTTGTGGAGCGCGCGCTCGGCGTAAAGCTCAGTAAAGATCAGCTCGGCGGCGTCGCGGTACATTCCAAGAGCGGTGTGGTGGATAACGTCGCCGAGGACGAGTCGGATGCGTTCCGGCAGATCCGCCGGTTCCTTTCCTATCTGCCATCCAACGTATGGGAACTCGCGCGCCGCGACAGTTGCGATGATCCGGCAGGACGCTCGGAATCCGAACTGCTGTCCATCGTGCCGCGCGATGCCAACGCGCCGTTCGATATGCGCCGCATCGTGCGACTCGTGCTGGATACGAATTCATTCTTCGAAATGGGCGCGAATTTCGGGCCGAGTCAGATTGTGGGGCTGGCGCGGCTGAACGGGCAGAGCGTGGGTGTGCTCGCCAATGACTGTCGCCACTATGCTGGCGCGATGACGGCAGCTGCGGCGCAGAAGTACAGGCGTTTCGTCGAGCTGTGTGAGACCTTCCACATCCCCGTCGTCAATTTCATTGATCAACCCGGGTTCATGATTGGCCCGGAGGCAGAACGGGCTGGCACGATTCGCTACGGGATGGCTGCCGTGGCAGCCGCGGCGCAGGCAACGGTGCCCTGGGCATCGATCCAAATCCACAAGGGATTTGGTGTGGCGACTGCCGCGCATTACGCGCCGCACGCCTACGTGCTGGCGTGGCCGTCCGCTGAGTCGGGCGCACTGCCCATCGAAGGTGGGGTGGCGGTCGCGTTCCATCGTGAAATCGCGGCCGCGGCAGATCCGGAAGCCAAACGCGCAGAACTCGAAGCGCGATTGAAGAACGCGCGATCGCCGTTTCCACGTGCTGAGTCCTTTGCCGTCCATGAACTGATCGATCCGCGCGAAACGCGCCCGGCCTTGTGTGACTGGATCGAGTGGATTCAACCCCGGCTTGCGGCGCTGCCGGGTCCCACGGCATTTCCGTTGCGGCCGTAGCGACCGCCGTTTGGCGCCGGCGCGGCGGATGCGTGTAGAATCGCCGCCTTTGCGAATCGGCCCCACTACGGAGTGAATCAATGAGTATCAATTTCGAAGGACGTGTTGCGGTCGTCACAGGCGCCGGCGGTGGCTTGGGTCGCTGTCACGCGCTGGAACTCGCGGCACGCGGTGCAAAGGTTGTAGTCAACGACCTCGGCGGTGCAATGGACGGCACGGGTGGTTCTTCTGAGGCGGCGCAGCACGTTGTCGAGGAGATCAAGGCTGCCGGGGGAGAGGCGATCGCCAACGGTGGGTCCGTATCCGACGTGCTGGGTGCGAAGAGCATGATTGAAGCGGCCATGAATGCGTGGGGACGCATCGACATCCTCATCAACAATGCCGGCATCCTGCGCGACAAGAGCTTCACCAAAATGACGGTCGAAGACTTCCGTGCCGTGGTGGATGTCCATCTGATGGGGTCGATGTACTGCACCAGTGCGGCATGGCCGATCATGCGCGCGCAGAACTACGGCCGCATTGTCATGACCACGTCGCCGTCAGGCTTGTACGGCAACTTCGGGCAGACCAACTACGGTGCTGCGAAACTGGGCCTGGTGGGTTTCATGAATACGCTGAAGGTCGAAGGCGCGAAGAACAACGTCTTCACGAATGCCATCGCCCCGGTGGCCGCGACGCGCATGACTGAGAATCTGATGCCGGCAGAAGCGTTGAAGCGTTTCGGCCCCGAGCTGATCACTCCGGCGGTGCTCTACCTATGCAGTGAAGGCGCGCCGAATGGTGTGGTCATGCAGGCGGCCGGCGGGCGCTACTCAATCGCATGCATTGTGGAAAATGCGGGTGTCGATCTCGGCACCGATGCGACGGCGGAAGACATCGCCGAGAACTACGCGAAGATTTCGGATCTCAGCGGCGCCAAGCCGCGCAACATGCTGCAGCTGGCCCAGCAGTAGCGGTTCTCGAAAGGCGCAGCAGTGGCCGCTATAGTTCTTACGCTGGTGTTGACGGTGGTTGCAGCGGGTTCACTGTGGTTGCTGATCGGCAATCGGCTGCGCCTGGATGAGGATGCGCGCCAGAACGAGATCCTCAACCTCGCCGTGTACGCGGCGCTGGTGTTCCCAGGGTTCTTCCTGATTGTCTTCTTTGCAATGGAACGCTTCTGAGGCGTGCGCCCGCCAGTTCCGCTTCAGCCGTTACCCACGGCGACTTGCGGCAGCGGCCGGTCGCTGGCACGACGACGGAAATCGGTGGGAGCGTCATCCCGCTGACGTCGCTCCGGTCCGTAGGAGGGCTCGCTGTGTTGTTCGGCGTATACATGGCTGAACAGATTCGCAATCCACAGCTGTCCTTCCTGCGTCTTGCGCAAGAAACGTAACCCTTCCGAGATATAGGGCCGAACGCGCTCAAAGAAGAATGCCGGGTACGCGGCGCGCAGTTCGCCGGGGTCTTCGTAGCCGAGGCGTTCGGCTTCGCCTGTTTCGTTGAACTCCATGAACAGTTTGGAGAGCTTTTGAATGTACTGCGGATCCGCCATTTGCCCGATCAGATCCGCCGCCCGCACCAGCCCCGAGAAATCGCCGACGCGCTGATAGAACGCATCACGCGGCACGGGGAAGCGAGTCATTTCGATGTGGTGAATCAGTGTACCGGCGTCGATCAGCCGCTCCGTAGCGAAGCGTTCCTTGACGAACAGGCAGCTGCGGGAAACGTGATACGGCGCCATATACGCGTCTGTTGCGCCGGACGGGGGCACCACGGTATCGCCGAATTCGTTGACGATGTAGCGGCCGCCGCGATCCCCTTTGAGGATGCCGCGGATGAATCCGATGTCGTGGTAGACCATCGCCAGAATCGCATGCAGCCAATCGTCCGCCGAGACGTCGCCTTGCGCCGTCAGCCGACCCCATAGAATCGATTGCCCCACATCCGTGACCATGATGGTGTGGTGTAGATCGTGGTAGCTGCAGTCGGAGTTCGTCAGCGACTCAAGCGCCATCCGCGTGCTCTGTTCAAACACTCCCATCTGCGCGTGCTCGGCGCCGGGAAAGGCCTTCTCAAATGTGGTAATCACGTTCTCGACGAATGCGTCGATTACCGTGCGGGTCGGGCTGAACATATCTTTTGGCTTTGTTGTAGTGAGCTGTTCAATTGGGGAAATTGTAGAGGAGCATTCCTGGGCACAATGTGCACGCGCGCACACTTTTTCGCGTGACTTCTGTGGGTCGCGGCGGGCTTTGGACCCCATGACAGCAGCCGCGATGATGAATATCATGCATTGGCTCTAGCCCGTACTATCAGTATCGCTCATGTTAGTGCTTGAACTGCGTCACCTTCGGACCCTCGCCGCGTTGCGTGACACTGGCAGTCTGGTCGAGGCCGCCGAGCGGGTATTCCTCACGCAGTCGGCCCTTTCGCATCAACTGAAAGATCTCGAGGACCGGCTCGGGTGCGCGCTGTTCGTGCGCAAAACGCGGCCCGTTCGTTTCACGTCAGCCGGCAAACGCCTGCTGCGCCTGGCCGACGATGTGCTGCCCCTGCTGCATAGCGCGCAGCGGGATCTCGAACGGCTTGCTGGCGGCGAAGTCGGTCGTCTGCACATGGCCATCGAATGCCACAGCTGTTTCGATTGGCTGTTGCCAGCAATCAACCGGTACCGCGAGCGTTGGCCCGATGTGGAACTGGACATTTCCAGCGGGTTCAACTTCGCGCCGTTGCCGGCACTCGGCCGCGGTGATCTCGATCTGGTCATCACGGCGGATCCGTTGCGCGAACTGGACGTCACCTACTGCCCGCTATTTTCGTACGAAGCTCAGCTGGCAGTGGCGACCAGCCACACACTTGCGGGCAAGGCATGGGTGGAGCCACAGGATCTGGCGGGCGAGGTGCTGATAACTTATCCAGTGGATCGCTCTCGACTGGACATATTCTCCGCCTTCCTGGATCCCGCCGGCTGTGAGCCGGTGCGAATCCGGACCGCGGAGCTGACTGCCATGATGATTCAGCTCGTGGCCAGTGGGCGCGGCGTCACGTGCCTGCCGAATTGGGCACTGCACGAGTATCTAGAGAACGACTACGTCGTGGCGCGGTCGCTAGGCGAAGAAGGCATCTGGCCCACGCTGTACGCGGCAGTACGCGCAGGCGAGGAGGAATCACCCTTCGTGAAGGGATTCATTGAGACCGCGGTGGCCACTTGCTTCAAGAACCTGATTGGCATCGTGCCTGTGATCGACGAATGATCACGTTGCGCGGTCATGGGATCAGCGTCGTAGCGCGCCAGCTGCGCCCGGTGCGCTGAAAGTGGATGCGCATATGCGGGCGATCGCCCGCGAGCTCCAGGCGTTCGATCTGATCGGCGACAAGGTAGTAGCCGAGTGCCGCATCGGGTGCCGTCACATCGGCGGCAAGCTGCGCATCGAGCGCGGCGAAACGTGCCATTAACGCGTCGCGTGATTCGATGCGGGCGCTCTGCGGGGTGCCCTGTTCGTAGAGATAGTCCATGACCTTGGGGATTCGAGGCCGTTCCAGCCAGCT
Source organism: Gammaproteobacteria bacterium (assembly GCA_032124855.1). Taxonomy (GTDB): domain Bacteria; phylum Pseudomonadota; class Gammaproteobacteria; order Pseudomonadales; family Azotimanducaceae; genus DATJGR01. The sequence continues at coordinate 15,484 of JAQBCT010000011.1, forward strand.
CGCCGCCACGATGGCGCGGGGCACGGCTTCGAGTGTGGTCGTCAGGCGATACTGCACGCCGATGCTCGCGAGATAGATCAGCACGGCCTGGTGCTTGGTCTGTGCGACCTCCGCGTGTTTGGGACTGCTGCCATTGACGAAGATCGCCAGGCGTCCCTCGAGGTCGCGCAGCACCACGACGCGCGACTGAGGGGTGTGATCCGCATCGACCGTGGATACCACGCAGAGATTCGCCCACGGATCCGTCTTGTCGCGCGCGCGGCCGCGATCGTGACTCAGCCGTACTAGCGGATCGTCCACGTCAGCGCAGCGCCGATTCGGCGGAAGATGCCGGATCAAACGCTTCTTGGTCGATTCGTGCTGCCGTAGCGAAAAGGTTGCGCATCGGGTTGTTCACTCAGAACTGGATATTGGTGCCCGTGCGCGAGGGATTGGCGAATTCGGCCGATGCGTTTCCCTGATGTCGCTTTGCGATGCCATACACGAGTCCATGCGATGTCGAGTACAGCGCATCACAAATCAGCTGGTCGCTATCCACTTCCTTTGCGCGCGTGATCAGGCGTTCGAACACATGGATGAAGTTGTTGGAATGGCGGGCGCGCACCGCGGTGCCATAGAACAGCCTGAATCGGGCTTCCTCGTTGTCTGCGGCGATATGCGTCTCCAGCATCCGTCGTGAAAACACCTCGGGGTCGTTCTGACTCAGTTGGGCGAACAACTTGCTTTGCTCTTCGTTCGTCACGCTGCCGTCAGCAAGGGCGCTTTGGCTGGAAATGAAAAGGAAACCAACGATCGTGCCCAATTGCTGGCGGACGGTCTGGGTAACGCGCAGGAAAGTCTCCTGGCGCGCGTGGACTTCACTTGCGGTCATGTTCTGGGACTGAATCTCGGCTTGCTGAACTGACATGCGCAGCACTTCGGTGTTCTGCGCCAGCTCGCGCTGCTGCAGGAAATAGCCGATCACCAACCACAAAAAGGCGAGGGGCGCGAACCCCCCCTCGAGGAAATTGCCGAGCGAATCCACAGGTAAATGCCGGAAGCGCTCCCAACCAACCGTGGTCTCGACGTAGATGTAGCCGAGGATCAGCCAGCCAAACGTCAATCCGAGGCCCAGCCAGACGCGCCAATCGAGATCGCGAATTCCACGCTCGCGCATCAGCGGTCTGAGCTTCAACGCCACACGCGCCTCCGCGGAATTGTCAGGAAAAGGATGTCGAATCGTCGGATTTTGGGGACGCTGTGGCGGCGGTCGTCGAATCACGCGAATCGTCGAGCGCGCGCCGCAACTCAGCAACGTCGCGCTGGATCTCGCTGATACGAAATATGAGATCGGGCAGCTGGTCCGTGATCCGCCAGATCAGATACGTAAGCCCGGCGAGCAACAGAAAGGAAAGAAAGATCATCGATTCAGGTCCTTGTCGGTTCAGCGGCGGAGGATACGTATACCCCGCGCAGAAGAGCTAGTCCAGCGAGCCGGTAATCGACTTGCGTTGGGAGATTTCTATCCAGTTACCATCGGGATCGCGAACGAATGAGATGTATGCCACCTCACTAAGACGTCGTGGAGCGGCGCCCTCCAGACCGCCACGTGCGAGGATTGCGCGATGTTCGCTGACGACGTCGAATACCTGGACCGTCAGGTAGCGGTACCCGACGCCTTGCATCTGCGAGTCACTGCCCGCGTTGCGGTCCTGTTCGATCGCGATCAGCGACGTGCCGCACTGAAAGCGTCCGTCAGGGGTTTGGGACAGCCCCAGTACGTGTTCGTAAAACTCGCTATGCGCATCGAGTGAACGCACGCCGAGGTGGATCTGCAGTTGGCTGATACCCTCATGATCGCTGGGTACGAGCGTGACGCCGTTGCCGTCGGGATCGCGGAGCACTCTCGGCGCGGCCAATCCAGCTCGCGCAATGCTTAGATGTCGATAGCCAGCCGGTGGTGTTGCGGGAAGCGGCTCGCGATTGTGATTGATCTTCAATACGGACGCGCCAATGGCGTGGCGCAGCTGATGCACGCCGCGCCCAACGGGCAGCGTTTCGGAAAACGGCAGCCCTATCTCGGATTGCCAGAATGCGAGCATCGCATCGCGCTGGTTGGTAGCGAGACCGATATCGAGCGCGGACTTGGCCAGGTTCACGGCGACTCCGGTTTGTTGCGAAGCGATTTGGGCGTGTGGATGCCGCACAGTCTCGCGCAGCCAAAATGCACATCGAGCCACGGCAACTCCACGTCGAGGATCGCGATACCAAAGGTAGGTAGATTGGTGAGGGCAGTTTCGCCAAGCATCGAGTTGATGAACTCCGTCGAGCCAGGGTTGTGCCCCACCAATGCCACTGAGGGGCATATGTCAGGCAATTCTCGCACTACATCCAGCATCGTCGTGGACGACGCGTGGTACAGGCGGTGGTCGAAACACAGATGACCGTTCGCCACCTCGTAGCCATCGCGCACAAATTCGGCCGTGTCGCGTGCGCGGCGCGCATCGCTTGCGACGATCCATGCGGGCCGGTCGGGCTGCGCGCGCATCCACGGCATGAGGCGCTTGCCATTCTTCTTACCGCGGCCATTCAGCGGGCGATCGTAGTCGGGTTGCCCTGGATCGGCCCAGGATGATTTGGCGTGTCGGATGACCCAAAGTTTCACGGTGTCGCATCAACCGGTTAGAGTTCGCGGGGC
>JAQBCT010000012.1:0-21865 GCA_032124855.1 Gammaproteobacteria bacterium
CTGGCGACGTCCGGCTCCGTCATGCCAAAACTGGGAAATACTTCGCCCGCCACCAGCGGCTTGAGGTATTTGTCGCGCCATTCATCGCTGGCGTAGCGATTGAGCATGATTGAGTCCTGCAGCGAGTGGGTGCCCAGCGCAACCGTCGCAGCCGCGGAGCGTCCCACCACCTCGTTGATGAACACATAATCCATGAAGGGCAACCCGCCGCCGCCGATCTCCTCCGGATGTCCCAGCGCCCACAAGCCTTCCGCCTTGGCTTGCGCCATCAGGTCGCGCATCGTCGCACCGCGTTCATCGCGGGAGGCTTCGAACAACGCCGGCTCGACCGGATAGATCCGTTCTTCGATGAACTTCAGCACCTTGTTGCGCAGCGGTTCAATGTGCTCGGGGATCGATAGATTCAACATGGTGGCAGCCCTGTCAGGTGTGTGGAGATCTCAAAGGTACACTACGCCCCCTCATTCAGGCGCCGCAAGGATCGTCACCCGGGGGTCAACCGAATGCAGAGCGGCGCGTTAAAGTAGTCGGGAGCTGACGGTATGCGACGGATAGGAGGTCACTCATGATCAAACGCAACGGTTACGTGCTGGTACTCGTACTCGCTGTGCTGGGGGGTTGTGCGCACCGCGACCGCGCGCCGGGTGGCGTCATCGTCGACATGAAGGGTGTCGACCCAGCCCAGTATCAACGCGATCTCGGCGAGTGCAGCACCTATGCCGACCAGGTGGATACCTCGGGCAAGGTTGCGGGGGGCGCTGCGGCCGGCGCGGTAGTGGCCGGTGCCGTCGGGGGTATTTTCGGTGGCAGCCACGGCGCCTCCCAGGGCGCCGGTGCCGGCGCGGTGGTCGGCGGCGCAAAGGGTGCCGGTGGTGCGGCGCACGAGCGGCATCAGGTCGTGCGCACGTGCCTGCGCAACCGGGGCTATTCGGTCCTCAATTGAGCCCCGCGATGGTCGACCTTGCGCGCTATCACGCCGAGGGTTACCTCGTCATCGACAATCTGATCGACCCCGCGACATGCGCGCAGCTGCGCGCCGAAGCGTTCCGCTTCGCAAAGCGCGCGGCGGGCCTGGCGGTCGATACGCAGCTGATTCACCGTTCGGCCGTGTTGCGCCACTTCGTCACGCAGGGGCCACAGGTGGCGCTGGCCATGCAACTGCTCGGTCCGAATGTCTGCTTCACGCACCAGCAATACATCATCAAGCACGCCGATGAACGGCGGCGCACGGATATTCCGTGGCATCAGGACAACGGCTATGGAACGCTCGCACCGCCCCTCGATCTGACCGTCTGGATTGCGCTGGATGACTGCACGCTGGAGAACGGTTGTCTGTGGGTGCTGCCCGGTTCCGAAACAGGTGGACTGCGTCCGCATACGAATGTGGGTGGATTGCGTGGCGTGGAGATCGCGGACGCGGGCGTTGCACTGCCGATGCGCACCGGCTCTGCCGCACTGTTCGGAGGACTGCTGCTGCACCGCTCGCTGCCCAATGCCACCGAGGCCGCGCGGGTGGCGTTGTATCTGCGCTATTGCGATCCGGCTGTGGTGATGGTCGACACCAACACGCCGGTGCTCGACGACGGTTATTCGTGGATGGTGGCGGGTGAAGCGCCTTGATCGGCATCGTGCGGCGCGGCTGACTGGTAGCGCTGATCCGTCAGACTTTCCAGAAACGCCTGCAGATCGGCTTTATCCGCGTCACTCAAATCCAGGCGATGAATTTCCTTGCGCTTGAACGGATTGTCGCGGCCATCGCCAGCGAGTGGTCCTGCCGTGATGTTGCGTCCCCCCGCCGCATAGATCTCGATCACCTCGGCCAGGCTCGCCACGCTGCCGTCGTGCATGTAAGGCGCCGTGACGGCGACATTGCGCAGCGACGGCGCGCGAAATGCACCCATGTCGGACGGCTTGCCCGTGTGCCGTGCCAGGCCCGCATCCGGATAGGCGCCCCGCCCGTCGAGGTTGTACAAGCCAGTGTTGTGGAATATGGGCTGCGGTGCGGCCGCTTCCTCAACAGCAATCGGCCCCGACAGATTGAAGCTGGCGTGACACACCGAACAGTTAGTGCGCTCCGAGAAGAACAGCCGCATGCCGCGCTGGGCGGACGCCGGCATCGCTTCGTCGCGATACAGATACCTATCGAAGGCTGAATCCGCCGCGATCAGTGTGCGCACGTAACTCGCCAGCGCCGCCACCACGTCGGTTTCGAGGAGCGGGGCCGCGCCAACTGCAGCCTGGCGCAGCGGCGCCAGGCTCGGGTCCGCATTCAGCTCGGCGAGCCGCGCTGCCGCCACCTGATCGAAGCCGAGTTCAACCGGCGCATGATTGTGCATCGGAATCGGGTGCTGCGCTTCCAACGTTCTGATTGAGGGGTCGGCCCAGCCGAAGCTGGCCGCGTAGGCCGCGTTCTGCAGCGTGGGCGTGTTGCGGCTATGCAGCTCACCCGTGGCACCCACCGCGGTTGGCCGTCCATCCGTGAATGCCAGTGCCGGCACATGACAGCTTGCGCAGCTGTAAGCACCGGTCACCGACAGGCGACCGTCGCTGAACAAGGCGGCGCCCAGCGCCACTTTGGCGTTCGACATCGGATTGTCGGCTGGCACGGTCGGCGGTTTCACTCCCGCCAGTAAACGCCACTGGTAGTCCTGGGCCAGCGCGGCAATGGCGCCGATGGAGCCGAGCAGGATAAGCGCAATGCGCGTCCTGCTTAATCCCACACGCGCGCGTTGTTCATGGACAGGGTTTGCGTCTGCGACGCAACGGTCCTGCGCTCCACCACCCACTCGCTGAATGCCTTTGCATCGGCCGTCGCATCGGCGCCGTGTTGCGTCACCCACGCATCCATCGCCTGCATCAGCATGGCGGCCAGATCCTGATCGCTGCCGAACAGGGTCAGATAAGCCTGCTTCACCGCGTCGAAGCGGCCGAGCGCGAGGTACGCTTCACCCCGGTATTCGATGGCGGGCGCGAAATCAGACTTCACGGTCAGCGCTGCGTCGTAAGCACGCACGGCGGTGTTGTAGTCGCCGATCTTGCGGTACGCATAGCCCAGTTCGTTGAACGTCTGATAGGAACGCTGGTTGTAGCCCACGGCCTTGATGTAGTCGGCGATGGCGTCTTCGTACTGCCCTTTCGCCTTCGCCAGAAGCTTGTCGCGCTCCGCATCGTTCTTCGCGTTCGTGGACTTTGCCTCGTACTGCGCCGCACGCTTCTTATGGTTCAGCCCCGCCTTGTAGCTGGCCGCTTCCATCTGTTGGGGGCTGCGTCGCGTCGCGGACGCGCCGCCACTCATATCGCCCCCGGACATCGCACCGCTGCCCGCGCCGTACGCACCCGGGATCAGGAGCGTCAGTGCCACCGACAAAACAAATCGCTTCATGATTTTTTCCTCCGCAAGATTCAACCCTCACTGTCCAGCGCCGCCGCCGAGAGCACGGGGCGATAAATGGGAAACGGCCGCTCGCGCGTCATTGCCGCATGCAGTCTGCCCAGCGTGTCGTAGTCGGCCAGGGCCATCAGCTGCCGCTGGGTCACCGACATCAAGCCGAATTCACCGGCGGCATTGCGCGACAACGCCTCGGGCGCCGTGATCCACACCGAGTCCACCGTTTCGGATTCATCATGGCGACCGAATTGTCGGGGCGGTGCTTCTGCGACGAAGAAGCGCGTATCGAAGCGTCGCGGCCGCCCCTCCGGCGTAATCCAGCGATTGAAGAAATGCATGCGGTCCACCGCGAGCGTCAACGCTTCTCTATGACAGATGACGTCGAGGCCGAGTTCACCGTCGTGCAGCGCGCGGCGATAACCGTCGAAGCGGCGACGCGATACTTCATCGTGTAGATCGAGCATGGCGCCGTCGCCGTCGTACGCCAGCAATACGCCGGCTTCCTCGAAGCTCTCGCGAATGCCTGCAATCCAGTAACCGCGCCATTCCGCACCCAATGCCGCCTGTTGTGCCGCCTGGCTGGGGTCCGGGCCTCGCCGCAAGGCATCGTACGCATGCAGATGATCATCCCCATCGACCCGACCGCCGGGAAATACATACATGCCGCCCGCGAACACGGCGTCGGCCGTGCGGCGCAACATCAGAATTTCGTAATCGGCGCCGGCCTCGCGCGCGATGATCACGCTCGCTGCGGGACGAATGGGTTGCACGGGGACTTTGCGGGGCGCGTCGGTCACTAGGCTGTTGGCGTGGCGGGTTCGCATGCAGGGTAGCGTTTCCTTTACGAAGCCGGCAACGGTAGCGCCCACTGGCGTTGCCGCATACCATTGCCTTCGCTTTGAAAAACAATCACGGGGGACGGTTTTTTGGCCAAGCAACTGACCAACAAGATCCTGCTGGATATCCATCAGCGCATGGTGCGCATCCGCCACTTCGAAGAGGAGGCGGGCAAGCTGATGGAGGCCGGCAAAATCCCGGGTGCGCTGCATCTGTATGTCGGCCAGGAGGCGGTCGCCTCCGGCGTGATGGTGCATCTGTCGAATCAAGATCTGATCACCAGCACGCACCGCGGACACGGCCATCTGATCGCCAAGGGGGGTGATTTCGATCGGATGTTCGCCGAGTTATTCGGCCGCGTCACGGGCTACTGCAAGGGCAAGGGCGGCAGCATGCATATCTGCGCCTTCGAACTGGGCATGCTCGGCGCCAACGGCATCGTCGGCGGCGGGCCACCCATCGCGATGGGCGCCGCGTTCTCCCAGAAATTTCGCAAGACCAAGAACGTTGCTGTAGCGTTTTTCGGCGACGGCGCCTCGAACGAGGGATCGTTCCACGAAGCCGCGAATATGGCTGCCTTGTACAAACTGCCAGCGGTGTTCGTGTGCGAGAACAACGGCTACGGCGAGTTCACACCGCAGGCCAACCACCAGGCCATCGTCGATGTGGCCGATCGCGCGGCCGGCTACGGCATGCCCGGCGTCATCGTCGATGGAATGGACGCTGCCGCTGTCTATGAAGCCGCCGGAGAAGCAATAGAACGAGCGCGTAAAGGGGCGGGGCCCACGCTGCTGGAATGCAAGACGTACCGTTTCTACGACCACGTCGGTATTCGCGGCATGGGGCTTACGTATCGCACCGATGCGGAAGTGGAACGCTGGAAGAAACGCGACCCCATTACCCTGTTCGAAGCGCGCCTCGCGGAACAGGGCGTGCTGTCGGCGAAGAAAGCAGCGGCCGTCCACGAGGCAGTGATGGAGCAGATCCGCGCGGGCATCGCGTTCGCCGAAGGCAGCGCATTTCCCGATCCCACGACATTGCTCGACGACGTCTACGCCACCGCATCATAGGGAACGAATTGCAACATGAGCCAAGCACCAGCCCAATCGAAACAAACCGCCCAGGCGCGCCAGCTGCCGTATGTCGTGGCGATCACCGAAGGTATCCGCGAAGTTTTACTCGAACAGGACACTGCGTTTCTGGCCGGGGAAGATGTCGGCAAGGCGGGCAGCGTCTACGGTTATACGCGTGGCCTGTTCGATGAATTCGGCGGCGACCGCGTCATCGACACACCGATTTCAGAAAAAGGCATCGTCGGATTGGGTGTGGGCGCCGCGGCCAGTGGCCTGCGGCCGATCATCGACATCATGTTCATGGACTTCCTCGGCGAGTGCATGGATGAGGTGGCCAATCAGATGGCCAAGATGCGTTTCATGTTTGGCGGCGCCACGACGCTGCCGATCACCGTGCTGACCATGTCAGGCGCAGGGGCCAGTCTGGCCGCGCAACACTCCCAGAGCCTCGAGGCATGGATCGCCCATTTGCCGGGACTCAAGGTGCTGATGCCCTCAACACCGCACGATGTGAAAGGCTGCATCATCGCGGCGGCGCGCGACGACAACCCGGTGTTCGTCGTGATGAACAAGATGTCGCTGGGCCTGATGGGTGAAGTACCCGAAGGCGCCTACACGGTGCCCATCGGCAAGGCGAACGTCGTACGCGAAGGCCGCGATTACACCCTCATCGCAACGGGGCGCATGGTCCACGAAGCACTCAAAGCCGCCAGCGCGCTCAGCGAACTCGGTGTCGAGGCCGAGGTGATCGATGCGCGCAGCATCCAGCCATTCGATACGGAGACGGTGATTGCCTCAGTGAAGAAGACGCATCGTGCGCTGGTGGTGCACGAAGCGGTGCGCTTTGGCGGTTTTGGTGCGGAGATCGCAGCACAGATTCAGGAGCTGGCGTTCGACTATCTTGATGCACCGGTTGGTCGCGTGGGCGCGCCGTTCTCACCGGTGCCGTTCAGTCCCGCGCTCGAGAAGGTCTACGTTCCCGATGCGGCACGCATCGTCGCCGAGGCGCGCCGCCTCATCGGCGCCTGAGCCATCCAATGACCCCAGGCCGCATCGGCATTGCCGTGAATCCGGCATCCGGCAAGGATGTGCGGCGCCTGGTGGCGCGTGCTTCGGTTTTCGACAACCAGGAAAAATGCGCCATCGTGCGGCGCGCCATCGTGGGCGCGTTGGCGGCCGGCGCCACGCGTTTTGTCTACATACCCGACAGTCACGGCATCGCAGCAGCCGCGCTCGCCGAGTTCAAGGGCGCGCTGTGCCGCGAAGCGGTGGACAGTCCGCTCACCAGCAGCGTGCTGGACACCATTCGCGGCGCTGCGGCGCTGCGCGAAGCACAGTGCGCCGTTGTGATCACACTGGGCGGTGACGGCACCAACCGGGCGGTCGCGCTCGGTTGGCGCACTGCCCCGCTGCTGCCCATCTCAACCGGGACCAACAATGTTTTTCCGCGTCTCGTGGAGGCAACCACCGCGGGCGCGGCCGCGGGACTCGTCGCACGCGGAGCGGTGCCGTTCGACATCGCCGCGCGGCAGGTAAAACTGATCAGCGTGCAGATCGACGGCGAGGCGGACGATCTGGCGTTGATCGATGCAGTGGTGACAGCCGAGCGCTTCGTCGGCGCGCGCGCGCTGCTGCAACCGCAACTGCTGCGGCTGGCGCTGTTGACGCGCGCGGATCCCGCCGCCGTAGGCATCACCGCCATTGGTGGGTTGCTGGCGCCGCTGACTGAGGAAGAGGACGAGGGTCTGTTGCTGACGCTCGGCCACGGAGATATTGGCGTTCACGCACCCATCGCGCCGGGTCTCTACGCGACGGTGCGCGTCGCGCAGCACCGCCGCATCGCATTCGGCGAACCGGTGACGGTCACGGGGCCCGCCGTGCTCGCCTTCGATGGCGAGCGGGAACGTGTGCTCAAGCGCGGCCAGCGCGCGCACCTGTCGCTGCGGCGCGACGGACCCTGGGTGATCGATGTTCAACGGACCCTCGCCCACGCCGCCGCGCGCGGGGCATTCAGAGTTGCTGCGGGAGAGATGCATGCCGGCTGAGATCTATCTGGTGAAAGTGGGCATGACCATGACCGAGGGGATGGTCGAGGAGTGGTATATCCCGGATGGCGGGCGCGTCACCAAGGGCGAACTGTTGTATCGGCTGGAAACCGAAAAGGTAAATCTGGATGTCGACGCGGATGACTCGGGCATCGTCAAGCACGGCGTCGCCGTCGGCGTGCCGATGAAACCGGGCGACGTCATCGGGCATATCTACGCACCCGGTGAGGCGATTGCCGATCAGCCCGCGCGGCCCGTAACCGACGCGGCACCGCCACCTGCAGCACCAACGACCGCCGCGCCACTCCCGGCACGCGCCCAGGCGAGCGACGGCCGATTGTTGTCATCACCCGCCGCGCGCCGGCTCGCCGGCGAACTGAATGTCGACATTGGCAGCGCCACGGGCAGCGGACCGGGCGGACGCATCGTCGAGGCTGACGTGCGCGCGGCTGCAGCGGCACCGCGACCCGCGGTGCAACAAGCAGCCGCTGCGGCAGGCCCCGCCTCGCCGCTCGCCAAACGCATCGCCGCCGAACGCGGCATCGAACTGGCGCGCGTCACTGGCACCGGCCCCGGCGGACGGATCACCAAGGACGATGTGGAACGCGCAGCAGCGACGCAGCCCGCGCGTGCCGCCTCGGCGGCAACTGCCGTTGCGCGACCGATTGCCGGCGAACGCATCGCACTGAAAGGCATCCGCAAAACCATCGCCACTCGCATGTTCGACAGCCTGCATGGCTCGGCGCAGCTGACCATGGATATGGACGTCACCGTGGATGACCTTGTGAAAATGCGCAGCCAGCTGATCGACGAGTGGCAAGGCGAATCGATCCGCCCCACCTACACCGATCTGGTGGTCAAGGCGTCGGCCAAGGCGTTGCGTGCGCACCCGCTGATGAATTCGGTATTCGGCGCCACCGAAATCACGCTGCTCGACGAGGTGCACATCGGCATGGCCGTGGCCATCGACGCGGGCCTGGTTGTGCCGGTGATCCGCGCCGCCGATCAGCTGAGCCTGAAGCAGCTCGCCGCCACCGCTGCGCAGCTGGCCGTGGCCGCGCGGGACGGCACGCTGGGGCTCGACGACATGGCCGGCGGGACGTTCACCGTCTCCGCGCTCGGCATGTACGGCGTGGACTCCTTCACGCCGATTCTGAACGCACCACAGTCCGGCATCCTGGGTGTGAATCGCATTCGCGACGAAGTGGCCTGGCAGGGCGAGCGCGCCGTACCACGCAAGGTGATGCGGCTGTCGCTGACGTGGGATCACCGTGTGCTCGATGGCGCACCGGCTGCGCAGTTCCTGGGCAGCGTGCGCGATCTGCTCGAAGCACCGTATCGCCTGCTCGTGTGACCCTCGGCATGACTGCACAGCGCTACGACGTGATCATCATCGGCGGCGGACCGGGCGGCTACGTGGCCGCCATTCGCGCGGCGCAGCTCGGGCTCACCACAGCGCTCGTCGAACGCGACGCGCTGGGCGGAATCTGCCTGAACTGGGGCTGCATCCCCACCAAGGCACTGCTGCACGGCGCCGATATCGTGCGTGAAATCCGCACCGCCGCGATGCACGGCATCGACACCGGGCCTGTCAGTGTCGACCTGCCGCGCATGGTGGCGCGATCACGCAGCGTGGCCCAACAGCTCAATCGGGGGGTCACGGGGCTGCTGAAGAAAAACAAGGTCACCGTGATCTTCGGCGATGCCCGACTGACAGCACCCGGTCACGTGAGCGTCGATTCGAATGTGCCCGTCACGCTGATGTCGGACGCCATCATCCTGGCCACCGGCTCGCGGCCGCGCGCCCTGCCCGGCATGGAGCCGGACGGCACGCATATCTGGACCGCGCGCGAAGCGATGACACCGGCCAGCCTGCCGAAGCGCCTGCTGGTCATCGGCGCCGGGGCCATTGGCATCGAATTTGCCAGCTGGTATCAAACCCTGGGCTGCGCGGTCACTGTCATCGAGATGCTGCCACAGATTCTACCCACGGAGGATGCCGAAATTGCCACCTTGGCACGCGCCGCCTTCGAAAAGGCAGGCATCACCATTCATACCGCCACAACGATTGCCGCACTGCGCCGGAACGGCGAGATGCTGCAGGCCACCCTGACAACCGCCAACGGACCCATCGAGGGGAGCTTCGATCGCGCCATTCTCGCCGTGGGCGTTACCGGCAATGTCGAAACACTCGGGCTGCAACACACCCGGGTGGCCACCGAGCGCGGTTTCATCCGCACCGATGCCAATGCCGAAACCGACGAGCCTGGAATCTACGCCATTGGCGACGTGGCCGGGCCGCCGTGCCTGGCACACAAAGCGAGTCACGCGGGCATCGCCTGCGCCGAGCACATCGCGGGACTCGACGCACATCCCCCGCGGCGCGACCGCATTGCGGGCTGCACCTACGCACATCCGCAGATCGCCAGCATCGGCATGACGGAAACTGCCGCCACAGCCGCCGGTCGCGCGGTGCGCGTCGGGCGGTTTCCGCTCATCGGCAATGGCAAGGCGATCGCCATCGGCGACGCCGAGGGTCTCATCAAAACGATCTTCGATGCGGCAACGGGCGAACTGCTGGGCGCGCATCTGGTAGGTCCCGCCGTCACCGAACTGATCCAGGGCTTCGCCATTGCGATGGGGCTCGAGTGCACAGAAGCCGATCTGATGGCCACCGTATTCCCGCATCCCACACTATCCGAAGCGATGCACGAATCCGTGCTGGCCGCGTACGGACGTGCAATCCACATCTAGAGCATTCCGATGATTACCATCTACCACGCACCGGGCACCCGCTCCATCCGCGTCATCTGGTTGTGCGAGGAACTCGCGCTGCCCTACAAGATCCAGAACGTGGACTTCTCCGCCACGTATCGCGCCAGTGCCGAGTGGCGCCGCATCAATCCTGTCGGCAAGGTGCCGGCCATGCGTGACGATGACCTGCTGATGTTCGAATCCGGGGCGATGGTGGAGTACCTGCTCGAACGCTACGGCGAGAGGCGACTGCGCCCCGCAACCGGCAGCCACGACAGCGCGCTGTATTTCCAGTGGAGCTGGTTTGCTGAAGCCACCTTCGCGCGCCCGTTGGGCGATATCGCGCAGCATACGGTCGTCAAGCCCGAGGCCGAGCGACTCCCCGCCGTGGTCGCAGACGGCCGCAACCGCGCCTTGCTGTGCATGGCGGCACTCGAGGCAGCCGTGCCCAACGGTCAGTACCTGATCGGCCAGACGCTCACGGCCGCAGATATCATGATGGGCTACACCCTGATTCTGGCGCGGCGCTTCAAGGTCCTCACGGTCGATGCGCATCCGAATGTGAACGCCTACATGGCGCGCCTCGAAGGACATCCCGGATTCATCAAGGCGCAATCGTAACGCGCCCTTCCCAATGCCCCGCCGCTGTGTTTCGATTGCCCGCCCCAAACTCGCGCCAACACGCCATTAGTAGTCAGATGTTCACCTACCTCGACCCCGAAGTTCGCCGCAAACTCGTTGCCCAGGGCAAGCTCCTGCGCATCGATGCCCGCGGCGCGCGACTGAATCCCGACGTGGCGCCCGCCAACGGCGAATACGCTGTGAACCTGCTCGGGCCCATCCCGCTTCCGGTGCGGCTCGGTACAGTGGAGGCGACGGTGCAATGGTATGCGGCCGTACGTTCCACCGAACTCGGCAAAGTTGAAGAAGTCGCCGCCGCGCTGCGCACCCAGGGCGGGCTTGGTCTGTTTTCTCTGCTGGCCACTTCGATGGCGGTGAACAGCGTGCTGATCGCAGGGCAACCCAAGACGTGGCAAAACCCGCTGGTGCGGGTGCATTCCAGCTGCCTCACGGGCGATGTCTTCGGTTCGCAGCGTTGTGAATGCGGCCCGCAGCTGGCGGCTGCGCTGGAGCGCATCACGCAAGACCCCGCTGGCGGCATGGTCATCTACATGGCCGGGCACGAAGGGCGCGGCATCGGGCTGTGGGCCAAAGCGGCCACCTATCTGCTGCAGGACGCGGGCGAGAATACCTATCAGGCCAATCACTCCCTCGGTCTGCCGGATGATTCGCGGGACTTCTCCGACGCAGCATCACTGCTGCATCACTTCGTTGGCGATGCGCCCCTGCGCCTGCTCACCAACAATCCAAAGAAGGTGCGCGATCTGAGCGACCATGGTCTCAGCCAGATCAAGCGGGTGAAGCACGTGATCGGCGTAGGCGCCAGCAATCGCCGCTACCTCAACGCGAAGCGTCAATGGGGACATCAGCTCGACGAGGACGACCTCACTCGGTAGTGCGGACAGATGGCTAGCGCGGACAATCCGCCAGCGCGGCCACGGGGCCCCCCATCAGTTGCTCTGCGCGGGCGTGAAATTCGGCATTCGTCACCGGCACGCCGGCGCGTACGAGTTGCAGCGTCAGCGCATCCAGCGATTCCTGGTTGTCCGTCGCCGCGCGAATCTGCGCATCCAACGCGCGCATCACCAGAACCGCGCGCGCAGTCTGGGGTCCCTGTGACCGATCGGTTGCGACGCAGCGCGTGTTTGCGGCCCATTTCGAGAGCGATGCCAGCGCCTCACCGAAGCGGCGCTCACTGATGCCCCCGGAGCGCAGCAGAATGACCATGCCGTAGTATTCAGCAAGCCCCTCAACGATCCAGTCGGCGCCCTCACCGCCGTGCAGACCACTGGCCACGTGGACCAGTTCATGCAATACCGGGCTCGTGCGATTGCCGCTGATCATCGCCCGGTCGTGATTCAAATACAGCGAACCGACCCCCGACAGTCCACCACGCCACATGCCGGGGGGTGCTGCGACAATCAGCAGGCGCTGTGGAAAGTCCGGAAACATTTCGATCAGCGACGGGAACGTCCAGCGCAGAAACACCAGCACATCATTGCGGTGAATCGCCGTGCCCCGCGGGCTCGCTACGCTGATGATCCGCTCACCGACGCTGTCGCGGCGCACACCCAGCTCGCCGGCGATCATCCAGCCACGCGGTCGATCGAAGCGGCGCTGCGGGTCCACAACATCCAGCACGGCCCCTGCGCCGCGTCCATACGGCGTTTCAATGGCCCAGGACTTCGGTGCAACCAGCGCCAGCGTCGCGTTGGAAGTGGCGCCCTTCACCATGCGCGCTCTGGCGCGCGGGAACAGATGATCCAGCTTGAACAATGCCCACTTTTCGGTGATGCGCGAATCAGGCGCGCCGTTATCACGGAGATGGTCGATGACGAAGTCGTAACGCAACACGCCACCGAGTTTGAGCGGTCGCCAGGTTACCGTATCGCCGTTGCGTTCGATGCGCGCTGCAGGCCGCACATTGACGTAGCGCGCGGCAGGCATATGCAACTCGATGCTGCGCAGCAGTCGACGCGGCTGGCGCACGGTGATCGTCGCATGGGCGAGCTTGGCGACAGGATCAATGGTCGCGGCAAACGTCACTTCATACGTCTTGTCCGTCTCGACAGCGTCGGCGTAAGCGCCGCCGTGGGCAAGCAGCAGGATAACGAGCGAGCAGCCAACGAGGTGGTTGAGTCGCATCTCAGCGTTGTTCCGGATGCAATTCACCCACGCGGGCGCACAGAGCCGCATGCGCTTCGGGATCCACTGGCTTGTGGACGACCTTGGTGGTCGCTGGATAACCCTGCAGCGAAACGTTTGCGCGCCAGTTCGTCGCCGGCCGGATCGGCCGCGGGCAGAAGCCGCCGCCGCAGTTCGGACAGACGTTGCCGAGTACCGTTGCCACGCAGTCTTCGCAGAACGTGCACTCGAAACTGCAGATACGCGCCGCCGATGAATCGGCCGGCAGCGGGCAGTTGCAGTGTTCGCAGGTAGGACGCAATTCGAGCATGAGATCGCCTGATCAGTTGGGGTTGTGGTGCAATACGAGCGTCGCGATTTCGGATGCACAGTGCGACTGCGTGTCGAGGACCGCGTCACCCGCCACAGTCGCCTCGCTGAGCAGGATGCGCACCCAGTTGTCGATGCGGTCGAAGGTCACCTGCGCGGTGAGGTGCGGCGTATCGTCCCACAGGCCATCGGGGTGAAGCCACGCGATCCGTGGAACGAGCCGCGCGATTCCATGCGCGGTCGTGGTCTTACCCGCCCCAGATGCGCCGTTCACAAACAGGAAGTTCACGCCGCGGTCACGTGTTCGAAGCGCTTGTCGTTGAGGGCCCACAACGCGATGAAGCCGAACGCGGACACCAGATGCAACAGCGCGTGTGGCGACAAGAACGGTGCAATCACCAGGTCGTCGCGGGCGGCGGCCAGGAGCATGCCGATGAAAAGGATCGCCACCACCAGACGCAGCAGGCGCATCGCTTCTTCGCTGAGCAGGCGCCGCTGCCGATAGATCATCGCCACCGCCACCCACGAGAGTGCGATCAGCCAGCTCTCACCCGGATAGAAACCGCCCCATTCGGAGAAACCGATCAGATAACTGCGCTGCCCGGTCGGAAAGCGGTCGTACAGATGCCACCCAATCCCCACGCCCATACCCATCGTCAACGCCGGGCGCGCCCAAGCCTGGGTGTTGGCGGAATAGAAATCCTCGAGAACGGCCTGGGCCACCGCCCAGGCGACGACGATATTGCTGCCCGTATCGAGAAACGCCCACAGCCAGCGCGGTCCGAACAGTGTGGTTTCACCGAAACCATGCAGTGTGATGGTAAAGACACCCGCAACGATCATCGTCCAGTACACGAACCGCCAGCGCCGCGGCTGCAGATGGATGAGTCGCGCGAGGATCACGCACAGGCAACCGGCGAGCAGGGTTGCAAAACCGGTGATGGTGTTCGCCAGCGCGAATGCCGGGAATGCTTCAGGCATCAGCTTCGACTCGCTGATCGCCGCGCGACTCATCTCGCCGGAACGGGCGCGGCTGGAGTCGCGGAGCAATGTTGTGCGGTGAATCGGTGTTGAAGGGCTTGGCCATTGCGCGTCGGTGCGTTGCAAACGTCAGCGCATTCCACGCGATGGCACCGGGCCCGTCAATGCATCAGCTTTTCGGCTGGGCCTTCTTGCTGCGCGTCGAGCGCGCACGTTTCGGCGGACTGGGGGCCTTGGCCTGGTCCAGCTGCGCCTGCAGATGCGTGACGGTGGTGCGGGCTGTTGCACATTCGAAGCGCGACGACGCCAGGCGTCGCTCGCGTTCAGCAATCTCCTCGCCGAGCCGTTTGCACTCGCCTTCCAGTTCGACGATGCGTTGTTCCAGCACCTGCTGCTGTGCCAGGCCACCCGCGAGCTTGTCGTTGGCCTCCCGGGCACGGGCCAGCTGATCGTTGAGGATATCCAGCCATTTGTCCTGGCGCTTGCGCTCCCGCTCAAACGTCTCACTGCGCGCCCGCTGGGCATCCAGCGCTCGTTCCAGTTCGGGGATGCGTGCGGCACCCGTCGCCTGCTCGTGCATCAGCTCCGCGATGCGCGCCTGACGTATGTGCAGCTGCGATTCCAGTTCCGCGAGGCGTGCCTCCAGCTCTTTCCGGCGCGTATCATCCACGGATGCCGCTGAAGCGTAGATATCGATATCGAGGCCTTCGACTGTTGGGCGGTCCTGATCACCTGCGGCGGGCATCCCCTTGATTGCCGTCAGCTCGCCGCGCAACAGCGAAATCGTCCGGTCGCGGTCGCGCAGGGCATGGGCGCCGTCGTCGATCGACTTCTGCAACGACGGAATCTGATCCGCCAGTTCTTTCATCTGGTGTTCCGCGCGCGCCACCTGGTGTTCCCGGTTGCGCATGCCCGACTCCAGTTGCGGAATGCGGCCTTTGGTATCGAGCAGGCGGCGTTGCAGTTCGGCGTGATGCACGCGGGATGTCTGGCCGCGCAGCGAGTAGCCAACCGTCAGGCCGATGCCCGCTGCGATGCCAAGATTGAGCGCGACAAAAACGGCCGCGGCGGCGTCGAAGGGCGAGGAGGTGCCCAGCCAGTTCGCTGCCACCGCATTGATCAGGCCAGCGAAGGGTATTTCATCCAGCGTGAGCGCGAACCACGCGACGCCGCATAGCAGCGCCAGTCCCACGATGATGGTTGGCACGCGTGACATAGGGGATGGGCAGATCCGTTGCGTTTCCTCGGAACAGAATTCTCACCGCACATGCGAATTGAAACAGTTAGTTAGCTCTCAATCGCAATGGCTGATGAGGTACCGAACCGGTGATCTGCGTCACAACTTGGCGCGCAAGTCCTCGTTCATTGCAGGGGCCACCCGCGACGCGGGCACGGGCAGCAACAGAAGCAACACGGCGGATGCAAGATTGGCCGCTGCTACGACCAGCAGGGCACCATCGTAGTTGCCCACCAGATCATGGTAGTACGACACAGCCAGCGGCCCGGCTGCGCCGAAGATCAACGCAAACGGCATGGCGGCACCTCGCACAGCGCCGATGTAGCGTCGGCCGAAGAAGCTGGCCCAGATCACTTCCTGCAACGGGATCATGCCGCCCCAGCCACAGCCGAGTAAAAAGTAGCCCGCGTACGCGCCCGCGTGGGTACCGCTATCTACGGCCGCGACGATGATGACGACCGCGAACCCCGTCAGCGCAGCACCACCCGCCGCGAGCCGGCGGCCTTCCAGCTTGTCGATGAAATAGCCCCAGATGGGCTTGGATATCAGCGCTGGAACGGACGCCACCGTGATCATCAGCGCGGCCGTGGCGCGGGAGTAACCCGCGTCGGTCATCAGCGGAATGGTCTGCAACAGCATCACACCGATGTTGACGGTGAACAGTCCAAAAGCGACCACGAGCAGGTAGAAGCGCCAGGTCCGCAGCGCCTGCCCGCGCGTCATAGAGCGCGCGAAATCATCGGCCGCGTGCTGTGTGAGGCCGGCTGCGACATCGGCATCACTCCTGCCGTCCGGATGCCAGCCATGGTCTTCCGGCGCACGCCGCATCAACAGCGCGATGGGGTAGACCAGCAGCGCAGTCACCGCCGCCAGCGCCAGCCAGCCGACGCGCCAGCCCCAACCGTCGATCACACCCGTCGCGAACGGCGTAAGCACGATGCCGGCGAACGAAACGCCCATGGCAGCCCACGCCACAGCGCGGCCGCGACGTTCCACGAACCACTTCGCCAGCGTCACGTTCACGACAAGGTTGCCGATCAGACCGGCACCCACAGTGAGTACCAGGCCGTTCAGTACGATCCACGCCCACAGCGAGTGGACCCGGCTGTGCGCAGCGAGCGCGGCAACAAGCACGGTGGCGCCCGCCAGCATGAAGCGCCGGCCTCCGAACCGATCGATATACCCACCAACGACAAAGCCCACCGCGGCAAGGACGAACTGCGCCAGCGCGCGCGGAATGGTGAACTGCGCTCGCGTCCACCCGAGTTCAAGTGTCATGGGCTCCATGAACGCGCCGACGACATAGTTCTGCATGCCGGCCGAGACGAACTGCGCCACGAACGCAGCGCCAATCAACCAGTAACCAAAATAGATGGGCGGTCCTACCCGCGCTGCCTTACGCGGGCGAATCGACGACACCCTCCGCGCCAATGATGGCGCCGCGCCGGATTTTCTCCACAGAACTGTCGCGGTACACCAGCCACAGACAGAACCGATTGATGATGCTCACGTAGAAAGGCATTTTGCGGCGCAGGTCCAGCCACAACACCACGCGGATCTCGTCGGATTCATTGGCCGCATCGTGCAGATAGTTGTCATCGAAGATGATGCCTTCACCGTTCTTCCAGAAATAGCGTTCGCCGTGCACGATCTGTTCTTTGTCATCCAGATCGTTCTGCGCGCGATTGCTGTTCACGCGCAGCCAGCATTGCTTGGTGTCGTTGTTGTTGGGAATGCGCACACCCAGGTGATAGCGCAGAAAACCCTTGTAGTAGCCCCAGTGCGGGGTGATCACCTGATGCGGATACAGCACCGAGAAGAACGCGGTGTAGACACCGGGAATACGCCGGATCAATGCGGCGGTTTTCGGGGCCAGACGACAATTTTCCTCGATGAAATCACCCGACTTGAACATGAAGGCCTTCCACTTCGCGACATGAATACCTCCTTCGGTATAGCCCGCGCCCAGCGCGCGCACATCGGTAAGCCGATCCTTGATGTCGAGCAGAGCCAGACATTCCTGCTGCACGTCGCTGTGGTGGGCTTCGAGTTCCACGAGGCCGGGATAGGCGCGCTGATAGTTGCGGATATACGCCGGATTGCGGGCCATCAGACCCTTGTCTTCGAACCAGCGATAGACGTCGTTGATGGTCTTGGTGAAGAGCTTCTTCTTCCGCTTGCTCGGCATTCGCTCGAAACGGCGCTTTGCCACCCAGGCCGCAACACTGAGTGCTGCCAGCAAGGCAATGGTTATGAGAATTGCTGTCATCGAATCCGGTTCCAGAACACGGCGCGGCGCATTCTACCCCAGCGGGTTCAGGCGCGCCGGCGACGCCGGGTGTACAACGCCTTTTCCCAGCGACGGTTGCCGCCCATCCACTCCTCCGGTTGCTGCCGGATCCAGGCTTCCATCTGATCGTTCAGCTGCCGCGTCACCTCGAAGGCAAATGTATCACCCGGCATGCCGCGATCGACCGCCAGCGCCGGAAACGCCGTGAACTGAAAACGCGCGGGCCCCAGCCGACGGGTGCGCACCGGGATGATGTCGCAGTCGTAGCGGTGCGCCATGCGCGCCGGGGTGGCCGATGTGATCATCGGATGACCGAAGAACGGCACGGCAATGCCATCGTCCACAGATAAATCCAGCAGCAGGCCGATGCTGCCGCCGTCGTGCACCTGGCGCACGAGGGCGCGCATCGATTCACCACGGCCCAGCATCTGGCAGCCCAGTTGGCTGCGCGCACGCGTCATCAGTTCATCGAGCCGGGGATTCTGCAGCGGTGCATACAGCGCAAGCAGCGGCACGCCTTCACGCGCCAGCGCCAGCGCCATCACTTCCCAATTGGACAGATGTGCCCCAACGAAAATGGCCCGCCGCGTGCGGCTTGCATAGCTCGCAAGGCCGCAACGGTCATCGATGGTAATGCGCGGATCGCCGTTGGGGCGTGCGATCTCATCGAGGTGCGGATACTCGCCGAACACCATTCCCATCTGATGCCACATGCGCCGCGACAGTGCGTCGATCGCCGGTGGGTTCAGATCCGGGAAGGCGATGCGCAGGTTGTCCTGCACCATCGTATGTTTGGCGACACGCGGTCCGATTCGCTCCAGCAGCCAGCCACCGAGACGTGCCGCACGCCCGGGCGACAGAGCGCGAAAAATCCACCAGAACACGAGGACGACGAACGACTCGATGGAAAACAGCAGCTGCCGCAGCCAGGCGTGGCGCTTGGCATGCTGATCCAGCGCACTGGCAAAGATCAGCCGCGGCATGGCGGGCACATCGCGAATTTCATGCGGCGGATGCGTCGATGGCGCGCTGCGCCGCCGACTCCACGTCTTTTGGCCAGCGCCGCGCCAGGCACATCCACTCCCCCGGGGTCTGTTCTATCCAGGTCTCAAAGATGCGCAGGAGTTGCTCTGTCATATCGCGCGCGCGTTCGATCTCGCTGGCTGCGGAGTCCGTGGGCTTCACCGGCGCGTGCATGGTGATCCTGAAGCGTCCGTCCGGCAGACGTTGCGCCTGCGTGGGCACGAGATCGCAGTCGTAGCGCAGCGCCAATCGGGCCGGCACGGTATTGGTGGGCATGTCATGGCCGAAAAACTGCAGCGACTCGCCGGCGTCCAGGCGGACATCGCTGGCGAGACCGACGGCACGCCCGCCCGCGAGTTCAGTCAGCAAGGCGCGCATGCTGTTGTCACGCGCCTGCAGCTTCACGGGCAACGCCTGATACAACCGTACGATCATGTCGCGCACATGTGGATTGGACTCGGGCAGGTACACGATCGTCAGCGGAAAGTCGTAAGCCCCGGCGACAAAATTCGTCAGCGTGTAAGCGCTCACGTGTGCGGTGACGAGTACTGCGGGTCGCCCCTTGTTGCGCAGCAACTCAATCTCGGGTGATGCCACAAATTCCATGCGAGACGCACGCTGGCTCCAGATCCGATCGAGTTGCGCCAGTTCGGCCAGGGTCACACCCAGGTTGCCGAATATCTCGCGCACCAGGCGACGGCGCTCAAGCGCGTTTCGGTCGGGAAATGCGATGAACAGATTGCGTCGCACACGCCGCGCCGTCTGCGTATAGGGTCCCAGCGCGCTGAACAGCCACCGCGCCATCGCGCTCGCGCGCGGAAGCGGCAGATGACGCAACACCCACATCATCGCGCCAATCACACCTGCTTCGATGCGCCATCCCACTCGGGTCAGCTGCGGCCGTCGCTTGGCCAGTTCACGCGGGAAGAAATAGTACTTAGCCATGCGCGAAACCGGCGCACGTGCGGCACTGCCCACTCACTTCAACAGCGATCCGAGAAGGCCACGCACCAGACGGCGGCCCAACGAACTGCCAATGGCGCGCGCGGCGCTCTTGAACATCGCCTCGCCCACCGACTGACGCGACGTGGCGGCTCGCGGGCGTTCGGGTTTGGCACTCGCTGGAGCCGATGCTGTCGCGGGCGCCTGGTCGGCGCGCGCTTTGAGCTTCTCGTACGCCGATTCACGGTCGACGGCCTGTTCATATCTGCCGTGAAACGGCGAGCGCGTTACCCGTTCACGACGCTCTGCCTCAGTGAGCGGCCCGATGCGCGACTCGGGCGGTGCGATCAGCGTGCGGGCAACCGGCTGCGGTGCGCCCTTTGCATCGAGACCCGAAACCAGCGCCTCGCCCGTGGCCAGCTCCGTCACGATCTGCTCCACGTCGACACCTGCTTTGGCGCGGAATCCCTGGGCCACTGCCTTGATCACCTGCCGATCCTTCGGCGTGAACGCACGCAGCGCATGCTGAATCTTCAAGCCCAGCTGGCCGAGCACGGTCTCCGGCAGGTCGAGAGGACTCTGCGTGACGAAATACACGCCCACGCCCTTCGAGCGGATCAGCCGCACGACCTGCTCGATCTTGTCCAGTAGCGCGCGAGGCGCGCGAGTGAACAGCAGGTGCGCCTCATCGAAGAACAACACCAGCTTCGGTCGCTCGGCATCGCCCACTTCGGGCAGATCCTCGAACAGCTCCGACAACAGCCACAACAGCAGCGCTGCGTACACGCGCGGAGCGCGTTGCACCAGCGTGCTCGCATCGAGAATCGAGATCACACCGTTGCCTGAAAAATCTACATGCATGAGATCCGCAAGTGTCACGGCCGGTTCGCCGAACAGCGCATCCGCGCCCTGCTCCTGCAATATGAGCAGGTCGCGCTGAATCGCGCCCACAGATGCGGAGGTGATATTGCCGTAGGTCTTGCGCAGCTCCGCCGCATTTTCGGCCATCCAGCCCAGCAGCGATTGCAGATCTTTCAAATCCAGCAGCAACAGGCCCTGATCATCCGAGATCCGAAACGCCGCGTAGAGGATGCCGCTTTGCGTGTCGTTCAATTCCAGCAGATTTGCCAGAATGAGCGGACCCATCTCCGAGATCGTGGTGCGCAGGGGATGTCCCGTTGCCCCCAGCACATCCCAGAACACGACCGGGTAGGCGCGCCGTTCGTAGTGCGGCAGCGGGATCAGCGCCAGGCGTCGGTCGATCTCTGGATGCGCATTACCGGCAGCGCCCAGACCGGATAGATCACCCTTCACGTCGGCGGCGAACACCGGCACGCCCATGCGGGAAAAGCCTTCGGCCAGTATCTGTAGTGTCACGGTCTTACCCGTACCCGTGGCACCCGCAACCAGACCGTGGCGATTACTCATCGCACCCAGCTGAGTGACGGCGCTGCCTTGTTCCGCTCCCATCGTGATGGAGGCTTCGATCATCCGGTTGTCCAGTTCCAAAGGGCGCCATGATAACCAAGTTCGCGCCGCGGATGCGGCGGCGCGCAGCAGTGGCTGGGGCTACGCAAGCCGCTCCCCTTTTCTGAATCGTATCGGCATCCGTTTCGGGCCCGAGATGAAGTTGGACGGCAGCCACTCGGGCGATTCCGTCAGCTCGATGTCGTGCATACGCCGCAACACCTCCTCAAACAGCGCGTCGATTTCCACGCGCGCGATGTGCTGACCGAGACAGACATGGGTGCCCGCACCAAAGGCGATATGAGGATTCGGCGTCCGGCCCAGATCCAATCGCTGAGGTTCTGCGAACTGGCGTTCGTCGAAATTGGCGGCGCCGAAGTAGCGCACCACCTTGTCGCCGGCACGAATACGCTGGCCCGCGATGTGGGTATCGCGCAGCGCCGTGCGGCGCATGTAGATGACCGGACTCACCCAGCGCAGCAACTCGTCACGTGCGCTTGGCAGCAGAGAGGGCGTGTGCTCGCGCAGCCTGGCGAATTCGTTGGGATGCTGCAGCAGCGCCAGCAATCCGGCGGAGACGAGATTGCGCGTGGTATCGCCGCCCGCATCGACCAGC
The DNA here is from genome assembly GCA_032124855.1 of Gammaproteobacteria bacterium. GTDB lineage: Bacteria > Pseudomonadota > Gammaproteobacteria > Pseudomonadales > Azotimanducaceae > DATJGR01. The sequence continues at coordinate 21,729 of JAQBCT010000012.1, forward strand.
AATAGAAAGAACAACTGGAAGTCCAGATCGTCGAGTCGGCGTCCATCCACATCGGCCGCCAGCAGTTTGCTCGACAAATCGTCGCCTGGATGAGCGCGCTTGTGCGCGATGACACCCTGCGCGTACGTGAACATCTC
>JAQBCT010000013.1:0-3088 GCA_032124855.1 Gammaproteobacteria bacterium
CTGGGCGAACACACGATCGAACAAGGCTTCGCCCGATGTGCTCGTGACAGCGAAGGGGGCGTCCTGTAGGACGTTCTGCCACAGCAGGCCCTCTTCGAACGGAAACTGAAAGTCCGGCGCGGTGGTGGCGGGCAAGCGCAACGTTTTGACCAGCCGGCAGCTGCGTGTTGGCTCGTCGTAGATGAACAGCGCGAGCGGGCCGGCATTGATCTTGTCGGCCACGATGGCGAGCAGCACTTCGTACAATTTTTCCGGGTTCAGGATGTTGTGCAACGCGCGCCCGGCGGTGAGCAGGCTGTTCAAGTCGAAGACCTGACGTTCCAGCTGGCGTGTGCGTGCCGCAAGATCAGGTGTCGTGCTCATGGCCCGGAGTGTATCCGGCGGGACGGGCAGGGTAAACGTCGAAAATCGCGCGCGTCGGTTCGTCGTGATGGTTTTGACGTGCGGGATGTTTCACTGGACATCGACCGGCGTCAGCGCCATGTTAGCCGACATGAATAATGCGGGCTTGCCGGCGGCGCTGGCGCAATGGCGTGGGGCCCTGGGTGCGGAGCATGTCCTCACCGAGGCGGCGGCACTGGCGGGGTATGCCGAGAACGTCAGCGCGCTGTCCCGCCGTATCGCCGCCGTGGTTCGCCCGGGCACCACGGAAGAGGTTCGCCAGGTCGTGCTCGCGGCGAATGCACACCGCGTTCCGCTGTATCCCATTAGCTGCGGCAAGAACTGGGGGATGGGGTCCAAGTTGCCGGTGCGCGATGATGCGGTGATCGTGGATTTGCGACGCATGAATCGCATCCGCGAGTTGAACACCGAGCACCACTATGTCGTTATTGAGCCCGGCGTGACCCAGGGGCAATTGCACGCCTACCTGTGCGAACGCAACCTCCCGCTGATTTTCAATGTGACCGGCTCCGGGCGGGCAACGAGCCTGATCGGCAACGCGCTCGAGCGCGGCGTGGGCTATTTTGCGTCGCGGGCCGAGGCGCTTTCGGGGCTGGAGGTTGTGCTCGGCAACGGGCGTGTCATCACGACCGGCAACGGACATGTGGCCGGCAGTGTCACCACGCACCTCTATAAGTACGGCCTTGGGCCCTATCTGGACGGGCTGTTTGCGCAGTCCAACTATGGCATCGTCACGGCCGCCGGCATGGAGTTGATGCCGATTCACGGCAAGCAGACGGCGATGCTGGCCAAGATTGCGGACCCGACGCAGTTTGTGCCGCTGATGCAGGCGCTGACGGATTTGCGCAAGCGTGATGTGATTCGAACGGCGATTCATATCGGCAATCGCAATCGCACGGTGTCGACGCTGGGCCCTCTGGTGTATGAGCAGCTGGCGGCGGATGCCGCCCGCAACGGGAGTGATCCCGCAGCGCGGCGCGCGACAACGGAAAGCATGATCGCGGCCGAGGGATTCGGGCCATGGAGCGCGGTGGGTGGTGTGACTGGCGGGCCAGCCGAGCAGGCGGCGGTGCGACGCGAAGTGCGCCGAGTGCTGCGCGGCATCGCGTCGGTTCAATTTCTTGACGATGCCACCGTGGCGATTGCGCGCTGGCTCACGGCGCGGCTCTCCATGTTCGCGGCGGCGCGACGCAAGCACATCATGCTGCGCGCCGTGGAACCGCTGTTGGGGCTGGCCCGCGGGATTCCGACGGATCAGCCGCTGAAGAGTATTTACTGGCTGGTGGGCGATACGCCGCCGGCACAGGGGGAAGTCGATCCGGATCACAGCCGCAGCGGGTTTCTCTACTGTCTGCCGATGGTGCCGATGAGTGGTCGGGATGCACAGGCGGCGGTGGATGCGACCACCACGGTGTTCGGGCAGCACGGCTTCGATGCGTACATCACCTTCAACATGGTCAACACCAAGGTGCTCGAGGGTGTGATCAACCTGGCATTTGATCGCACGCAACCGGAGCGCGTGACCGCCGCGCTGGACGCAATCGAGAAACTGCAGTCGCGTTTTGCGGAACTGGGCTTCACGCCGTACCGTCTGGGGATTCAATCGATGCCGGGGTTCGTGGATCCGCAGGATCCGTTCTGGCAGACGGTACGTGAACTCAAACAGGTGTTCGATCCCAACCACATCATCTCCCCGGGTCGGTACAATCTGGTGTGAGCGCGCGGTGCGCCGTTGGCGGGATCGAAGCGCCCACTCCGCAGCCGGTAGCAACATGCCGTGAATACCACGCGTGCGCTACGACTTGGAATCGTTGATGGCCTGGGCAATGGCATCCAACGCTTCGCTGGCCTGTCGTCCGGTGGCAAGCAAGCTGACGCGATCTCGAAAACGCACATCCAGCGAAAGTAGACCCAGCACGGAGCGCACGTTCATGTAGGGCTTGTCGCCGAGCAGGAAGTTGTAAATTTCCATCCCGTCTTTGTGCAGGTACACATCCGCGTCATAGCGTCGGGAAATCTCGGCCAGTGCGGAGGTCGGCCGTACGTGAATGCCGTTGGGATTGGTCACGACCACGTCTCGCGCAACGAATCCGTTGCGCTCCAGGCTTTCACGCTCGCGCCGCCAGATGCCGGCATACTTGCTGCACCACTCCTCGGCGGCCCGCGCACGCCCGATGTCCCGCCCTTCCGCTTGCGAGCGAAGGTATTTGTGACGCTCGATTTCCGCAATCTGGTCATAGGCGTCCCGACGCATGCGTTCACGCTGCCAGTCTGCCTTGTAGCGCCGGACGAAGTCGTCGATGGCCTCGTCGATGGTGACTTCGTGACCCAGCTGGCTGGACATGAAGTACTTGTGATCTTCGATGGCCTGCAGTTCGGCCGGTGTCAGGACCAAATTGTGTGCAGCCGACATGAACTTCTCCCGCGCAAAATCCCAGACCACCAAGCATATCATCGACGGCGTATCGTCACAAGCTGGACACGCAGCGCGCGGTCGTGTTTTGGGGTCGGCGGGGGGGGGCGGTCTGTAAGTCAGACGATTGCAATTCACCGGCCGCGTAGAGATACTCCGCAGCGCCAATGAATACGGGTTCACCTCCGGCGAATGATGCTGAACAAGCACCAGCCGCGCAGGCCGGATCACATTCACGAGGCTATATCTATAGCCGCATCGCGGCGGTGCTGC
>JAQBCT010000014.1:0-22458 GCA_032124855.1 Gammaproteobacteria bacterium
GAGGCGGCCGAGGAAATCGCTCGCCAGTTGCGCCTTCGTGACGTGGGCGGCCTCATTGTCATCGACTTCATCGACATGGCAAGCGTGAAGAACCAGCGCGCCGTCGAAAATCGCGTGCGCGACGCCCTCGAAGCGGACCGGGCGCGCGTCCAGGTGGGTCGCATTTCGCGCTTCGGCCTGATGGAAATGTCGCGCCAGCGGCTGCGTCCATCGCTCGAAGAAAATACCACCGTGCTCTGTCCGCGATGCACGGGCCAGGGCCGCATTCGGGATATTCGATCGCTTTCGCTAGGGATCCTGCGTGTCATGGAGGAGGAAGCACTCAAGGAGCGCAGTTCCATCGTCCGCGCGATCGTGCCGATTACCGTTGGGTCGTATCTGCTGAACGAAAAGCGTCGAGACGTCGCCGACATCGAAAAGCGGACGAATACGCATCTGGTCATCGTGCCCACCGACAAGCTGGAAACGCCGCACTACGAAGTGAATCGCATACGCGATGATCTGGCCGCTTCGGAGGCTGGCGTCGCAAGTTATGAATTGGCCGATGTTCAACCGCCCGCCGAGGCTGTAGAGCGGGGCCCCGAACCGTTGCGGCCGCGCCCGCAGGAAGCCGTCGTCCGCCCGACCGCACCGCCTCCACCGCCGGTGACGCCTGCCACGGCGCCTGCTCCGACGTCGGCGGTTGAAAGCGAAGGCGGCCTGTTCAGCCGGGTTGTCGCGTTATTCAAGCGGGCTCCCACGGAACAGCCGACCCTGGCCGAACCCCGCGCCGAACGTCCAACAAGTGCCGGGCCGCGCGGCACGGCCGCCGCCAGCGAATCGCAAGGTGCAGAGTCACGATCAGCGGAGCGCACTCGCCGCAGCCGCGGCGGAAGATCGCGCGGCGGGCAAAAGTCGGGTGATCGTCCCACGGACCGCGCCGGCGCTGAGGATCGCAACAGGCCGCGCGCGAACACCAAACCGCGCCGTGAAGACGAACAAGACAGTGCCGAGTCGGGCGGTGGACGGTCGCAACCGCGACGTCGACGCGGTCGCGAACAAAACGCCGAGTCGAGAAATCGTCCCCAGGCAGCGGAAGGCGACGCGGTTGTCGACGCGCGACCAACACGCGATGAGGCGATAGAAGCGCAACGCAAACCCGTCAGTGAAGCGACTGAGGACGAGCCGCGACCCAACCCCGCAAACTCAGGCGTCGGCCACGCCGCCCGCACACGCGATGTGGACGAGGATCGTACGCCGCGGGATCTGGAACGCAGCAAACGTCGACCACGGCGCGATCGGGCCTCCCTCGCGCGCGATCAGGAAGGCGAGACAGGCACGGCGACCGCAGTATCGATTGCAGCCAAGCCGCCCGCAGATCAACCGTCGATCACTGGCATCGCAGAGACCGCTGATGCAGCCGTGTCCGTCGCAGACGCCACAGCGCCAGTAGAGCCGCTCGCACCGGTAGCAACGCCGCAGTCACCTCCAGCAATTCAAAAACCGGCTGCACCCGCCGTAGTGGTGGTTCCGCCGACGGAAGCGGCCGCGCCTGCCGCGGTGCAAGAGGTAGAACGTCCCGCCGGACGCGCCGCCAACGATCCGCGCGAGGTGCGACGTCGCGAACGCGAAGCCCGCCTTCGTCAGGAAGGCTGAGCCACCTCAAATACCTCGAGCCGGCGCCAGCGCGCCGGCTCAGGTATCCGTGCCGAGCACGACCGGCTCGAATTCGAGCAGCACCTCGTATCGATCAGCAATATCTGCCCGAATGCGCTCAGCGAGTGCGAGGATCTCGACGCTCGACGCCCCGCCGCGATTGACCAAGACCAACGGCTGCCGATGCCAGACCGATGCAGGCCCAACTGAGCGACCCTTCCAACCGGCGGCATCAATCAGATACGCGGCGGAAATCTTCACGCCGGCGCTGTCCGGGTAGGTAGGCAGACCGCCAAGCTGCCCGCGCAAACGATCGGCAGCTCGCGCATCCAATACCGGGTTCTTGAAAAAGCTGCCGGCATTCGGCGTCCGCTGAATGTCCGGAAGCTTGCGCCGCCGCACTCTGATCACAGCCTCGGCGACTGCTGCTGCGTTCGCTCTCACACCCATCCTGGCGAGTTCGCGCTGGACATCGGGATACGACGCATTGCTCGAGGCGTCCGCTGCGATTGTCAGCGTCACCGACGTGATCAAATACGCACCCTTCTGCGACGATCTGAAAACGCTGTTGCGATAGGCGAAGCCGCACCCTGCCGAGTCGAATTCAACGCTGCAACCATCGCGACATGAAAGTGCCGTCAGGCCGCTGAGGTACTGGCTCAGATCAACTCCATAGGCGCCGATGTTTTGAACTGGTGCACCGCCCACGTGGCCGGGGATCAGCGCCAGATTCTCCAGACCTCGCAGCCCCTGGCCCAGGCAGAAACGCACCAGGTCGTGCCAAACCACGCCGGCACCTGCCGTGACTCGCGCAACGCGCCCGTGCCATTCGATCTCGATGCCCATGAGGCGCGGCACGATCACGCAGCCATCGAGCCGGGAACGCAATACGACATTGCTGCCGCCACCCAGCACCGTAATCGCAAGCCGGCGCTCGATGGCGGTCGCGATGGCGTCGCGTGCCGCCCCTACGGTGCGCGGCTGAGTCAAATACTGAGCAGTTGCAGGCAAACGCAGCGTGTTGAATGCCGCGAGTGGTGCGTCCCGTACCATCATCTGCGCGCGCTCACCTGGCGAAACGTGAGGTTGATCCGCGGTCCCACACGCAACCGGGTTTTCGGCACAGCGTGTTCCCAATCGAGCTGCGAGCGGCCCCGCATCATCAACAGTGACCCCGACTCGAGCGAAATCGCTACGCGGCGTGCATCATCGTGGCGCGAGCGCAGGCAGAATCGCCGCGCGGCGCCCAGACTCAACGATGCGATACACGGCTGCGGGCCGAGCTCCGGTTCGTCGTCGGCGTGCCAACCCATCCCATCCGCGCCGTCCCGGTACCAGTTGAGCAGTACGAAATTGGAGCGCAGCCCGAGCCGCTGCGCGAGCATGTCGCGCAGACGCAGCGTCGTCGCAGACCAGGCGTCCGCGGCGTGGTGTAGCCGCGAGTAGCTATAGGCGACGCCCACATCGCCATACCACGCGCAGCGGCGAGGGAGGCGCACGCTGCGACCAAACAGGCATATCGACTCATCAATCCAACGACTCTCCACCGCGATGGTTTCATACAACGCAGACGCATCGTTCGGCGAAAGAAATCCCGGCAGGTAAGCAACATGGTCGCAGCCGGGCACCACGTACTTGGTCATGTCTGCAGCGGGCATTGCTCAGATTCCTGCAACAACCTGTGCACGCACGCGCTCGAGATCCTGCGGCGTATCGACGCCACCCGGAACCACCGCGCACGCTTCGGCGACGGCGATTTCAATCCCGTTCTCGAGCAGCCGAAGCTGCTCGAGTGATTCGATTGCCTCGAGTCGTCCTGGCGGGAGTGAGCAAAATTGTGCCAATGCTGCTACTCGATACGCATAAATACCGATGTGGCGCCACCAGCACGGTTCCGTGAGCCCCAAGGTAACGCGCCCTGGATCAGAGAAATCATCACGCCGCCATGGAATCGGTGCGCGAGAGAAGTAGCGCGCCCGCATGAGACTGTCGCGCACCAGCTTGACGACGTTGGGATTGAATACCAACGCCACGTCGTCGATCGCCTCGCACAGTGTAGCGACGCCAACATCGCAGCTCGCGCTTAGCAGGGTCGCGACCTGACGGATCACCGCAGGCGGAATCTGCGGCTCGTCACCCTGTACGTTGACCACAACATGGTCCACCGCCCAGCCACGCGCGGCGACCACTTCCATGACGCGATCGGATCCCGACTGGTGCTCGCTGCGGGTCATCATCACATCGAGCCCGTGGCCGGCAACCGCATCGTGCACGCGCGCATCGTCTGTCGCCACGACCACGTCGCGCGCGCCGCTGGCCTGCGCCTGCTTCACCACACGCACGATCATCGGTAGCCCGCCGATATCCGCGAGCGGTTTGCCCGGCAGGCGCGTCGATGCAAATCGTGCCGGGATGACGACAGAAAAAGTGTCAGGCAAATTCATAGGCTGAAGTACCAAAACACCTGCGCTACTCGGGGTCCTGCGGACCGCGCGTCGTGATGCTGAGCTGGGTCAGTCCCAACTGCCCTGCCGCATCCATCGCACGGACGACCGACTGGTGACGCGCATTCGCATCGGCGTTGATCACCAATTTGCGTCGCGAGTCCGCGTTTTTGGAATCCGAGAGCGCACGCATCAACGTCGCCAGCGAATTATCCACCAGCATGCGTCCGTTGACGGCGTATTCACCGTCCGCGCTGATCGTCACCTCGACGATGTCGTCGTCCAACTGTTGCTGCTGCGAGTCGGCTTCGGGAAGCTCTACGCTGAGCTCGGACTGGCGAATAAAAGTGGTGGACACCATGAAGAATATCAACAGCAGAAAGACGACATCGATCAACGGCGCCAGCTCGATGCTGACCTCGCTGCGGGTTCGGCGGCGGATTTTCATGAACGCGGATCGAGGTCGCGTTCGCCGTGCATGATTTCGACGAGTTTGCTGGCCTCCTGCTCCATCGTGATGATCAGGTCATCCACACGTCGCAGGTAATAGCGGTGAAACATCAATGCCGGAATCGCCACGAATAGACCGGCTGCGGTGGTGATCAGCGCCTGCGAGATGCCGCCAGCCAGATTGCTCGCGTTACCGGTCCCTTCGGTCATCAGCACCGTAAAAACCTGGATCATCCCTACCACGGTGCCCAACAATCCCAAAAGGGGGCTGATAGACGCGATGGTCCCCAACGCCGTGAGGTATCGTTCCAACTCGTGCATCACGACGTCGGCCGCTTCCTCCATCGACTCCTTCATGATCTCGCGGCCATGCCGCGCATTGCTCAACCCGGCGGCGAAGATTTCTCCCAACGCGCTGTTGTTGCGGATATCGCGCAACTTTGCCGGATCGAGTTCACCTTTTTTGACATATCCCCACACCTGGGCAAGTAGCGCCCGAGGTACGACCCGCGTCGACTGCAGCGTCCAGAATCGCTCGACACAGATTGCCGCGGCGATCACCGAACACAGCAGGATCGGTACCATCAGCCAGCCGCCGGCTTGCACCAGTTCCAACACGATCCGACCTCCTATCCCTTGTTGATCCGATCCGCGTTCGCTACTGCGAACTCAGCGAGCGATCCCGCCCCGCTCTCACCAGGAACAGCCCCGCGCAGAAACGGGCCACAATGCGTGCACGTATCCGTCCCGGTGCACCCAGTAGTAGTCATACAGATTCACTGTGGGATCGCAATGCGGCGTCACGAACTGGACCTGCCGGCCAAGCAGCGGTTCCTGGGCGCCACTGGGCAGCGTCAACACACCGTGCTCATCGCCGAAGAAATGATATTTGGCACCCGGTAGGTCGATCGGCATTGGCGCGATGGACTCCGACGCAAAGCCCTTGAAGCCGCAATCAACCGTGATGGCGCCCTGTTTGGGTTGGCTGATGGCGGTGGTCAGCACGGTGAGCGACACCTCGAAGTCGTCCAACACGGCACCGCTGCGTCCGCCCACGTCCAGGTACTGCTGATCCATGAATACATAGCTGCCGACCTGAAGATCGGTCACCGCGGCAACGTCACAGTCGATATCGTAGGTGCCCGTCCCGGCGCCGGTAATGACATCGAGCGCATGACCGGCTTCGCGCAGCGCATCACAGATGGCGACCGCGCTGCGCCAGCATGCCAGCGACCGTTCGGCGCGCGCCGCATGCCCGGCAATGTGCTGAACCTGACCGGCATAGTGCTGCACGCCGATCAGATGCAACGCCCCTCCCGCGCGCTCATTGGTCGCAAGCCACGCTGCAAGGGCGAGCACATCCGCCTGCTCGCGTACGCCCGTGCGTCCGAGTCGAGGGTCGATGTCGATCAGCACATCGATGGCGACTTTACGTTGGCGCGCCGCCTGATCGAGCAAGTTGGCACCCAGCGTGCTATCGACAACCACCTGAATTCGCGCACCGTCCGCAACCAGCTCAGCAATCAGATCCACTTTCACATCCGTGGTCACAGGGGATGTGATCAGGATTGGCCCGACACCTGCGCGCGCCAGCACCAGCGCCTCGGAAACCTTTGCGGCACAGACACCCACGGCACCCGCCGCGAGTTGGCGCTTTGCGATCTGCGGCGACTTATGGGTCTTGGTGTGCGGACGAAAACCCTTGCCCCGGGCACGCAGAAACCCGGCCATCTTCTGCAGGTTCCGCTCCATCGCATCCTCATCCAGCAACAAGGCTGGGGTTGGAACTTGTGCCAACGGCAATGGCGCGTCGAATTCGACAACGTCTAGATTGCGATTGCTTAGCAGCAGGCGGGATAGGTCGCTCATCGGGCAGCGATTCTAAGAGCGTCGAGCGATCGGCACCACCTCGCTGGTGCGCTCCTCGAGAAAGAATCGCTGATAGCAATAGTTCGTTGCGTCCACGTAGCCATCGACGGTGCCGCAATCGAAGCGGCGACCTTTGAATTTGTATGCAATCACGCAGCCGTCCTGCGCTTGTTGGCGCAAGGCATCGGTGATCTGGATTTCACCGTTTTTACCCGGCTTGGTGCGCTCCAGAACATCGAAGATATCGGGCGTGAGGATGTAGCGCCCAATGATCGCGAGATTGCTGGGTGCCAGTTCGGGTGCGGGTTTCTCTACCATATCGGTGACCCGGAACAGGGAGTCTGAAAGCGCTTCGCCTGCGATGATGCCGTACCGGTTGGTCTCTTGCGCGGGCACCTCTTCGATCGCCACGATGCTGCAACGGAACTGGCGGAATAGCTTCGTCATCTGTGACAGCACACCGGTACCGTCGCCGAAGCAGAGATCGTCGGCCAGTACCACCGCAAAGGGTTCGTCACCCGTGAGCGTGCGTCCCGTCAGAATCGCATGACCCAGGCCTTTCATTGTTACTTGGCGGGTATACGAAAACGTGCAGGTATCGATCAGCGCGCGTATTCCGTCGAGCTGTTTTTCCTTGCCCGTGCCCTCGATCTGATGTTCGAGTTCGTAGCTGACGTCAAAGTGGTCCTCGATCGCTCGCTTGCCGCGGCCCGTGACGAATCCGATCTCCGTCAACCCGGCCTCCACGGCCTCCTCGACGCCGTATTGCACCAGCGGCTTGTCGACAATCGGTAGAATTTCCTTCGGCATCGCCTTGGTGGCGGGCAGGAATCGCGTGCCATAGCCGGCTACGGGAAACAGACACTTCTTGAGCATGGCAGTCGTCGTCGCACCTCTATGAAGCGCCCGATGGTAACGAACGCGGCTGACGACTCACAAGCGATCAAGACGCTAAGCGTGGCCTCGCGCACGCTCCCGCAGCCATTAGTGCGCCGTTGCGTCTTCGGCGGGCTGAGCCTGTTCTAACATGGCGATGAGATGCCGGCAGATCAGATGTCCGGCCCGCGCCTGCTCCGGCGATTGATCCGTCAGGCGCGCCATGCGTTTCGACAGTTGACGGGCGGCCCGCAAATGGCGATCTGAAGCAACGCCAACCTGGGTCGGCGCTGCCGCCGGCGCCGGATCGTCGAACAACGGCAACGAGCAGTCGGTCATTTGCATGCTCCTGCGGTACAGCGGCTGCATGATACTACTACTGTATATTTATACAATACCGCATCATATGGCTTCCGCGGCCGCAAGGCACTCGAACGCAAACTTCTCGCCCTGGGCATCAACCTTCACCGTCTCGTTCGGCCGGAAACGCCCAGCCAGCAGTTGGGCGGCCAGTGGGTTTTCGATGTTTCGCTGAATGGCCCGCTTCAGAGGGCGCGCACCGTAGACCGGGTCGTAGCCCTGCTCTGTGAGCAACTGCATGGCGGCGTCGGTCATTTCCAATCCGAGATCCTGATCCTTCAGGCGACTTCGCAGTGCACCAATCTGAATCTGCGCGATGCCCAGCATGTGTTCACGTCCGAGCGGGTGAAATACCACGACATCATCGACCCGATTGAGAAATTCTGGACGAAAGTGCTGTGTAACCACACCCATCACTGTGTCCTTGATGGCACTCGTGCGGCCGGACTCCGTCAGCGCCTGGATGGCTTCCGAGCCCAGATTTGACGTCATCACGAGCACGGTATTGCGAAAATCCACGGTGCGGCCATGCCCGTCCGTCAGCCGACCATCGTCGAGCACCTGCAGCAGAATATTGAACACATCCGGATGCGCTTTTTCGATCTCATCCAGCAGCACGAGGCAATAGGGACGCCGCCGCACGGCCTCCGTGAGAAAACCGCCTTCTTCGTAGCCGACATATCCCGGTGGCGCACCAATCAGCCGGGCAACCGAGTGCTTTTCCATGAATTCAGACATGTCGATGCGCACCATCGCATCGTCGGAGTCGAACAAAGCCGATGCCAGCGCCTTGCACAACTCGGTCTTGCCGACACCCGTGGGCCCCAGAAACATGAACGAACCGTTGGGGCGGTTGGGATCCGACAATCCCGCGCGCGAACGACGCACCGCGTCGGATACGGCTTTGACCGCCTCGTCCTGACTGATCACACGCTGATGCAGTTGATCTTCGAGGTGGAGCAACTTTTCCCGCTCGCCTTCCAGGAGCTTGGTGATCGGCACGCCAGTCCATTTCGAGACCACTTCCGCGATCTCTTCCTCGGTAACCTTGTTGCGCAACAGCCGATTGTCCTTGCCTTCCGTTGCTACCGCGTCCGCAAGCTTGTTCTCCAGTGCGGGAATCTTCCCGTATTGCAACTCCGACATACGGGCCAGGTCACCGGCGCGGCGCGCATTGTCGAATTGCAGACGCGCGGCATCCAGTTCTTCCTTGACGATCTGCGCACCTTTCAGGACCGATTTCTCGGCCGTCCATACCTCTTCGAGATCCGCATACTGCTGCTCGAGTTCGGCGACCGTTTCCTTCAATGCGTCGGTGCGCTTGCGCGATGCTTCGTCCTTTTCTTTCTTCAGCGCTTCGACTTCCATCTTGAGTTGAATCAGGCGCCGCTCAAGCTTGTCCATCTCCTCGGGTTTCGAATCCATTTCCATGCGGATCCGACTTCCCGCTTCATCGATGAGATCGATCGCCTTGTCGGGTAGTTGGCGATCCGTGATGTACCGATGTGAAAGCCGCGCTGCAGCCACGATGGCGGGGTCCGTAATGTCCACAGCGTGGTGTAGTTCATAGCGCCCCTTCAGCCCACGCAGAATTGCAATCGTATCTTCAACGCTGGGTTCATCGACCACGATCTTCTGAAAGCGACGCTCGAGTGCAGCATCCTTCTCGATGTACTTGCGATACTCATCCAGCGTCGTCGCGCCCACGCAATGAAGCTCCCCGCGGGCAAGCGCCGGCTTGAGCATATTGCCCGCATCCATGGAGCCTTCCGCTTTGCCAGCACCGACCATCGTATGCAGCTCATCGATGAACAGAATGACGTTGCCTTCCTGCTTGGAGAGTTCGTTGAGGACCGCCTTCAGCCGCTCCTCGAATTCGCCACGAAATTTCGCTCCCGCAATGAGCGCTCCCATGTCGAGCGCAAGGATTCGTTTGTTCTTGAGTCCTTCAGGTACTTCGCCATTGAGAATCCGTTGGGCGAGACCTTCAACGATGGCGGTCTTTCCGACACCCGGCTCACCAATCAGAACGGGGTTGTTCTTTGTGCGCCGCTGCAGCACCTGCACCGTGCGGCGAATTTCATCGTCCCGCCCGATCACCGGATCCAGCTTGCCCTTTTTGGCTCGCTCGGTCAGATCAACCGTGTATTTTTCGAGTGCCTGACGACTCTCTTCCGCATTCGGGTCTTGCACGGCTTCCCCTTGTCGAATGCTGTCAATCTCCTTCTCCAGAGCGTCGCGCACCACACCACCCGCGCGCAGAACGTTACCCAGCGCGCCGCTATCATCGCAGGCAGCCAGCAGCACCATTTCTGTGGAGATGAATTTGTCGCCCCGTTTCTGGGCGTGCCGGTCGGCCAGATTGAGCAGTTTCACGAGATCCGGCCCTAGCCCCAACTCACCGGTCGGCTGCTTCACTGTGGGCAAACGCTCCACCTCGGCGGCCAGCGCGCTGGCAATCTGATCCACGCGCCCCGCGGCTTGAGTCAGCAGTTGGCGAACACCACTGGCTTTGTCCTCCAGCAGCACCGATAGCAGGTGCACGCCCTGGACGTAGTTGTGGTCCTTTCCCACCGCCAATGACTGCGCGTCCGCCAACGCGGCCTGCAGACGACTGGTCAACTGATCCATGCGCATCGCAAAATTCCTGCTTAATCCATCGCTACGTTAATGAGTCCGCGGCCCGACATTTCAAGTCGTGGCAACCCAACCTGGAAACTCGGCCGCTCAAGCGCTACATTTCGCCAGTTCCGCAATCGGGCAGCACGCATCGGCATGACGAACCCAACGGACGTCGCAATGGAGAACCGTGACCATCCTCGCGTCCAGTTGCCGTTTGAGGTGGAGGTCAACCACCCCAGCGTGGGTAAGGTTCGCTGCGTTGCCAGGGACATTTCGCAAAGCGGCATGTTCGTGCATCTGGATCCGAACGGATTGCGGCCCGGCGCCAAAATCAAAGTGACCGTGCTCAACGTGGCCCTTGTCGAATCGAGCAGCACGCCAACCGTCGATATGGAAGTGACGCGAGTCACACTTGAGGGGCTTGGCTTGAAATTCGCGAACGCCACGAGCCAGCACCTTTGGAAGAGCGTGGATCGGTTGCGCGATGAGTTGCGTATCGGAACCGACTACTTTCAGGTTTTTCAGGGCGCCGCAATCGTCAATCATCAAGGCAAACTGCTGGTGGTGCAGCGCCACGGAAAATGGCTTCTCCCCGGCGACTATCTGAATGTGGGTGCCGATTGGCGTGATGCGCTGACGCAGTTTCTGGCCAGCGAACTCGGCATCGCAGACCTGAGTTTCGAAGACACGCTGGGCGTCGACAGTACGCCCGGCATCAAAGTGGTCGAGAACGCGACGTACACGGTTTTTCATCGCTTCTCTTCCGGCGCGGATCGCGTGCGGTTACGCGAGTCGTCTCGCTACAAACACGCAAAGTGGGTCAGCCGAAACTTCAGCCTCGAAGAGTTGACGTTCCCGCACCCGCTGTTGCGCACACTCGCATCGATGGCGCTCGAGCGTGCCGAGGCGCAGCGCCAAGTCGCCGCCACCGCCCAAACCAAACACGGCTGAGCCGATGGTCCACGCGCATTTCGATGCCGTGGCGCGTACCGGACAGATCGTGCTGCGCCCCAATCGATCCTGGTCGTGGCGTTCGAATTCCTACTTCATCGTCACGCTGCTGATCGTATCGCTCAGTGTCGCCGGCACGTTCGCACTGCGCGGTTATTGGCTCGTATTGCCTTTCAGCGCGCTCGAGATGACCGCGCTGTTCGGCTGTCTCTACTACTGTGTGCGTCGCGCCAATCGCCAGGAGGTGGTGACCCTGTCGGACGACGAGCTCATCATCGAAACCGGCCACAACCGTGCCGAACAGATCCGTCGCTACGCGCGCTTCCATACACAGATCCGCGTCGAACGAGGTGACCATTCCTGGGATGAACCTCACATCTGCGTCGTGGCTCGCGATCAGCACCAGGAGATCGGCGATTTCCTGTGCGGCGACGAAAAACGCACGCTCGTCAATCATCTGCGCGACATGATTCACGCGTTGCAGCTGCGCTGAGCCGGCAGTTCCCAACGCGCCAGTAGGGGCGCGCCACGGTCCGCCATTGAACCACTTCCTCCGGATCGTCGGAGCGCCACAACAGGGCGCCCGAATAGGCCGTCACGTAGACCCGCGCGCCGTTGGTACGTGCACGCCGAATGACCGAGTCGTCTGGATGTCCGAAGCGATTGCGATACCCGGCGCTGACCAGGAACAGGCGCGGATGCGTCGCCTCGATCAGCGCCGCCGAATTGGAGGTCTTACTGCCGTGATGGGCCGCCACCAGAACGTCCAGGGGCGCGCCACGCCAGTGCGATAACAGCGTCTGCTCGCCAATACCGGACAGATCTCCCGGCAGCAGCACACGGTGGCTTTCGTTGCCAACGAGTAGTACGCAGGAGCGGTCGTTGTCGGTCGCCTCGCCGCCGACTGGATGCAACACCTCGAACGCAACGCCGTCCCATTGCCAGCGCTGTCCCTGGACGCATCGCTGCAAGTTCGCACCGCTCGCCACAGCCTCGCCGCCGAGCAGCGTTCGTACCATCATCTGCCCGGCAACGGCGGGATAGCCGCCCACATGGTCGATGTCGGCGTGACTGAGCATCACCATATCCAATCGGGTCGCGCCGGCGTTGCGCAATGCGGGCAGCACCGCGATGGACCCCAGATCCAGACCACTCGGGAAGCGAGGTCCTGCGTCGTACAACAGGCGGTGGTTCTGCGTCGTAACGACGACGGCGAGGCCCTGCCCCACATCGAGCACTGCGGTCGCAAACGAACCGAACGCAGGCGACGGCCTTCCAGTCGCGAGACAGAGTACGACACACGGCAGCAGCACGGCGCGCGCGCGCCACGTCAAGGGCAGCAGCAATAACGCGGCGGCGGTGATGCTGATCAAAGCCTGCGCGATATCGTCGTCGGCCGCCCAGCTGACGCCGCCCACGTCGCGCATGACCTTCAGGATCGATGCCAACAAACCCACCGCCGCATCGATCCAGCCGAACAGCATCGCGCCAACGTCGGGCAGCACCTGCAACATCAGGACCGCGAACAGATTCGCGGGCACCACCAACAGGCTCACCAGGGGCACCGCCACCAGGTTAGCCAGCGGGCTGAGCCACGCGAACTGTCCCACTGTGGCGAGCATCAGCGGCCCCAGTGTGACGAACAGAACCAGCTGCGCGCTCACGAACAGGCGCAGAGTCGATGTCCGGCCGACGCGTGGCATGAAATAGCCAAGCAGCACCGCCACGGCGCCAAACGACAGCCAGAAGCCGGCACGCAACGGCGCCACGGGGTCGTGCAGCAACACGACAATCAGGACCAGGCTGAACAGCACCGGAAACGCGCGGCGACGACCCGACGTCGCAGCCCACAGCGCCAGCAGGGTGCCAAACCAGGCGCGCTGAACCGGCACACCCCAGCCGACCAGACCGGCATAGCCGGTGATCAGCAATGCGGCACACCAGGCGCCCAGCCAAGCGGCCCCGCGCCGCCGGAGCAGCCGGCGATTCAGCCGTGCCACGCCCAGACCAACGCCGTAGCCTACCGACGCAACGATGCCCAGGTGCAAACCGGAGATCACCATCAAATGCACAGTGCCGGTGGCGCGAAACAGGTCCCAGTCAGCGCTGCGCATCAAGCCCGAGTCACCGGTCAGCAAGCCGAGCACGATGCCAGCGTTGACGAGATGCAACGCGTCGATTTGCTGGCGCAGCCGCCATCGAAGCGCATCCCAGCGCCATGCGCGCCCGTTCAGTGCGCGGCGCACGCCATACGAGACCGAGCCTGCACTGTCGAGATGGCCGGCGAAGGCCCAACCCTCGTAATCAAATCCGCCAGGATTGGCAAAACCGCGCACGGCGCGCAGCCGTAGCCGCAATTGCCAACCCTGCCCCGGAACGAGCGGCGGCGCTGCGTGCCAGGTCAATCGCACCACGCGCGGTGGTTCACCCGCGCATGCGGGCCACGGCAGTACCTGCAACGGCGCGAAATCGAACTGCGTGGCGGGCACCAACTGCTTTGGCAGTCCCTGCACCACGCCGAGCATTTCCACTACGTTGCCATCGACGCATGAATCAATTCGCGGCTCGAGATTAGCCAACGCTGACCACGCGGCCCACGCAATGCCGATGAGCACACCGCCCAGCACTACACCGGCGCGTCGCGCTGACATCAGCATCCCGACGACGGCGAGAGCCGCGAGCATCGGTACAGTCGGCAACCGCGGCAGCGCCGCGACACACACGACGCCCAGCGAAGCGCCGATGCACCATGGCGCAATGAAGCCTGCTCGCGAAACAGGCATACTCGCGCCGCTACGGACCGGCACCGCTGTCACCTCGTGTTGTGCCGCCTGATTCGACAACCCAAGGGATTTATGCCACGTCGCCTGCTGCGTCGATATCTGCCCAATCCACAGACGTTGCGTGAGCATCCAGCACTGCGACCCTTGGGAAAATGGCTGCAGAATCCCGAGATCTGGCATCTGCATCGCCGTTCGGTATCGGGTGCCTGCTTCATCGGCTTCTTCTGCGCGTTCCTGCCGCTGCCAGGCCATATGCTGTTCGCCGGCACACTCGCGATCCTGGCACGCTGCAATCTACCCATCGCCCTGGCGCTGGTGTGGATCACCAATCCGATCACGATTCCGCCGGTGTTTTTCTTCGCCTACAAGCTCGGCGCGTGGCTGTTGAATACCGAATTGAAGGTCACGACGGTGCACCTCGATCTCGATTGGCTGGGCGAGCAATTCGATCAGATCTGGCGCCCCCTGGTATTGGGATCGCTCGTCTGCGGGTGGGTCAGCGGCATTACCGCATTCGTCATCGTGCGACTCGCGTGGCGCATCGACGTGATTCGACGATGGCGCGCGCGCCGCAGGCGCCGCGAGGCACGGCTGACACAGCCGGACTAGGGCTCGTGCAGCGCCTCGGCCGGATTCAACGCTGCAGCCCGGCGCGCCGGATGCAACGCCGAGATGACGCAGAACGCCAACGACACCCCAGCGATGATGGCGATATCGCCACGCTGCACGACCGATGGCACCTCCGTGAAATAAGTTCCATCGAGCAAGCGCGCGCCGACCAGGAATTCCAGCAGCTCGACGGTTTCAGTGACGTGGTAGGCCAGGAAAAGACCCAGCGCCAAACCCACCCCGATGCCGGCCACGGCGACGAGGATGCCTTGCACCAGCACCACCCTCAGGATCAATCCTTCAGCTGCACCCATGGTGCGCAGGATCGCGATATCCGAGCGCTTCTCATTCACGAGCATCGTTTGCGCTGAAACGATGTTGAACGCGGCGATGGCGACAATCAGCGCAAGCAGCACGAACATCATGCCTTTCTCGAGGCGCACGGCGCGAAACAGCTCACCGTAGTCTGAACGCCAGTCGGAGATTTCCCACTGCGCGGGCAGCCGCCGTTCGAGGGACGCGCGCGCCGAGGCGACATCGAGCGGCGCCGCGAGCTTGATGCGCACCCCCAGACGACCGGTTGCAGCCAGGTTTCGCTGCTGCACTTCGTCGAACGCGATCAGCACGAGTGCATAGTCCAACTCGGCGCCGATCTCGAACGTGGCGCGCAGCGTGAATCGCTCGAGCCGCGGCACGATGCTGTCGCGGGTGGGCGTCGACAGCACCAGGGTCACCGCATCACCCACCCGAAAGCCCAGGTGCCTCGCCAGCGGTGCGCCCATCGCCAGGCCGCCGCTCGCGCTGCCAAAATCATCCAGGCTACCGGCAGTGATGTTGCTCGAGAGCACATCCATCGCGCTGAGCCCGGCTGCGTCCAGCCCGTACACCACGACGGCCTCCACTGCGCCGCTGCGCGTAACCATGGCTTGCGCTTCGAAGAACGGAAATGCATCGCCGGTCCCGGGCTCCATGAAGGTGCGCGCCTTGAGCGCATCAACAGGGGCGTCCGCCGGTGGAACCACCACGAGATGCGGGACTGTCGAGAGAATGCGCCGATGCAGTTCCGCGTCGAATCCATTCATCACGCTGATCACCACCACGAGCACCGCAACACCCAGCGCGAGCCCCAGCACTGAAATCCAGGTGATCAACGAGACGAAGGCGCGGCCGCGGCGTGCGAGATAGCGCCAACCGATCCACAACGAGGTTGCCCCGCCAATGGGCAGCGCCACTACGGTGCGTCCGGGCCGAGGCGGCCGTCGCTCAGATAGAGACGCCGTTGCATCCGGCGCGCGAGTTCTTCGTCGTGCGTGACAACGACGAAGGCAGTGCCGCGCCGCTGCGCCAGATCCAGCATGACTGAAAAAACCTGCTCAGCGCTTTCGTGGTCGAGGTTGCCAGTGGGCTCATCGGCCAGCACGACCGCCGGGTCCGCGACCAGGGCACGGGCGATAGCGACCCGTTGGCGCTCACCGCCAGAGAGCTGATTGGGATGGTGCGTCAACCGCTGCGCCAGCCCTACTGCAGCCAGAATGTCGCTCGCCTTGCGTTGCGCATCGCGCACTGGGTGCGCGCCCAACAGCAGCGGCATGGCAACGTTCTCCAGCGCCGTGAATTCGGGCAGCAGATGATGAAACTGATATACGAAGCCCATACGACGATTGCGCAGACGGGCGCGCTCAGCCGCGTTCAATGGGCCAACCGCGCAGCCATCGATCTGCACCTCCCCTTCATCGGGATCGGCCAGGCCGGCAAGTATGTGCAGCAGCGTGCTCTTGCCAGATCCTGAGCGGCCTCGGATCGCGATACGTTCGCCGCGCGCCACACTCAGATCCAGGCCTCGCAGCACGGGCAATACGCTCGGTCCCTGTCGAAATGATTTCGACAGGCCGTCACAGGCAAGCGCGGGCGGCTCACTCATGCTTGAGCACCTCCGCCGGATTCAGGCGAGCCGCACGAAACGCGGGATATATCGTACTGGCGAGACTCAGCAGGAGTGCCACACTGGTCACCGTCAACAGATCCATCAGCCGGATCTCGGCAGGCAGGTAGCTGATGAAGTATTGGCTCATCAGATGCAGGCCGAGTGTCCGCTCGAGCCAAGGGTAGCCTGCCTGCACCAGCAGGGAAGCACCGCTGCCCAGCAGCAGACCCAGGCAGACCCCGATCACGCCAATCACGGCCCCAAGAACTAGAAATGCGGTGACGATGCTGCCGGTGCTCGCGCCCAACGTACGCAACACGGCAACGTCGGCACGGCGTTGATTGACGACCATCACCAGCGCAGAAACGAGATTGAAGGCGGCCACACCCACCAGCAGGGACAGCAATAGAAACATCATCGCGCGTTGAAATACGATCGCGCGATACAGATTCCCGTGCATGCGCATCCAGGTGACCGAATAGAGCGCCTCACCTTCGAATGCAGCGACCGCCGCCGTTCCGATATCGCCGGCCTCGAACAGATCGGCGAGACGGATATTCAACCCGTCGACGCGAGATCCCAGGCGGAACAGGCGCTGTGCGTCGCGCAGATCGATGTAGGCCGATCGTTGATCCAACTCGGATTGAGTATCGACGATACCCATCACGGTGAGCTTCTTCTGACGCGGGATCAGTCCGAGGAGACTCACGCTCGCATCTGGCAGCACGGCCGTCACGGAATCGCCAACAGTCACGCCGAGGCGCGCCGCGACACCACGACCCAGCAGCACGGAAAATGCACCATCCACCAACTGACCCAGGCCACCATCGACATACCTGGCCAGATCCGAGGCACGCGCCTCGCGAACCGGATCGATGCCCGAAAATGCAACCCCGGCCGACCGACCCCGCGCCACCAGCAATCCCGTGCCAGTGATGGTTGGCGTAACACCCACTACACCGGGTAACGCCTCGAGGCGGTGTGCATACGACTCCCACTGCTCGAGCGGTCTGCTGCCACGCAGTGTCAGATGCGGCAGCACGCCGAGTACCCGTTGTTGCAGCTCGCGCTCGAAACCATTCATGACCGAAGTCACAAGCACGAGCACGGCCACGCTCAACACCAACCCGGCAATGGCGACAACGCTGATGAACGAAATGAAGCTACGCCGCGAGTTCGCGTAACGCAGCCCGATGTTGACGGCGAGCGGGTGAAACACAGCAATCCGGGGGGCGAAAAAATCGCGGCAGTGTAGCAGATGCGACATTGCGGCCATCCCGCGTGCCAGCGTTGTGCAGCGCCGGGGATGCGCCCCGCTCAGCGGGGGTCGCGCTCGGCGGGTCGCGCTGCGTCGTAGGTTAGATCGGACGTTGAGACCGTCGAGCAAATCGTCCGGCTATCGGGGCGCGA
This sequence comes from Gammaproteobacteria bacterium, assembly GCA_032124855.1. Lineage (GTDB taxonomy): Bacteria > Pseudomonadota > Gammaproteobacteria > Pseudomonadales > Azotimanducaceae > DATJGR01. The sequence goes on from JAQBCT010000014.1 coordinate 17,934, forward strand.
AGCCGTTTCGCAGCGCGCCGGATCACCACCACAAATTTCGCATTCGCCGAGTCCGAGCTGGGCAAGGCCGCCGCAACTGCCTTTGATTGGCGCGCGACCAAAAATGACGCCGATCGACGTCGCCGCCACCGTCAGCAGCATGAAGATGAAAACCAGCAGAAGCGTCATGGTCATTCCCTGTTCTCGTCCAGCCATTCCATGAACGCCGGACTCGTGTATTCGACATATCCCGACGGTGTCCGTTCGATGAACTGCGCAGCCAGACCGTGTTCGGTGGCAAACGCGAGACCGTCGGTGGGCCCAAGTACGTCGAGCAGCGTAGCAAATCCATCGGCCCACAGGGTGGAACGATGCAGCACCGTCACGCTGGCGAGATCGTGCGCAACGGGCGCTCCGGCACGCGGGTCCATCGTGTGCGAGAAGCGCTGGCCGCCCGCCTCGAAGAAATCTCGATAGTCACCCGAAGTGGATACCGCCATTTCGGTCAGCGACAACACTTTGCGCACTTCGCCCATCGCGGCACTGTCGGGGACCTCGATGCCGATTCGCCATGCCGACCCGTCAGGCTTGGCGCCCCCGGTGCGCACCTCGCCGCCCACTTCCACCATGTAGCCGTGACACGCGAAGCGATCGAGCATTTCAGCGAGAAGATCCACCGTATAACCCTGCGCGATTGCTCCGAGGTCAACGTCGAGTTCCCGCGTCTTTCGCAGCGCTGGCGGATTCTGGCGCACCTGCAGATTCGCAAACCCGATGCGCGATCGCGCAGCCTCTACTGCCTCGGTCGAGGGCTTGCGCTCACGCTGACCATCGGGACCAAATCCCCAGACATTCACCAGCGGACCCACGGTGACATCGAAGGCCCCCCCCGACAGCCGCGCCAGCTGTTGTCCCGCGTCAGCGACATAGGCAAGCGCGGCCGGGACGCTGTGCCAGCCACCCGGCTCCGACGCATTGAACTGCGACAACGCCGATTCCGAGTTGTAGGTCGACATCTGCTCGTCAACCTGGCGCAGCACGGCATCCACCGACGCCTGCAGCGCTGGCTGCGGCATGTCGCAGAAGGTCCGCACCGAGTAACTCGTGCCCTGGGTCGGGCCGGCCAGCGTCAGTTCGGTGGCGCGGTGTTCGCAGCCGCCGAGCAGCGTGCACCACGCCAGCAGAGCAATGACTGATTTGAAGGATCGCCGCACGGCGCGCATCGTACCGGATCGGGTTCTTGACGGGTACGCACCCGCTCCCTAACCTGCCCGGCTGCCCGACGAGGACCCCTCCACCATCGAAACTCAACGCCAAGCGCGATTTGGGGCCGGCCCATGACGCGACTCCTCATGCTGTGGACGGTCGCAGCCGCTGCGCTTGGCTGGCTGCTCGCGGTTGTCTGGCCCGACGCTGCGTGGCTGGCTGTGGCGATGGGCCTGGGCAAGACGCTGTTTCTGTCGGCTTTGAAGCTGATCATCGGTCCGCTGATATTTCTATCGCTGGTGTCAGGGCTGCTGAGCCTGGAAAACGTCCGCCGCTTTCGCACCATCGGGCTGTCGACACTGGGGTACTACGTGCTGACGACCGCAATCGCGGTGAGCATCGGCCTCGTCGTGGTGTATTTCGTGCACCCGTGGACGGCCGGTCCGACGATCACATTGCCCCCGGGCACTGAACGCGGCGCGCTGATTGATGTCCACGACGCATCGATTGGCGCCGTGCTGAGCGGTCTCGCCCGCTCGGCCTTCGTCAATCCGGTGTCCGCCTTCGTCGACCTCAATATCCTGGGGATCGTCACCAACGCTCTGCTCTTCGGGCTGGCTGCATTGTTCGCGTTGCCGTCTGACAGCCGTCTGCCAGTCGCCATCGCGGACCTCACACGCGTCGTCTACCAGATCACAGGCTGGATCGTACGCCTGGTACCACTTGGCGTGCTGGCGATTACCTTCGAACTGGCCGGCAGCATCACTGCGGCGCTGCTCGAACAGCTGTTCGACTTTTCACTGGTGGTGGTGAGTGCAACGTTACTGCACGGCCTGATCGTATTGCCGCTCATCGCATGGGTTGCCACCGGCACCACGCCCTGGCGACTCGCGCGCGCCATTGCGCATCCGTTGGTAGTTGCATTCGCCACCTCATCCAGCGCAGCGACACTGCCGGTCTCCATGCAGGCGGCGCGCGACGAACTGAATGTGTCGGCCGAAGTAGCCGGCTTCGTACTGCCGCTGGGTGCGCAGATGAATATGGACGGAACGGCCCTGTTCGAGGGCATCGCCGCCGTCTTTCTCGCACACCTATTCGGCGTGGAACTGGGACTTGCGGGAACAGCGATGGTGTTCGCCATGGCGATGGTGTCATCCATCGGTGCGCCGGGGGTGCCGTCTGCGTCCATGGCGGGCATGCAGATGGTCATGCTCGCGGTGGGCATTCCACTGGAAGCCATTGGCATCCTGCTGTTGATCGAACGACCCCTCGACACATTTCGCACCGCCGTCAATGTCGAGGGCGATCTCGTCGGCTGCATCGTGGTGCAGCACCGTCACGCCGTGGTTGCGTAGAATGTTGTCATTCGTCGCAATCGCAGCCCCATGACACGCCAACTCCTATTGATCCGCCATGGCCAGATTGGCGCCAACGTTTCGCGTCGCTGGCATGGTGCAACCGACAGCCCGCTCACCACGACAGGACGTCGCCAGATCGCCCGATTGGCCCGACGCATCGCCGGACAATGGGGCGATATCGAGGCGATCTACTCCAGTCCGCTGCAACGTTGCCGTCACACGGCGGAGGCGATCGCAGTCAGACTCGGGCGGCAGATCATCCTCGAGGACGATCTGCGTGAATATGGCATCGGCGAATTCGAGGATTGCCCGTTCGATGCGCTGCACACGCAGCACGACTTCTACCGGCGCATCCGCGAGAACGCCGACTACGCACCGCGCGGCGGTGACTCGCTGAACGGCGTGGCAATGCGTGTGGTGGCGGCGCTAAAGCGCATTCACGCGGGGCACGCCGATACGAAACCGATCGCGGTCGTGAGTCACGGTGCGGCCATGGCCATTGCGCTGGCCACACTGGTTGACCATGATCCGAGGCATTGGACGAATTATCATTTCAACAATTGCAGCGTAACGGAACTGCAGTTGGAGCCCGAACCCATAGTGGCTGCGTTCAATTGCACCATACATCTTTAGACGTGGGGTCGAGTCGCCTTCGCGACTCCTGCGTCGGCAATCGAGCCAACAATTCAATCAGGGGGAACCATGCCGGAATTCTGTAGCGTCGAAAAAGCCGGACATCTCACTATCGTCACCATCGAGCGGCCCGAGCGCATGAATGCGCTTCACCCGCCCGGCAACGCGGAGCTTGGCGTGGTATTTGACGAGTTCGCGGCTGACGAGGACGCGTGGGTTGCCATCATCACGGGTCGCGGCGAGAGGGCCTTCAGCGCCGGCAACGATTTGCGCTATCAGGCCGAAGGCGGCCAGCGTGTGCCAATGCCGCGTGGTTTTGGTGGATTGACGTCGCGCTTCGATCTGGGCAAACCGGTGATCGCCGCCGTCAACGGTGTCGCGATGGGTGGCGGATTCGAAATCGCCTTGGCATGCGACCTGATCGTGGCTGCTGATACGGCGATTTTTGCGCTACCGGAACCTCGGGTGGGCCTGGCAGCGCTGGCCGGGGGATTGCACCGATTGCCACGCCAGATCGGCACCAAACAGGCGCTGGGCATGATTCTCACCGGGCGACGCGTGGGTGCCGCCGAAGGCCAACGGCTCGGATTCGTCAACGAGGTCGTGCCGGCGGCGCAACTGCTGACAGCGGCACGACGCTGGGCGAACGAAATCTGCGAGTGCGCGCCGCTTTCCATTCGCGCGAGCAAAGACGTCGTCTATGCCGGCCTCGCCGCAGGCTCGCTGGAAGCCGCCATGAAGGGGAACTACGACTCTGTGCGCGCGATGGTCTCGAGCGCGGACTTCATCGAAGGTCCAAAGGCGTTCGCCGAGAAGCGTCCGCCCAAATGGCAGGGCCGCTAGCGTCAGTCCATTCGTGCGGCGAGACAGGCTGCATTCAGCGCCTCGGCGACCATGGCTACCGCCAGGCATACATCGTTGAGCGCGCGCTCGTCGCCGCGTCGCGCCATTTCCGAAATGATTTCCACGCGCGGGATGGCTACGTAGAGCACGTCCGGCGCGGGATCGAATTGACCCGGATAGGGACTCAAAGCGTCTTTCATTGAGGGTTCGCTTACTGCTGGTCCACGGTAGGTAGTACAGGATTCATGCCAATCGAGAAATCCCATTTAACTGTATGTTTTATATGTACTTATATGAGTCGGTCAACCGACGAAATTCAGTCAGTACCTGCCACATTAGCGCACGGGTTGCCGCGCCGCGTCATGAGCTAGGCGCGCAGGCCGGCGGGCAAATGTCGTGAATGGTTCAGACCCCCAGGCGGTGCGACGCGCCGAACGGCGCTTCGAGATTCAGGTGCAGCGCAACCTCACGCGCAACTATCTGGCGCACCTCACCCACGGCATGTT
>JAQBCT010000015.1:0-4435 GCA_032124855.1 Gammaproteobacteria bacterium
CGCGTATAAGTTTCTGCACGACCAGACCGTGCGACTGATGAATCGTGGCTTCACCGGACCGGAAATCGCGGAGATTCTCGAATTGCCAGCGGTGCTTTCGAAGCAGTGGTTCAACCGCGGCTACTACGGCACGATGAGTCACAACGCGAAGGCCATCTATCAGCGTTATCTCGGCTGGTACGACGCCAATCCGGCCAACCTCAATCCGCTGCCGCCTGAAGCGGCCGCGACACGCTATGTCGAAGCGATGGGCGGTGCACCGGCCGTACTCGCGCTGGCCGAGGCCGCACAGGCGCGCGGCGAACTGCGTTGGGCCGCGACACTGCTCAACCACGTGGTATTTGCCGACGACACCAACACTGCGGCGCGTGAGCAGCTCGCCGCGATCTACACGCAGTTTGGCTATGCAGCCGAAGCGGGCAGCTGGCGCAATATCTATCTGACGGGCGCACAGGAGCTTCGCCACGGTGTGGCCAATCTGCCCGCGGGTGGCATGAACACCGATGTGCTGACAGCCACCACCACATCGATGCTGCTCGATTTCGCAGCGGTGCGCGTCAACCCGGAACGCGCATCAATGCGCCCGTTCAAGATCAACATCGAACTCACCGATCGCGATGAGAAGCACCTGATCAGCGTCGAGAACGGGGTGCTGGTGCATGAGGCGGATGTCGCAGAGGCCAGTGCTGGTGCAACTGCGCGCATGCAGCGGCCGGAACTGCTGATGACGCTGCTTGCTGGTGTGTCGGCTGCGGATCGCATCGCGGCCGGTGCGATCGTCGTGGCAGGTGACGCTTCGCTGTATGAAGCGCTGACCGCGTTGATCGAACCCATCGCGACCAACTTTCCGGTCGTTACGCCCTAGAGGGTGTAGCAAAACTGCGATCGGTACTTGTGGGAGCGACTTTAGTCGCGATCTTTGTTTGAGTAGCCTGGGGCAAGGATCGCGGCTGAAGCCGCTCCCACAAACTAGCCGGGCACTTTAACAACACCCTCTGAAGCCGCTCCCACGGAATAGCCGCGACGGCGCACGCGACTGGCGCGTTCGGCTAGACTGCCGGTGCACGTCCGCAATGAGGTACCCCAATGAAATTTAAGCTGCCCAGTTCCGAACAATGGGCTCAGGCATGCGCCGCGGACGGTGAATTTGCACTCGCCGCGCGGCATTGGAGCGGTGGTATCAAACTAAGTATCGGTGAGCAGCAGCTGGGTCTGACGTTGCGCGATGGGGCGGTGACAGCCGGCGCGCCGTCGGCCGCAACCGGGGTTGTCGAACTCGCCGGCCCAATCGAGGTGTGGCAACGCATGCTCGCAGCGAAGCCGCCGCGTTTTCACAACGACGTGATGGCCGCGTTGACACTGGATGTGGGCCTGTCGCGGCATGCCGAGCCGGTGCTTGCCGCACAGTACTATGCCGCCACCGCCCGGGCTCTGGAGCTGTTGCGTGATGGTGCACCGGCCAGCGATGCGATGCGCGATGAATCGGGCCATTCCGCGCGCCTCGATTCACCCGTTGGCCGGTATGTACATCTGGAACTCGACGGTCACGATCACCGCATCTACTTCGAGGAAGCGGGCCAGGGAATTCCGCTGTTGCTGCAACACACCGCCGGCTGCCACGGCAGCCAGTGGCGTCACCTATTCGAGACGCCCGAGATCACGCGGCACTTTCGCTTGATTGCATACGATCTGCCGTATCACGGTAAATCGCTGCCGCCTGTGACGAAGTCCTGGTGGTCGCAACCCTACGAACTGCGCGGCGACTTCCTGCGCAGCGTACCGGTGCTGCTTACGCGCGCGCTGCAACTGGACCGGCCCGTGTTCATGGGCTGTTCGGTGGGCGGACTATTGGCGCTGGATCTGGCCCACCGGCATCCCGATCTGTTCCGCAGCGTCATTTCGGTGGAGGGTGCGCTGCGCGTCGGCGGCGACCTCGACGCCCTGACCGAACTGTGGCATCCACAGGTCAGCAATGAATACAAAGCCCGTGCCATGGAGGGCCTGATTTCGCCTACGTCGCCCGCGGCGTATCGCAAGGAAACTGCGTTCGTCTACGCATCCGGCTGGCCGCCCGCATTCCTTGGCGACCTGTACTACTACATCAAGGAATTCGATCTGCGTGAGCACGCGTCCGAGATCGACACGAATCGCGTGGGTGTGCATATCTTCTCCGGCGAATACGACTGGAGCGGCAGGATGGAACTGGGCCGGGAAGCACACGCCGCGATTGCGGGATCCACATTCACCGAAATGAAGGGCGTCGGGCATTTCCCCATGTCCGAGAATCCCGTTGCATTCATCAACTATCTATTGCCGGTGTTGCAGCGCGTGCGGGCTTGAGGCTCCATACGCCGCTGCGTGAAACTCAATCTGCGGATAACCACGATGCTAGAACTGACAGAGCTGCGGGCGCGGCTCGCAACGCAATGGTCTACCCGGTCACCCAGGGAACTCGCCAACGAGGCGGCACGGCCGCTGTTCGGCACCGCCGGTGAATGGGATCTTCCCGCCGGCATCACGCCCAAGCGCGAGTTGCTGTACCTGGCGGTGGGAATTCCCGACAGCGGCTCGCTTCCCAAGCAACTACTGGCGCAGGCGGCCGTGCGCACGCTCGAGAAACCCGGCGACGTGGCGCTTCGCTATGGCTTCGGCCTGGGACCCAGCGGCATACGTGAATGGCTGGCCGCGCGGCGCTGCGACAGTGAAGCGTTTCCAGTGGATGCTGACTGGTATCAGTTGACCAATGGTTCTTCCGGGGCGATCGATCTGGTGGCGCGCTCGCTGATCGATCCGGGTGATGTGATCATCGCGGAGAATCCAACGTACATGGGCACGCTGCACAATTTTCGCGGCGTGCGCGCGGACGTACGCTACGTGAACGTGGATCGCGATGGCATAAATATGGACAGCCTGGCGGCCCTGCTGGATGAGCTTCGTGCGGCGGGCAAGCGCGTCAAGCTGATCTACACAATCTCCGCGTATCACAATCCCACCGGCGTGACGCTATCGCTGGATCGGCGCATGCGGTTGCTGCAACTTGCCTGCGAGCACGACGCGCTGGTGCTGGATGACGAGGCCTATCGCGACCTGTGGTACGACGAACCGGCGCCGCGCGCGATCTCCGCGCTCGCGGGCGGGTACGGCGTCATCACCACTGGGACGTTTTCCAAGACCGTGGCGACGGGCCTGCGCGTGGGCTGGATCCACGCCAGACCCGAGCTGTTGGCGTTGTTCGGCCGCATGCGTTTTGCGATGGGTGCCAATCAGTTCGGCCTGCGCACATTCGGTGAATTCCTGGCGGCGGGCTGTTTCGAGCCGCATCTGGAGCAGATGCGCGGGATCTATCGCAACAAGCGCGATGTGCTGCATGCGGCGTTGACCGAGCAGGTTGGTGACTACCTCGAATGGGACGTGCCACGCGGCGGCTTCTACTTCTGGGCGAAACTGAAGCACGGCATGCAGATGCAGGATCTGTGGCGTACGGCGGTGGCGGAAGGCGTGGCCGTCAACGTGGGTTCCGGTTTCATGCCTGCGGGCGCCGGCGCGGACGCGCGTATCCGCATCGCGTTTGCCTGGACGCCGGTGGAGCAGTTCGCCGAAGCGGCGCAACGGCTTCGTTGGGCCTGCGAACGCGTGGCGGCGGGGGATGCAGCGTGAATCCGCCCGCGCGCGCCGTAGCCGAGCCGGTGGAGCACGGCGTGCGTGTCAATGGCATCCAGCTGACGTACTTCGAAAGGGGTGTTGAACACCGCGGCGCGAAGCCCACGCTGCTGTTTGTCCACGCCACGGGTTTTCATGCGCGCATCTGGGACCAGATTGCGAATCGCCTCGCGGGCTTTCATATCGTGGCGGTGGATCAACGGGGCCACGGCCGCAGTGAAAAACGGCTGATTGCGCACTGGGATGAGGTCGTTACTGATCTCACCGCGCTGGTCGATACGCTGGATCTGCAGCGCATCATCGGCATTGGCCACAGCATGGGCGCGCACGCCCTGATCGGCGCCGCTGCGCGAAGCAGCGCGCGCTTCCTGCGGCTGGTCGCGATTGATCCGGTGATTGGCTCGCCAGACGTCTATCGCAGCGGACGCAGCTCGTCCCATGAGGTGGATGTGCACCCGACAGCACGCCGCAGAAACGAATTCGCATCGCCGCAGGAGATGGCTGAGCGATTGCTGGGCAAGGGGTCGTTTGCACGCTTCAATCCCGCCATGCTGAGCGACTACTGCACGTATGGCTTGCTGCCCAATCCGGCGGGCGCCGGTTTCGTGCTGGCCTGTCCGCCCGAGGTGGAGGCCAGCGTGTACATGACGAACTGGTCGAACGGCGCCATCTACGACGCCGTTCGATCCCTGGACATTCCGGTGTTGATTCTTCGCGCGCAGGAACCACCGCAGGATCGCACCGTGATGGATTTCTCGGCTTCACCCACGTGGCC
>JAQBCT010000016.1:0-2916 GCA_032124855.1 Gammaproteobacteria bacterium
GAAGCCATCGCGCTGGTGGTGCTGGTGATCTTTCTGTTCCTGCGCAATTGGCGCGCCACCGTGGTGCCGCTGGTAACCATCCCGATCGCGCTGATCGGCGCGCTGGCGCTGATGTGGGGGTTCGGCTTCTCGATCAACACGCTGACGCTGCTCGCCTTCGTCCTCGCCATCGGTCTCGTGGTGGACGACGCCATCGTCATGCTGGAGAACATCTACCGCTACATCGAAGCCGGCATGGATCCGATCAAGGCGGCGTTCGTGGGCTCCAAGCAGATCGGTTTCGCCATCATCGCGATGACGTTCACGCTCGCGGCCGTGTTCACGCCCATTGCCTTCAGTGAAGGAAAAACCGGCAAGCTGTTCACCGAGTTCGCGCTCACGCTGGCGGGTGCTGTCATCGTGTCCGGGTTCGTGGCACTGACATTGTCGGCCACGCTCGCGTCACGGTTGCTGCGGCACGAGACGCGCCACAACGCATTCTTCAATTTCGGCGAACGGGTGCTGGTGGGAACGTCGAATCTCTATCGACGCGCACTGACTGCGAGTCTGCGCGCACGACCCGTGGTGCTGGCGGTGATGCTGCTGGTGGGTGCGACATCAGTGATTCTTTATCGCGGCCTGCCGTCGGAACTGGCACCGATGGAAGACCAGGGTACGGTGATGACCTTCGCCAATGCACCCGAAGGCGCCACGCTTGAGTATCTCAACAGCTACACGCAGAAAGTGGACGAGATCTTTCAATCGATTCCCGAGATGAAGCGCTACATGATGATCATGGGCCGCCCTACCGTGAGTAATATGCTTTCGTATATGTCGCTGACGCCCTGGAATGAGCGCGAGCGCTCCTCGCAGGACGTGGCGCGCAGCATCATGCCGCGTCTGATGAGCATTCCGGGCATCCGCGCATTCGCCATCACGCCGCAGTCGCTTGGCTCATCGAGCGGTGGCGCCATGGCCATCCAGTTTTTGATTCAGACGTCCGAGTCATACGAAGACCTCGACACATACGTGGACGAAATCCTCAGTCGTGTCGCCAACGACCCCGCGCTGGTCAATGCGGACACCGACCTGAAACTGAATAAACCGCAGCTGAAGGTGGAAGTGAATCGGGACAAGGTGGCCGCCGTTGGCGCCAACGTCGCCGAGATCGGCCGCACGCTCGAGACGATGCTGGGTGGCCGCGAGGTCACCCGCTTCAAGCGCAACGCAGAACAGTACGTCGTCAAATTGCAGGTCGCCGACGTGAACCGCCGCGACCCGGACGATCTGACCAATATTTACGTGCGCGGCGGGGACGGCCAGATGATCCAGCTGTCCAATCTGGTGTCGATGCAGGAGGGTGTGGCGCCGCGCGAACTGAATCATTTCAACAAGCTGCGCGCGGCCCGCATCACCGGCTCCATCGGCAGCGGCTACACGCTGGGTCAAAGCCTCGATCTGCTGGAGCGCACCACGCGTGACGTCCTTGGGCCCACCGCGCAAATTGACTACGAGGGAGGCGCGCGGGAATTTAAAGATTCCGCGTCGAAAATTTACGTGACGTTTCTGCTCGCCCTGGCGTTCATATACCTGGTGCTGGCCGCCCAGTTCGAGAGCTTCATTGCGCCGTTCGTGATCATACTCAGCGTACCGTTGGCCATGGCCGGCGCGTTGCTGGCGCTCACGCTGTCGGGTGGATCGCTGAACATCTACAGCCAGATCGGTCTGATTACGCTCGTGGGGCTGATCACCAAACATGGCATCCTCATCGTCGAATTTTCCAATCAGCTGCGCACCACCGGAGCCAGCATCGTGGACAGCGTGCTCGAGGCCAGCGTGCTGCGACTGCGCCCGATCCTGATGACGACGGGCGCCATGGTGCTGGGCGCCGTACCGCTAGCGCTCGCGGCGGGTCCCGGGGGCGAGGCACGTAACGATATCGGCTGGGTCATCGTAGGAGGCATGACGGTGGGCACGCTATTCACGCTGTTCGTGGTGCCAACGGTGTACACCTATCTCGTGCAGCGTCCACCGCATCTGGTCGCGCTGCAGCGCGACGCGCTTCCCATGGACGCAGGGCTGGCGAGCCGTGCATGAGCCGCGCGCCGTGTCGCTGGCTGCGGTGCTGCTGGCGACACTCGCCGGTTGCGGCCCGCCACCCGACCCCATGGCCGTCGCAGTGAAGCGACCCATGAAAAATACCTTGCCGGTCATCGAACTGAGCGTCGCAGATACCCAATCGAAGCTGACCCGCGGCGAATTCTCGTCGCAGCAACTGACCCGGGCATACCTCGAACGCATTGCCGCCATCGACCGTTCGGGGCCGGCGCTGAACGCCATCATCGAATTGAATCCTTCAGCCGAAGACGACGCCGTGCGGCTCGACAACGAGCGCCGCGCCGGTCATCAGCGCGGCCCGCTGCATGGCATCAGCGTACTGATCAAAGACAATATCGACGTCGCCGGCATGGTGAACTCGGCCGGATCGCTGGCGCTGGCGAACCACCATCCAGAAACTGATGCACCGCTCGTATCGCAACTTCGAGACGCCGGGGCGGTGATTCTCGGCAAGACCAATCTCAGCGAATGGGCCAACTTCCGCTCAACCCAATCGTCATCGGGCTGGAGCAGCCGCGGCGGACAAACCCGCAATCCGTATGTGCTGGACCGCAGTCCCTGCGGCTCCAGTTCCGGCACGGGCGCTGCCATCGCTGCCAGCCTGGCGAGCGTCGGTGTCGGTACCGAAACCGATGGCAGCATCATCTGCCCGGCGGCCGTGAACGGTCTCGTGGGACTCAAACCGACAGTGGGTCTGGTGAGCCGACGCGGCATCATACCCATCGCCATATCCCAGGACACCGCTGGCCCCATGGGGCGCAGCGTGGCGGATGTGGCGGCGCTGCTGGGCGTCATGGCCGGCGCCGATGATGCTGATCC
>JAQBCT010000017.1:0-16124 GCA_032124855.1 Gammaproteobacteria bacterium
ATTGTCGGGGGGACTGATCGCGCGCACGACGGGGTAGCCGATCTTGGCATCCTCCGCCACGTAGACGAGATCGCACGCCGTGGCGAGCTCGGTACCGCCGGCCAGACAGTAACCGTGCACCTGCGCAATGACGGGCTTGCCCAGATCCCACATGCGGAAAAAACCGTCCACCACATGCCGCGGCCAGTTGCCGAGGCCGCCAGCCGTGTGAAACGGCTGGCCCTCGGCCACGTTCGACTTCAAATCATAACCGGCTGAAAAACACTCTCCGGCGCCGCGAATGATGGTGACAGCAATCTCGGCGTTGTTGTCGGCAGACTCCAGTGCGTGGAACAACTCGCTGCGCAGCTCGTTCGACAAAGGATTGCGCTTCTCTGGCCGGTTCAGCGTGACGCGTTGCACCTTTGGCCGCGGGATATCGACGATGATCTTCTGATAGTCCATGGCGCCCCCTAAAACGAAAACTGATCTGGCGTGAATGCCTTGAATGTGCGCATCGCTTCCGCGGCGTTCGATCCCGCCAGCGGCGCGATGATGTGGGTATGAATGCCACCGTCGGCATCATCGCGAATGCGTGCGCGACACTCATCCTCATTGCCGATGATCGCCACTTCGTCGATCAGCGCGTCCGTCATGGCACCGCCTGTTTTGGCGCGATCCTTGGCGGCCCAGCCTTCGCTGATGGTGCCGGCCGCATCTTCGAATCCGGCCCATGCCAGAAATTTGTTGTACACCGGCGTCGCGTAGTACGGCGCGAAGGCAGCGCGGAATCGATTGCGCGCATCTGCCTTGTCGTCGGTGACCAGCACCATGGCGCGGTTGACGATTTCGATATCGCGCCAGTCCTTGCCCGCACGCTGCGCACCGATCTTCACGTGCTCCATCATCTTCGGCAGAGCACGTTTCGGCCAGAGATTGAAGATCACACCGTCACCCACTTCGGCCGCCATCTCGATCATGTTCGAGCGCAGCGCCGCGATATAGACCGGAGGTGGATTCTCCAGCGGAACCTGGCGGTAGCCGTGACTCTTCATGGTGACGAGATCGAATTCGGACTTTTCGCCCTTCAACATCGAGCGCACCATCAGCGCGGTTTCCTTCACCCGGGTAACGGGCCGATCGAGGGGTAGGCCGTGCCAGCCGCCCATCATCGTCTGACTCGATGAACCCAGCCCCATGACGAAGCGGCCGGGCAGCAACTGTGCCAGCGCATTGGCCGTCGCGGCGAGCACCGCCGGCGTACGCGTGTACACGGGTGTGACGGCCACGCCGAGACGCAACGACGTGACGTGGTGCGCCAGTGCTGCAGTTGCCGTCAACGCATCGGGCGCACCGCCATCACCAAACCACGCATCCGTATACCCGTTGGCTTCGGCCCATTTGACGCGTTCGACGGAATCCTTGATGAATGGACTCGCGGGCAGCGTCACCGCCATACGTTTTTTCACTGACATCTTCGTCCCCTTGTAATTCGGGCAAGCCTCTCATTTTGCCGCGAACCGACGCAAGCCGTATCCTTGCCCGCAATTCCAAGCCGCGAGCAGCCAATGAGCGATATGCCCGAATTGACCGCCGTGCGTGAAGCACATCGATTTGACGAGCGCGCACTCGATGCCTATCTGCGCGCCCATGTCGATGGCTACGAGGGCGGTCTGTCCGTGCGCCAGTTCGAAGGCGGCCAGAGCAATCCCACTTATGCGCTGCGCGCCGGGTCGAAAGAGTATGTGCTGCGCAAGCAGCCACCCGGCGTGCTGCTGCCGTCTGCGCATCAGGTGGATCGCGAATATCGCGTGATGCGTGCCCTGCGCGACAGCGACGTCCCCGTGCCCCGGATGTATGCGCTGTGCGAAGACGCCGAGGTGATTGGCACCAAATTCTATGTGATGGAAAAGGTTGCGGGGCGGGTATTCACCGACTTGCTCATGCCGTCGCTGACCAACGCGCAACGGCGCGCGGTATACAAAGATCTTGCGCGAGTACTCGCGGCGTTGCACCGCGTCGACTATACGGCCGTGGGACTCGACGGATTCGGCAAGAAAGGCGAGTACATCGCGCGCCAGGTTTCGCGGTGGAGCAAACAGTATGTTGCGTCGCAGACGGAGGCCATTGCTGCGATGGACCAACTGATGGCATGGCTTCCGGCACATATGCCCGCAGGAGACGAAACGGTGATCGTTCACGGCGACTATCGCCTCGGCAATATGCTGATCCATCCCACGGAGCCGAGGATCGCAGCCGTGCTCGACTGGGAGCTTTCTACGCTCGGCCATCCGCTGGCGGATCTGGGTTATGTGTGCATGGACTATCACTCCGACTCGTACGTGACCCCCGGCCTGTCGCGACCCGACCTCGCCGATTTCAGGATCCCGTCGGAGCGCGAGTTCACGTCGGACTACTGCGCGTACGCGGACCGGGCCGGCATCGAGAACTGGAATTTCTACGTGATCTACAACCTGTTCCGCTCGGCCGCAATCATTCAGGGCGTGTACAAGCGCGGTCTGGACGGGAATGCCAGTTCGGATACAGCCATCGGTTTCAAGGACGCCTGCCGTATGCGGGCCGAACGCGCCTGGGACCTGGTGGAAAAACTGCGCTGACGTGTCGCGCGACGCGCAGTTCGGCTAGCATGCGCGCCCAATTTCCAGGCAGGACTCACCAAGTGATCGTTCGGCATCTCACGGTTGTATGGGTGGCTGCGCTGCTGGGCGCGGGGGTCTTTCCAAGGCTTGCCTTTGCGCAGCAGAGCAATGTGGATCGCGCCATTGCGGATGAACGCGAGATCGATGTTCCGACTGCACCCGTCGTCGTTGATGGGTTCGATCTGTTCAACGTGCGTGGTTCCACGGGGTTCCCGGCGGAGGCGCGTGCCGCCGCAATTGCCAGCCGTATTCGCGATGCCGCGGCGGACGCATCGATCAGCGTTGACGACGTCATTGCTACACCGGCCGGCGATATCACCCAGATCGCGGCAGGGCCGCGGCCGCTGCTGCAGTTGTTCAACGCCGACGCGGCAATCGAATCCGTCGGGCGGGACGAACTTGCAAGCATCGTAGTTGTAGTCATTCGAAAGGCGATCAACGGGTATCGAGCGGATCGCGCGCCAACGCACCTGCAGCAGGCGGGGATCAAAGCACTGGTGGCCACGGTGGTGCTGATCGGGCTGCTGTGGCTGGGCCTACGCGCGCTGCGCTGGTTCGCCAGCCATCTGGAGGTGCGCTACCGCGCGCGGGTGAAGTCGGTGGGCATTCAGTCGTTCAACATACTCGAGCGCGACCGCATCTGGACCAGCCTGCAAGGCGCCCTGGGTGGCGTGCGCCTGTTGACCATCGTCGTACTCGCCTATTTCTATTTCGAATTCGTCTTCGGCCAGTTCCCGTGGACCCGCCGCATATCGGTGGAGCTGCTCGACTATGTAGTGGTCCCACTCGCCTCCATGGGCATGGGCTTCGCCAAAGCCATGCCGAGCCTCATCTTTCTGGTGCTGCTGTTCTTCGTGACGCGCATGGCGTTGCGCCTGATCAAGTTGTTCTTCAACGCCGTGGAGAGCGGCGGCGTGAAGCTGCGCGAATTCGAACCCGACTGGGCGCAGCCCACGTACCGCATGATCCGCATCGGCGTGGTCGCGTTCGCGTTGGTGGTTGCCTACCCCTACATCCCCGGTTCCGAGTCCGATGCATTCAAAGGGGTATCGATCTTCCTGGGTGTGCTGTTCTCCATCGGCTCCTCGTCGTTCGTCTCGAATTTCATCGCGGGTTATGCGATTACCTATCGACGGCTGTTCAAAGTAGGCCATCGGGTCAAGGTAGACGACGTCATTGGCGATGTATCCGAGGTGCGGTTACAGGTCACGCATCTGCGGACGGTGAAGAACGAAGAAGTGATCATTCCGAATTCGGAAATCCTCAATCGCATCGTCACCAACTACAGCACGTTTGCGAGTCGCGGCGGCCTGATCCTGCACACCACGGTGGGCATCGGCTACGAGACGCCGTGGCGTCAGGTCGAGGCGATGCTGCTGCTGTCAGCGCAGCGCACGGTTGCCCGCTGCGCGATCCGGCTCCGTTTGTGCAACACAAAGAACTGGGCGAGTTCTGCATTACCTACGAACTCAACGCGTTCTCGGACGATGCCCAGGCGATGGGCCGCCTGTACACGGCAATGCATCGCAATATTCTCGACGTGTTCAACGAATACGGCGTGCAGATCATGACGCCGTCATACGAAAAGGATCCCGAGGTGCCGAAGCTGGTGCCGAAGGAGGCGTGGTACACGGCACCCGCGGCACCACCAACCCAACCGAGCTCCTAGTGACGCGGGTGGGGCAAAAGGTGCCAGGCACCCAATGCCCCACCCATTCATGCGCAGGACACGGACAAATGATGCCTGGCACCATTTCTCCGGTCAGTTACAGGATAGCTTTGGCCATCAACTCAAGCGCTTCGGGCTGACCGGCGCCGATCAGCATCGAGCCGACGTGGCCTTTCTTGCCCGCTTCGACCCAGCGCTGCGCACGTTCACGGATTCGCGCCGCAGGCCCCACGAGGTGAACCGCGTCGATGAGCTCCTCCGGAACGGCCGCCATGGCCTCGTCCTTCTTGCCGGCCAGGAACAGATCCTGAATCTTTTCCGCGGCATCGCCGAAGCCGAGGCGTGTCGCGTAGTCGTTATAGAAATTCTTGCCCTTCGCACCCATGCCGCCGATGTACAGCGCCATATTGCCGCGGATCGGCATCATGCATTGCTTGACATCATCGCCCACGATCACCGAGACGAACGGTGCCACATCGAACTGCAGCAGCGATTTATCACCCGCCACCTTGAAGCCTTTTTCGATGGGTTCTTTGAAGACGCTGTATTTCTCCGGATCCATCCAGATCGGAAAGAAGCCGTCCGCAACTTCAGCGGCAGCCTGCACGCCGGCCGGTGTAATGGTGGCTGCGTAGATCGGGATGGGGGTATCGCAATACAGAATGCTTTTCAGTGGCTTGCCCAGACCAGTGGAACCCGGCCCGCGGTATGGAATCTGGTATTCCTTGCCTTCGAACTTCAGCGCGTCTTCGCGCGCGAAAATCTGCTTCATCACCTGCACATATTCCTTCAGGCGCGTCACCGGACGGCCGTAAGGCACGCCGTGCCAGCCCTCCACGACCTGGGGGCCGGATGCGCCAAGCCCCGCGATGAAACGGTTATTGGACAGCTGCGCCAGACTCATCGCTGTCATGGCGGTCATCGCCGGGCTGCGCGCGGGCATCTGCATGATTGCGGTGCCCACTTTGATCTTCTGGGTATTCGCCAGAATCCACGCGGCCGGCGTAATGGCGTCCGATCCGTACGCTTCGGACGTCCATACCGAGTCGTAGCCGAGACTTTCGGCGCGTTTGATGACATCCATCGGGATGTTCATGCGTTTGCCGGAATAGCCGGCGATGAGTCCTAGTTTCATGATTGATGACCCCAGCAGATGCAATGACGAGCCCGGCAGGCTATCAAACGCATCCCACGTCCAACAAGGTGAATTGCCCAAGGCTCAATTAGAATGCGTCGCCAGCGCGGAGAAACCATGCCCAGCATTCGCAGCCACCTTCTCATCCCCCTCACCCGCCTTTTCGGCAAGCGCCGCCTGGCGGAGATGGAATTCACGCTGCCCAACCTCGTGGCCATGCGCGCGCGCCTGGAACAGCTTGGCGATCGCGGCACATTGCCGGCGCAGCTCTCACGCGACACACATGCGCTGGGCGGCGTGGTCACCGAGTGGACACGTCATGCAGCCGGCGGGCACGGCACGGTGTTGTACTGCCACGGCGGCGCCTATGCAGTGGGTTCACCCAAGGTCTACCGTGGGCTGGCAGCGCGCCTGGCGGTGGCCGCCGGCTGCGATGTTGCGGCCATCGACTACCGGCTCGCGCCGGAGCATATCCATCCCGCGGCGCCCGACGATGCCATCGCCGCCTACGAAGCGCTGCTCGCGCATACCGATCCGCGCTCCATCGTCATCGCAGGCGATTCCGCGGGCGGCAATCTCACGCTGGCCACACTGCTGCGCATTCGCGATCGCGGCATGCCGGCGCCGGCCGGCGCCGTCCTGCTGTCGCCCTGGACGGATCTCACGGGCAGTGGCGAGTCGATGCACGTGAACGCACGACGCGATCCCATGCTGCCCGCGCAGCGCGTTGCCGAGGCCGCGGTGCTGTATGCACCGCACTCAGACCACCGCCACCCGGATGTGTCGCCGCTGTTTGGTGATTTCTCAGGGCTTCCGCCCCTCGACATACATGTTGGCAGCACGGAAATTCTGTTGGACGACTCGCGTCGCCTGGCCAGTCGCGCACGCGCGGCCGGCGTGGACGCGACACTCACCATCTGGCCGCGCATGCCGCACGTCTTCCCGATATTCGCGGACTTTCTCCCAGAGGGGCGACGCGCCATCGACCACATCGCGGCGTTCATCAGCGCCCGACTGTCCGCGACACAGGAGACCGCAGCAGCATGAGCAACGACACGGATACGAACCCGCCCATCTCCTCGCACGCACAGCCGCTCAATATTCAAACGGCATCGCTGATCCGCTCCATCGACGCGCTCTCGACCATCTTCTGGATCAGCATTGGCGGCACCATCTTGACGGTACTGTTTGCGGGCCTGAACCAGCTGGCCAGCAACGTCGCCGCAGAGTCGATCTACATTGGTGAATACCAGATCCCCAAATCGATCCTGCCCGTGGCCAGCCTGGGATTTGCTGCTTTCGTCTTCTGGCTGACGTCCAATCGGCTGCGCATGCTGGAACAGGTGCTGGAGGGCAGTCACCTGCCCTATAAGACCGTGCAGGAAATCTTCACGCTGAATCCCCCGGTGCTGAACGTATTTCACCCTGACAATCACAATCCAATGAAGCTCGGCAGCGGCAGCTCGGTGCTGCTCGTGAACTGGTCGATCTTCTTTGGCAACAGCATCGCGTTCACGCTGTTGTCCGCGGTTCAACAGGGCGCATCTATCGCCGATTTCGACGTGCCCAAACTCAGCGTCTTTGGCGTCGCCACCGTCGCGGTGATTATCTACGGCGTACGCGCCATAGATGGGCCGTTGGACATCATCCTCGAACGTCTGCACGGCAGCTCTTTCAACTTCGGCTGGGCGCGCATCGTGCTGGCGATTGTGCTCATCGTGGCCGCAGCGGCAGTCAACAATCTCGAACAGTTCAGCAATCCCAGCGACCAGCCCGACCGGTTGCTGGGTCCCACGGTGGCCAATGCCATCGACGGCGAAACGCTGTTCATCAACGGCAAGGAAGTACAGCTGCCCGGGATCGACGCGATGGAACCGGATCAGGTGTGCCTGGACAAAGACGGCGCTGAATACCCCTGCGGACGCGAGGCGACCAACGGTCTGCAGACACTGGTTGCCGATACGCCAATCATCTGTCTGCCACTTTTCGCGGTCAGCAAAACGCGCATCGTGGCGTCGTGCAATCTGCTGCCCAAGGGCACCCTCCCACCCACGGATCCAACATCATTCATCGCCACCCCGCGCGACTTCAGCCTCTCGGCACGGATGGTTCGCGCGGGACACGCGCTGGCGGTCGGCCTCGGCAAGCAGTACATCGCAGAAGATCAGCGCCTCGCCCAGGCAGAACACCTGGGAATCTGGCAGGGATCGTTTGAGCCGCCGTGGACGTACCGCGCGCGGCGCGATTGACCGCGCTCAGTGCTCGCGTTGCGCGCGCTGCAGGTGGTCGATGATGTCCAGGGATTCGTACAGCCACTGCACGTCTGTGCCACGCTGAATTCTCAAACAGGGCACCGTCGTGCTGCCGCCGCCCGTCCGCAGATCGAACAGCGCCTGCGGGTCGGCGTGAATGTTGCGCAGCTCCACGGCGATCGCCGTCTGCTCCAGATACCGCCGCACGCGACCGCAGAAACCGCAGCTCGGATAGTGATACAGCGTATAACTCTCAGACATCGTGCACCTCGCAAAGCCCGGCGATTATGCCGTGGCCACATCGCGGCGGCGAGCATCGCTTGGGCGCATCGCGCAGGATAGGTAGACTGGCCGCCGTTGCGCGAACACCGCGCGAACCCGGAGCGACGCCAGTTTGAGCAAGAGACAACCGGATAGACGCCTGATCACCATCCGCAATGGCGTGATCGCATTTGCTGTTGCGATGGTCGTCATCATCGGCGGCTACGGATTGATGCGCTCCACGGCCGTAGACGTAGGCGGCGAATTCGTCGAGGGCACCCACTACCACATCATCGAAAACGCGACCGTCGTGCCCACGCGCGGTCCGATCCGCGTCACAGAGCTGTTTTCCTACGGCTGCGTACACTGCAGAAATTTCGATCCCCTCGTCGCAGACTGGGTGGTGGATCTGCCCGAGGGCGTCGAATTCGATCGAATTCCCGTGGGCTTTTCGCCGGTCTGGGCCCAGCTGGCACAGGCCTATTTCGCGTTGCTGAACCTCGATGCCCTGGAACAGAACCATGCACGCATCTTTGCGGCGATTCACGACAACGGCAAGCAATTCCAGAGCGCCGAAATGATCGCCGACTTCGTGGACGGACATGGCGTGACGCGTGAACAATTTCTGCGCGCCTACAGTTCGCCCGCCGTCGTACGCGCGGTGGCGGACGCATCAGCGCGCGAACGGCGCTCGCGCGTCAACAGCGTGCCCGCGCTGATGGTGGCCGACTACTACATGGTGGATATGAACACCGTGCCCCGCAAAAAGGCATTCGAGGTGGCCCAGTTCCTGGCCGACAAAATCCGCGCCGGGCGCAGTACGCCCTGATCACCTGTTCAGGTCACGTTCAGGCGGACGCCGCTATCAAGACCGTCAACGCAACGCGCGCCGCGCCACTGCAGGAGGCTTGCCATGGGCGAGTATCAGACACTGATTCATACCATCGCGCTGACCATGGGGGTGGCCTGGGCCAGCGGCATCAATCTCTACGCGGCAGTGGCGATGCTCGGCCTGGCCGGCAGCACGGGCTATGTCGAATTGCCGGATACGCTCGCCATCGTCGAAGACCCGCTGGTAATTGTCGCGGCCTGCTTCATGTATTGCGTGGAGTTCTTCGCCGACAAAGTACCGGGCGTGGACAGCACCTGGGATGCCCTGCACACCTTCATCAGAATTCCCGCGGGCGCGATGCTCGCGGCTGGCGCGGTGGGCGATGTGACGCCTGCATTGGCGGTGGCCGCAGGCATTCTGGGCGGTGGTGTCACGGCAGCCACGCATGCCACAAAGGCGAGCAGTCGCATGCTGATCAATACATCGCCCGAACCCTTCAGCAACTTCTTCGTCTCCATCACCGAAGATGTGGCGGTGTTTGCAGGCTTGTGGGCAGCGCTTGCACACCCCGTCATCTTTCTGGTGCTGCTGGTGCTGTTCCTGCTGTGCCTGTGGTGGCTGCTGCCCCGCATCTGGCGCGGCCTGAAGCTCGTGGTGAACAAGATTCGTCGCCTGTTCACGCGCGCGCCGCCGCAGCCTGCCGCCTGATCGCAGCGCCGCGTGGCGCGTAAGCCAACGCGCGCGCCGCGCAAGGGGCGTCGCAAATCCAGCCGGACACGCCGCTTCGCTGCGCTGTATCTGGTGATTGGCCTGGCCGGTGCCAGCGCACTTGCAGCTGGCTATCTTCTTTACCTGGATCGGCTGATCACCCATACATTCGAGGGGCGCCGCTGGTCATTGCCGGCGCGCGTCTATGCGCAACCACTCGAGCTGTACGCGGGTCTGGAATTCACGGCCGATGATCTGGAGCTCGAGCTGAAACGCCTCGGCTACCGCGCGGGCCGCCTCGACGCCCCGGGCAGCTACATCCGCAAACGTGATGAAGTGCGGGCCGTGCTGCGTGCCTTCACGTTCACCGATGGCCCGCGCAAGGCCGCCGAAATCACTGTCCGTTTCCGCTATCAGGAGATCGCCGCCATTGAAGTGGCCGATACGCCTACGGCGCTGATTCGCATCGAGCCGCCGCTGATCGGCAGCTTTTTTCCCAGTCACGGCGAGGATCGCCTCATCGTGACACCCGCGGAGACGCCCGAGCTGCTCGCCGAGGGGCTCAAGGTGGTGGAGGATCGCAATTTCGATACCCATGTCGGATTCGATCCCAAGGGGATCGCCCGGGCGGCGTGGGCAGATTTGCGCGCGGGCGATCTGGCACAGGGAGGCAGCACGCTGACGCAGCAGCTGGTGAAGAGCTATTTCCTCGACAACCGTCGCACGCTTCTGCGCAAAGTCAAAGAACTCGCGATGGCTGTGATTCTCGAGTTGCGCTTCGAGAAAACCGACCTGCTGAATGCCTATGTCAACGAAATCTATCTCGGCCAGGACGGCGAGCGGGCCGTGCACGGCTTCGGTCTCGGCAGCCAGTTCTACTTCAACAAGCCCCTGTCGGAACTCGATCCCGCGGAGATCGCCCTGCTGATCACCGTGATTCGTGGACCCTCCTACTACAACCCGTTCCGGCACCCGAAGCGGGCGCGCGCGCGCCGCGACATGGTGCTGGCGCAGATGCGCGACTTCGAACTGCTCAACGCCACCGAATACGCCCACGCGATTCGAGAGCCGCTGGCGCTGACCCGCACTGCACGCCGCGGCGGCGGCTACTACCCGGCCTTTCTCGACCTGGTGCGCCAACAGCTGGGCCGCGACTACGACGCCAGCGAGCTCGCCTCCCACGGTTTTCGGATCTTTACGACCCTGCAACCGCGCGTGCAGGACGCCGCCGAACAAGCAGCCGCAAACGCGCTGGACCGCATCGAAGTCAATCGCAAGCTGCCGCGCGGCGAACTCGAAACAGCTCTGGTGGTCAGCAACACCCAGACGGCCGAAATCACCGCGGTGGTGGGTGGTCGCAAAGCGGGATTCCAGGGATTCAACCGCGCGCTGGCCGCGCATCGACCCATCGGTTCGCTGGTCAAGCCCGTCGTCTACCTGACGGCACTGGAGAGCGGCGACTACAACCTGGCGACGATTCTCTACGACGCCCCGCTGCTACCCTCTGAGACCGACAAATCGGGCTGGGCACCAAAAAACTTCGACAACAAATTCAATGGTCCCGTGCCGCTGGTGCGCGGACTGGCCGATTCGCTGAACCTGGCAACCGTGCGCCTCGGCCAGGCCGTTGGGCTGGATACGATAGCCAAGCGCCTGGGTGCGCTGGCCGATACACCCCCGCCCCCCGCATTCCCGTCGCTGTTGCTGGGTGCCGCCGATATGACACCCCTGCAGATGCTGCGCGTGTATGGAGTATTTGCCAGCGGCGGGTTCGCCACCCCGCCGAAATCGGTGCTGGCGGTGGAGGATGAAACCGGGGCGACGCTGAACCGCTATCCGCTGGAGGTGCAGCAGGTGGCCAGCCCCGACGCCGTGGCACAGTTGAACTACGCGCTGAAGTTGGTCCTGCAACTGGGCACGGGTAAGGGGTCGCGGTTCGCGCAGCGCGGACTGGCCGGCAAGACCGGCACGTCCGATGATTTTCGCGACAGCTGGTTCGCCGGCTTCGATGCGACGCACCTCAGCGTGGTGTGGGTGGGCTACGACGACAACCGTCCCTCATCATTGACCGGGAGCGCGGGTGCCATGGTGGTGTGGGACGCCTTGATGGCGCAGCTGCATCCCAGCACCGTGGCACTGGCGCCGCCGCCCGGAACGGAACTCACGACAATCGACTACGAAACCGGTACACGCACGCGCGCCGGTTGTGGCAATCCCGTGCTCCTGCCGATCCCGTACAATGCGCGCCTGCCAAACCTGCCCGGGTGCGGCCCCAGCTTTTCAGAACGGGTTCGACGATGGTTCGGCGACTGAGTTCATTGCGAGGCGGCGTGGCATTGCTGATAGCGATGCTGATCACGGCGACCGGCTGCTCAACAACAACCCCGGCGCGCGGCGTACCACCGCCGCCAACGCAGACTTCGCAACCCCATCCCGCCGGCGGCCCGCCAAAGTCTGGCCCGGCGCCGATTCTCGAACCGCAATCCCAACCACCCGCGAGTCGGCCGAAGCCGGAAGCGTCCGTGACGCTGGCCCTGCAGAACGAGAGCGAGCGTGCCGCCGCCGCAGGCGATCTGCCCAAGGCGATTCAGATCCTGGAACGCGCCTTGCGCATTCAACCCGACAAAGCCGAATTGTGGATTGAGCTCGCGCAGCTGCATCTGAAGGAAGGCAATCCCGCCCAGGCGGAACAGTTCGCGCGCAAGGCGCTGCTGTTCACGGGGCAGCGTTACGATCTCGAGCAGCAGGCATGGCTCGTGATCGCGAAAGCGCGGGCCGAGCAGGACTAGACTCGAATTCGCTTCACGCGCGGGCATGCCAGGCGAACAGCAGCGTCTGCTTGCCGCGGTTGCGCCGGTTGTCGAATCTCGCTTCGAGTACAAGGTCCAGCCGTTCAGCCACGCGTACAGACCCGATATTGTCTGCTGCCATGGTGGCGATCACGCGCGGCATGCGCGCGTCGCGCGCGAGATCGAGACACCCCCGCGCTGCTTCCAGCCCATAACCCTGCCGCCAGTGGCGGGCGTGGATGATGTAGCCCAGATCGTTCTCCACCACGCCGTTGACCTCGCTCTTCAGCATCCCGGCGTCGCCGATGAACGTGCCGCCGTGCAGCTCAACCGCGAGCCGGCCGTACCCAGGCGCGATGTACGCCGTGCGCGCAACGACCCGGCTCACCGCGCGCGCAGATCCGCGGGGTCGAGTATCGCGTAGACACGTGTATCGCGCAGTTCATCCTGCGGTGTGCGGGTATCGCGCCGTAAAATGCCCTCCAGCGTAAAGCCCAGCCGTTCAGGAATTCGCCAGCTGCGCGCGTTGTCGACGTCGGTGCGAATTTCGACACGCGCCGCGCCCAGTGTCTTGAACGCATATCGCGTGATGGCGATGACGGCTTCCGAGACATAGCCGTGTCCCACCTCGCTGGTTCTGCACCAGTAGCCGATCTCGAAGCGGGGTACGGACCAGTCGATGCGGTGCAACCCGGACGCGCCGATTAATTCACCGCTGCGACGCTTGCGCAGAAACAGCGGCACATCCTCGCGCCGCAAATAGCGCGCAGCCGCATCGCGCACGAAGTGTTCAGATTCGAGCAGTGAGGGCACCTCAGCCGCCCACGGCATCCATTCATGCAACTCCGCGAACGATTCGACAATGGCCTCGTTGAGCGCGGCGCCGTCGCCGGCACGCGGCGCGCCGATGCGCAAACGCCGGGTGAGGATCTCATCGGGCAGATCCAGCAGCAGCGGATCGACTGCGCTCATGCGGCCGCGGCCGCGGCTTCAGCTTCCCACGTCGCGTACAGCCGATGCCGATCGCGCTGGAAGCGGCGTCCGGCGACGAAAAACAGGGGGATCGACAACATCGACAGCGCCGTGAACGCCAGCAGCGTCCATGTATAAGGCGATTCCACAGAGCGCGCGATGAGGAAATCGACCAGTACGCCGCCCGCGGTGATCCCGATGCCGAGCCCTACGAGATTCAGGGTCAGGATGTAGAAGGCGACCACGGTGGCGCGAATCTGCGGAGGGACCAGTTCCTGCACCGTGGAAAACGTCGGTCCGTAGAAACAGCCCAGTTGGAACATGCCGAAGAACACGCCGATCCAGAACCACAGCGTATCCGGGTCCACGAGCCGAAACATCAGGCTCACCGGCGACAGCAGCAATGTCACCCAGAACAGAAATGTGGCGCGTCCCATCCCCGTGCGGCGTTGCAGGATGTCGCTGCCGATGCCGCCGAACAGATTGCCGAGCACACCGGCACACATCCCGATCCAGCCGGTCATACGCGCGATTTCCGCGCGCTCGAAACCGCGTTCATGCACATACCACAACTGTTCGTACGCAGCCGCACCAAGCACGAAGTGAAAACACACGCCGCCCGCAATCGTGTAACGCAATGCGGGCGAGGCGCTGAGCGCGCGAATCGCGATGACAGCGATCTCTTTCACCTTGGGTGGTGCCAGCGCATCCGCAGTCACATGTCGTCGCGGTGTTTCCTTGACGAACCACATCACCGCAGACAGCACGATGCCGACTGCGCCCAACACGTAGAAGCAGTTACGCCAGCCGAGCGTGGGTCCGAGGTAGCCGACAATGAGCAGGCTGACACCGGCGCCGATCGGCACGCCCATATAGTAGACGCCGGATGCAAAGCCGAGCTTACTGAGGGGAAAACGGTCTGCCAGCATCGACAACGACGTAGGCGTGAGAATCGACTCACCGACGCCGATGAACATGCGCGGCACCGCCAGGCTCCAGAAGCCGCGTGCGGCACCGGATATGGCCGTCAGCGCGCTCCACAGCGCCAGCCCGCACGCCACCAGGCGCGGACGATGCAGGCGATCACCCAGCACGCCCATGAACAATCCCATCACCACGTAAAACGCGATGAAGGCGAGCCCGGTGAGCAACCCGAACTGCGTATTCGTCAGCTGCAGATCCGGCACGATGAAATTCGCAAAGCTGGCCAGCAGCTGCCGGTCCACGAAGTTCATCACGTTCAACAGTGTCAGGAATCCCAGAAACGCGTAATGACGCGCCGCTACAGTCTCGTCAGACATGCTTGCCCTCTCTTTACAGACGATCACTCGACGTCATCAGATCATGCAACGACTACTTTGCTGTCGAGGTGCACGCGCGCCGACAACGAATTGGTGATCAGACAAGCCTCTTCCGCTTTCTCCAGGATGCGTGGCGCACGCGCCTCCTGACCCGCTGGAACAGTGAGTTGCGCCGTGATCGCAAATTCGGTGAACAGCATCTTGCGCTCGACGCGATCCAGCGTACCCGCCACGTCCACAGCCAGCTCCGTCCACTCCAGTTTCGACGCGGCCGCAATCGCCTTGAATCCCAGCGTGAAGCAGTCGCATACCGCTGCCACCAGCAACGTCTCGGGTGACCACCGGTCGCCGGGGCCGCCGAACTCCTTGGGCGCAGCAGTGTCGAGGCCGGGTAGACCCGGCGAGGCGATGGCTACGGCGCCGGCGCTGCCCGCCACGCGCGTGCTCGCGCTGTAGTGATGTGGAAACTCGGTCATGACTATTCTCCCGGTGCCAGCAGTTCCAGCCAGTGTCGCACGGGCACCGCCGCGGCGTCCCCGAGATGCAGCTGACAACCTACATTCGCCGTGACGATCACATCCGGATTCGCGGCGGTCAGCGCGACCAATTTCTGGGTCCGCAGCGCATCGCCCAACTCATGCTGCAGCACCGAATACGTACCGGCGGATCCGCAGCACAGATGCGCATCGGCCACGTTCACCAGCTCATACCCCGCCCGCCCGAGCAGGGCCTCGACAGTACCCGTGATTTTCTGACCGTGCTGCAAGGTACACGGCGGATGCCACGCCACTCGCATCGCCGCATCCCTGCGCGTCAGCGGCGCATTGATACGCGTCAGATATTGCGAAACGTCGCAGGCATGCTCCGCCACCCAGCGCGCGCGCTCGGCATAGCGGGGATCATTCGCGAGCAGGCGCCCGTAGTCCTTGACCGTGACACCACAGCCACTGGCCGTCGAAACGATTGCCTCGGTGTCGGCCGCGGCGGCATACAACGCATCCACATTGGCGCGAATGGCGTCCAGCGCCCGCTCATGCTGCCCCAGATGCAACGCCAGCGAACCGCAACAACCCTCACCCGGCACGTGGACCACCGCGACACCGGCCGCATCGAGCACGCTGGCCAGGGCGCGATTGACCTGCGGTGTGGCTGCGCGCTGCACGCAACCATCCAGCACCACCACACGACGCGCATGATGCTGCACGGTGAGCGGCTTTGCGCCGCGCAGCCGCGGTACTGCGCGGGCGAGATAGTCCGGCAGTGCGAACGAAACCAACCGTCCGAGACGCGCGAACAACCGCAGCCGCCACGGTGTGGGCAACATCCACACCAGCGCCGCGCGCATCCATTGATCCCACGCGCCTCGCGTCGAACGTGCTTCGACGTAATCGCGGCCGATCTCGGCCAGTTCGCCGTACGCCACCCCGGAGGGGCACGTGGTTTCGCATGCGCGGCAGGTGAGGCAGCGATCCAGATGATCCCGCGCCACATCCGAAGGCGCATCCGCCTCCAGCATTTCCTTGATCAGATAGATTCTGCCGCGAGGCCCGTCGAGCTCGTCACCCG
>JAQBCT010000018.1:0-3352 GCA_032124855.1 Gammaproteobacteria bacterium
CCGGGCCGTCAGAACGGCGGCACGCTCGTAGTCCCGCTTCTCATGCTCGTAGTACTTGGCCAGATGCTCGACGGCCACGGATTCGCCGGCATCCGCGAGCTGCTCCCAAAGCTCAACGGCTAGTTTCCATTCACCCCGGCGCCGCGCAAGCCGCGCGAGTTCCAGACGGGCGCCGCTATCCAGAATCGCACGGTGTCGGTACAGAAATTTGAAGACCGCTTTGTCACCACGCCCATGGGCGAGACTCTGGCCAGCGTGCCTGGCGCAGGCGAGTACGTTGGCGCCGGTGGCAAGCGGATTGTCGTGGCTGCGTTGCAGCGCGGCCGGCAACACGGCCAGGGACAGCAGATCGAGGCGATTGTGCGCACACACTGCCGATAGCCCGTCATCGCGCCCATGGCGAACCCAATCGAACCAGGCCCGGGGTGCTTCCGAGCCGGGCAGATCCCCGACCCGCTGAAGGCCGAGCAGGCGCCGTTCCGCCGTCTGCAACCGGCAATCGGGCCAGCAGTGCTTGAAGGCGCGACGCGTGGGATGGAGCAGATCCACATGCGGCAAACCGGCAAAGGGATCCGCTAATCCCGACAACCGGTAGCGCGCTGCAAGCAGCGGGCTGTCGAAGCTGCGGCCATTGAATGTCACCAGCGCATCGGCGCCCTGCAGAAATTCACGGGCCTCGTTCAACATGGCGCTCTCGCCCTGGAATCCGGTGAGCAACAGCTGGCTGACATCCAGCGCGCCCCCTGAGAATCGTGCCATGCCGAGTAAAAACACCAGCGTTCCGGTGCCGCCGGCAAGGCCCGTGGTTTCCGTGTCCATGAAGACACATGCACGCGCCATGTTTACCTGGCCACCGGTGCAAAGCGGCAACGCCCGAAGCAGTGTCGACTCCGCCAGTGGCACATCACCGTGCGCTGCGCCGGCGCAAAGCCGCTCGCCAATACGGATGACTCCGTCGCGCACCACATGACCGCCGAGTCTGGCGGCAAGCGTCTGATCGCTGATGCGCGCGCAGCGCGGATCGCGGCGTTGGCGTCCGCCACCCACGCGTTGCAGTTGCCGGCGCCACGCGGGATCGCGGCCGGGCACAATGCCGTCATCGTCGTCAGGATTGGATGCGCCCGACTGATGCCGCAGGGCGTCCAGTCTCGCGCGCTGCCGGTTCACGATGGGTCGTCGAATTCCTTCGCCAGCAAGGTCAACACAATGAGCGCCAGATCCTTCGGTGAGTGCCGCCTTTGCTCCTCGCTGCCCAGTATGGGGCCGATGCAGGCTGGACAACCCTCGGCACAGCAACAGCTCTCGACCATGCGCCTTGCCGCGCCGACAACGCGAACGCGCAGATCGTACAAAGGCGCTGACAAACCGATGCCGCCGGGATAATTGTCGTAGAGAAAAACCGTGGGCTGAAACTGGGCACCGGCGGCGTCGAGATCCAGCTGCTCGCCAGCCGGGGAGCGGGTTTCGCGTTGGCCCGCCATGCCGACGGTAGTGAACCAGGTGGCGTCGCTGGCCCCCACGGCACGTCCCAAATCGCGGGGCTCAGCCATGCAGAGCATGGCGGCCACGAAGTGCATGGCATGGGCAGCGCCGAGAAAACCGTCCAGGGACTGCCAGCGAGAATCGAAGCACTCGTCGAGCACGGCGGACCGCAAATACCACCAAACGGCCGTGGTGTGCATCTCCTGGTCGGGAAGATTGACGTTGCCGTAGCCGACATTCTCGTGACTGTAATAGCGGATCTTTTTGTAACCGGCCACACGGCGCACCAGATGCACCTCGCCGTGAGCGCAGGCGGTGATTTTTTTCAGCGCTTCCTCGAAGGTCTCGAGTACCTTGAGACGCGTGTAGTCTATGGCTTCGGTGTAGTAGTCGGCGTTGGTTTGGCGCACGTACGCCTTTCGTCCTTCCCAATCCAGCGCCTCGACCTGCCAGGGGCGGGCTTGCAACATGTAGATCGCGCCCTCGTACAAGGTCATGGGCGCGCCGCTGTAGTCCACTTCCGCGATAACGCGCTTGGCACCGTCGGTGAGGTCGACCACCACGAAGTTTCCCTCCGCCACTGTGCGCAGGCCCACCGCGTTTGCCGGATAGCTGTCGGCCATCCAGTGCCAGCGGCCACCCTCGTGATGCAACAGTTGTTCGTCTTGCAAATATGCGAGCAAATCGCCGATGTCGCTGCCTCCGAATCGCTCACCGTCGTTGAAGGACAACTCAAAAGCGGCGCAGCGCACATGATCCAGAAGAATCAGCAATTGTTCCGGATCGATGCGCGCGTGCTCGGGTGACGCGCCAAAGAAAAAATCCGGATGCCGCACCATGAACTGATCCAATGGCTGACTGCTGGCCACCAGTACACCCAGGGACGGCCGATTGCGCCGCCCCGCCCGTCCGAGACGCTGCCAGGTGCCGGCGATAGTACCGGGGTAGCCGTTCAGCACGCACACATCCAGAGCGCCGATATCGACGCCGAGTTCAAGTGCGGAAGTGGCGATCACGCAATCGACATTGCCGGCACGCAGCTTGCTCTCCGTTTCACGTCGTTGCGTGGGCAGATAACCGCCCCGATACGCCCTCACCCGTGGAGGTCGGCGTGGATCATTGTCGAAGGTGTCTTTGAGGTATTTAGTCAGCACTTCCACCATGGTTCGGGTCTGCGCGAACAGAATGCACTTCAATCCGGTTTTGACCGCCATTCGCGCGATGCGGATAGTCTGCGAACGCGCCGAGGCGCGTATCCCGAGATCGGGGTTCACCACCGGCGGATTCCACAGCAGAATCGTCTTCTCACCCTGGGGCGCGCCGCTCTCGTCGATGCTTTCCACCTGATCGCCAATCAATCGCGCCGCCAACTCGCCGGGATTCGCAATTGTGGCCGAGCACAGCACGAACACCGGTTCCACACCGTAGAAGCGACAGATACGCCGCAGCCGGCGAATAACATTGGCCATATGAGAACCGAATACACCGCGATATGTGTGCATCTCGTCGATGACGACATAACGCAGACACTCGAAGAACTGCGCCCACTTCGTGTGGTGGGGAAGAATGCCCTGATGCAGCATGTCCGGATTGCTTACGACGATGTCGCCGCGGGTACGCACCGCCTTGCGTGCGTCTCCCGGGGTATCGCCGTCGAAGGTATAGGCGCGCACGCCGAGATCCGCGGCGCGATTGAGCTCGATAAGCTCCGCCACCTGGTCCTGGGACAAGGCCTTGGTGGGAAACAGATAAAGCCCCTTGGCTTTTTCCTCGAGTACGGACTGCAGCACTGGCAGGTTGTAACAAAGCGTTTTGCCCGAAGCGGTGGGCGTGACCACCACCACGTGCCTGCCTTCGCGAAGGTGATTCC
>JAQBCT010000019.1:0-8723 GCA_032124855.1 Gammaproteobacteria bacterium
CCGACCAGCCGCTCTTCAAAAACCGGCAGGGTTCACGACTCACGCGCACTGGCGTGCGCTACGTCCTGCAGCGGCATGTCGAGAAAGTACGCAGCGATCATCCCGGCTTCACGCAGCCGGTCAGCCCACACAGCCTCCGCCACACGAAGGGCATGCACCTACTGCAGAGTGGCGTCTCACTGGAAATCATCCGCGACTTCCTCGGCCATGTGGATGTGAAAACGACACAGATCTACGCCCGAGCAAACCTTGAGATGAAACGCAGGGCACTCGAAAAAGTTGCCGACGATTCGCCGCTCCCCAAGATCCCGTCGTGGCAGCAGAACAAGACCCTGCTCGAATGGCTGCACTCGCTGTAATGCGACGGGGACACCTATTGCCGCCTCGTCAACCGAGGCGCTCCCCATCCAGCTGGAATCTTATGTTGAGTGCCGGCAGCTCGAATCCTTCACTATCAAACCGCTGAAGGCGTTGCTGCACATAACAACTTACCTTCCTAAATACACGAAATGTGCAGCTGCACATTTGGTTTACCTGGGTCGCTGACGCATCCTTGAGCGTGTTGGAAAACGCCGCACACACTTGAAGGGGTTTTCCATTTATCCGCTGCGCGTGCGTCGTGATGATGTCGGCCATGTGCTCCGTTTCTCGAACTTCACACATGCACCTCCGCCGGATCGCGCACGTCGGTCTGATTGCTGTCGCGACGTTGGGCTGTCCCGCGGTGGCCGCAACGAACCCGATTGACGTGCAGGTGGCCCGATACAGCAGCGTGCGTGCAGTACCGACCGTGGTGCAGACGGATCCCTTGGCGGACGTCGTGACGATTGACTTCGCAAGTCTCGTGGAGTCGGTGGGTGCGGCCGTGGCGCAGTTGCTCAAGGGCAGCGGCTACCGGATCGCCAACGACGCGGCGACTCAGTCGGATCGTATGACGCTGTTTGAATTGCCGCTACCGCACGCGCATCGGTCGCTCGGGCCGCTACCACTGCGACTGCTGCTTCAGACGCTCGCCGGTCCGGGGTACCGGTTGATCGAGGATCCCGTGCATCGGCTGATTACCTTCGAGCGATGCAGCGGCCCAGCACCGTCAGTCGCGAACATCGAGCTAGAGTAAGTGGAACCATGATTACGACATTCTTCGCCGTTCTAATTCTGATATGGGGGCTCGGACTGGGTCACGGTGGGTCGCAGAGTGCGAAGCGCGCGCCTCAGCGGACCGCGGGCATCATCGAGGTGCCAGAAGCGAGCATTACCGCGGCCACGCCAACGTGTCGAGCTGGGGCGGGTGCGCTGCAACGCGATTTGTCATCGGCAAGCGGTCCTGCCCGTGCCGCTGCGCCCACCCTTCCCTAAGCGTCCACCGTCGCTGCCGACGGTTCTGTTGCTGGGTCTGCTCTTGTCGGGTGCTTCATCCGCGGGTTCCGATATCCAGCACTCTGACATTCGGGTTACGCCGCTGTCAGCGGCGGAACGCGTGCGTGCGGACGCGTGGGAACTCACCGACACCGAGTGGCAGCGCTATCGATCTCTGCTGCAGGGCGTTCGCGGTAGCGTCAGTCCGGTGACTCTCTCCCCCCTCGAGGTGCTCGGCATTCATGCACGTGATGCAGACGAACGGACCCGCTATGCCGAGCGATGGGCGCTCGCCATGCACGATGATGCAGAGCGCATCCTGGCATTCCAACATGCCTACGACGAAGCCAGTCGGCGACTTTTTCCCCAACTCCGATTGATCGACGCAGCGGCGCTGCCCAAGCGACCAGAAGCAACGCTGTTACCGACGGATCGTATTCTGGTATTCGTGCGACCCGCGTGTCCTGCGTGCGAGACACTGCTTGCGCGAGTACTCGCGGTGCGCAACAAAGTGGCCGGCATCGACATCTTTGTCGCGGATTTTGCCGATGACGCATCGGCCGTGCGCGCTTGGGCGAGCAACCAACCGATCGATCCGACCTGGGTTCGCAATCGAACAGTGACGCTCAATTTCGCGGCGGGCGACAATCACGCTGCGATCCCGTACCTGATGCGGCGCCGAGGCGCGATGGTCACGCCGCTGGCCCCAACGGTGTTCTAGATGATGTGTCGCCGATTGCGTCGCGTGTTCTGCTTGGGCGTGGGTGTCGCCATGGCGGTAAACGGCTGGTGCACAGAGGCGACGCCCCCCGCGTACCGCCTAATCGCGACTGAAGCTGGAATCCCTCCAGAATTGTTCTACGCGGTTGCGTTGGCAGAAAGCGGTACGCCGATTGCGGCAACACTACGACCGTGGCCGTGGACGCTCAATGTGGCAGGTCAAGGACGTTTCTACCCGTCGCGCACCACGGCGTGGACTGATCTCCAACGGACACTGGCGACGGGTGAGCGGTCCATCGATATTGGCGTGATGCAGGTCAATTGGCGTTATCACCAAACGGCGTTACAGGACCCTTGGCGCGCGCTCGATCCCTACTTCAATCTGCGCGTCGCGGCGACCATCTTGATGACGTGCCATGCACAACACCCTGATTGGTGGCACGCCGTGGGGTGTTACCACGCACCCCATGCTGTGGAACGTGCGACGCGATATAGCGATCGTGTGCGTGCGCACTGGCGTCGCGTGATCGGTGCTCGCTAGATGATGAGGTGGCGAACGCGGCTGCTGCTCACGATGTGTTTGGTGTCGCCGTGCATAGCGGCGTGGTCGGCGGTGGCGGTCATCGCCGAACTGGGCCCAACCCAGCCACTGGCGCCTTTACTGGAGGTGGTTGGTGAGCGCGGTCGTTTGGAGCGTCAGGCGCCGCGATCGAATGGCGCGCCGGATCTCCCTCTTCAGTTGCCCGTTCGATCGCCGGGGTTGACGGTTGGCGTGGTGCAGGCGCGCGAGATTTCGCTGGCGTTGACGCGACCGCTGTTCTTGATCGGTGCGGATGCGGTGTCGTTGGAGTGGCTCGCCGCGCACCATCGTCAGCTGCTGGACATGAACGCGGTTGGCATGGTCGTGGATGCGTAAGATGTGGGTGACCTCGCGGCGGTTGCCGCTCTCGCCGATGGTTTGTCGATCCTGCCAGCGTCAGGCACTGATATCGCCACAGCATTGGGAATCAACCACTACCCCGTATTGATCACGCGCGACCGCATCGAGCAATGAATCGCCATCCGCTGGAAGCCTTGCTGCGTCCGCCGGTTGAACTCTGGTCAACGGCTGTGGCGGTGGCGATGGCTGCCATCGCGCTCTTTACGCCGTGGGCGCTGCTGTTGCCGCGTGGCGTGAATGCCGTTGCGGCAGCGCTCCTGCTGTTGCTCGCGTTGGTGCGTGCGCGGCAGGGGTGGGGCGTGCTGCGCTATCAAGGCAACCTGCGGCGGCTGCGCCGTTACGCATTGCGGACGGACGACCTGCCGGTCATTACCCAGCAGCTGTTCTTGGGCAGAGGCTTTCGTTGGACGCAGAAGCACACCCAACGACTTCGCGACACCCATCGCACCGAGGCTCAGCGCTATCTTCAACCGCCGAGACGCGGCTGGCGCAATCCTTGGGTGACGCCGCCGGACGCGGGCGGCAATGCTGCGTTGCATGGTGTTGAGCCTGTCGAAAAGCCGGTTTGGATGGCGCTTGGAGAGCGAGTCGGCCACACGTTGATTCTGGGTACCACGCGCGTGGGTAAGACGCGCTTCGCCGAGCTGATGATCAGCCAAGACATTCGCCGTGGTGACACGGTTATCGTGTTCGACCCGAAGGGTGACGCCGAGCTATTGCGTCGCGTCTATGCCGAGGCAAAACGCAGCGGTCGCGAGCGGCAGTTCATTCTGTTTCATTTAGGGCACCCCGAGGTGTCAGCGCGCTACAACGCGATTGGCAATTTCTCCCGAATCACGGAAGTCGCTACGCGCATTGCCAATCAACTGCCCAGCGAAGGCAACTCTGCGGCGTTCAAGGAGTTTGCCTGGCGGTTCGTCAACATCATCGCCCGCGCGCTGGTTGCGCTGGGACGCCGGCCCGACTACCAGCAAGTGCGCCGTTACATCAACGACATCGAACCGTTGTTCATCGAGTATGCGCATGCGTTTCTGGCGCGGGAGGGACCGACCGATTGGCGGGCCGCGATCATCGCGGCGGGTCAGTCGAAGGACCGCGCCCCGGCCGGTGCATTCCGTGGCCGTCATCCGGATGCGATTGCACTGGCGCGTTACCTTCAAGTGCACGATCTGTTTGATCCGGTACTCGAGGGTCTGGCATCGGCGTTCAAATATGACAAGACCTATTTCGACAAGATTGTCAGCTCGGTCGGACCGCTGATGGAAAAGCTGACGACGGGACCGATCGCGGAACTGATTTCGCCAAACTATTCGATTGAGGCCGATCGCCGACCGATTTTTGACTGGCTCGAAGTAATCCGCAGCAACGCCGTTGTGTACGTGGGATTGGACGCGCTGTCCGACAGCACCGTGGCGAGCGCGGTCGGCAACTCGATGTTTGCAGATTTGGTCTCGGTGGCCGGGCACATCTACAAACACGGTGTTGATGGCGCCACAAGCACAACGCCGTCCATCTCCCTGCACGCCGATGAATTCAACGAACTGATCGGTGATGAGTTCGTCCCGCTGCTGAGCAAAGCCGGTGGCGCGGGCTTTCAGGTGACGGCGTATACGCAGACCTGGTCAGACGTCGAAGCACGCATCGGCAGTCGGGCGAAGGCGGGGCAGGTGGCCGGCAACTTCAACACGTTGATCATGCTGCGCGTCAAAGAGCTCGCGACGGCGGAAATGCTGACGGATCAGCTCTCGCGCGTCGAAGTGATTTCGCTCACGAGCGTATCCGGCGTCGATGATTCGTCGGAACCGGGATCCGCGGTTGACTTCACCTCCAGAAACGAAGACCGGCTCAGCGTCTCTGAGGTGCCGATGTTGACGCCGGCCGAACTCGTGGCCTTACCTAAGGGCCAAGCATTTGCGCTATTGGAAGGTGGCGCTCTGTGGAAGCTGCGCATGCCGTTACCCGATGCGCACGATGACCCCCTGATGGCCGCGAACTTCGCCGAGATCGCCGCCGCGATGACGCGCGCCTACCTCACGCATGTTCCACCGCGTCGAGAACCGGAGAGCTGGTGGCGCGTCGCAGCGGATGCGACCGACGCGGTGGGTGCTGCGGAACATGACTGACGCAGATGCGGCACGACGCCCGGTTGCTCGCCGCAATCTGTTCGACGCGTGCTTCTCCGGATTTGCGCAGACGATCGTTTGGTTGTTCGTGTCGCGGCTGCTCGCGATCATCGTGGAATGCGTCGGCATGGTGTACTGGTGGCCCGAACTCGGGCTGGCACACAGCGAGCGCCTGTATACGACAGAGATGGCGTACCTTCAAACGGATCTCCGACGTAGTGTGCTCACGGCCGATCCGCCGCAGTTTGCGCGGGGTGTCTCGAGCGCGATACATCACTATCTCTTCGAAGCGACCCACATCGTTGATCTGGTGACGTGGGATTCGTCAACGCCGGCATCGCGCGAACCGCGACCAACTACACGATTGCTTTGCAAGCGGTCGCGCGGTTTACCGCGGCAGCGATGCAGGTGACCCGGGTGTTCTCGATCCGGTTGAGCATCCTGTTGCTCTCGCTGCCCGTGTTCGCACTGTTCGGTGCGGTCGCAATGATTGACGGCCTCGTGCAACGCGATGTGCGCCGCTGGAGTGGCGGCCGCGAAAGCGCCTTCGTCTATCACTGGGCCAAACGCTCGACACTGCCGCTGCTCGCGATGTGCGGCGTCAGCTACCTGGCCTCACCATTCAATGTGCATCCGAGCACGGTGGTGTTGCCGGTAGCGGTCGCGTTTGCCTTGACGGTTCGCGTCACCGCGAGTGCGTTCAAGAAGTACCTGTAGATCGGCGGGGTGAAAGCAGGATTAACATTCTTTTTGAGCGCGGCGATGCGGTATGAGTTCTCTTGGCGCATATCGCCCTTAAGCGCCGAAAAAGCAGCTCTATTGGCGTACAAGCCATTTTTTTGCGCCAAATCGGGCTCAGGCGCCGAACGAAACCGTAGTACGGCGCAGTTCAATGTATCTGTGACTCGTGGTGCGTTCGCACAGTTTTGTCACAGCGATCGACCACCGCGAATCTGTCAGACGGCGTGGCTGCGCTGGACGGGGACGAGTCAGCAAACAAACAAAGCTCAAAAACCAATAACCCGCATTTCCTTTATCCGCGCAAACGTTTTGTCGTGCGTGACCAAGGCATGCGCGCCGACGACGGCCGCGGTGGCCACTTGAATAGCATCAGGCAAACGGAGCTTGTACACCGTGCGAAATCGTGCCGCCTGTACGGCGATCTGCTGATCCACTGGTACGACACGCCAGCCCGTTGCCGATGTCAGTGCGCGTTCGTACTGCGCGGCAAGCAGTTCATTGCCGTGCTGGAACGGGCCCGCCAGCACTTCCGCCAAGGTAATCGTGGAGATCGCAATCTCCAGTTCGCTGTTCTCGGCAGCTTCGAAGATCGGTGCAAACCGTTCGGCGAACTTGGAGCGATTTTCCAGGTAGAAAATGATCGGCGCGGAATCTACGACGACGACGGCACCGTGCGGAATCCCTTCCACAGACACGTTCACCACTCCTTGCGAAGACGCTCGACCCAAACGGCCGCGCCTTTGCCCCACATTCCCTTGCCGGTACCGCGCAGCGCCGACAGCGACAAGCCTTTGTCTTTCTTTGGCGCCTGATCAATTGGGACGATTGCCGCGAAAGGTTTGCCGCGTTTGGTAATGATCACCGTCTGACCACGGTTGGCGCGCTCCAGCAATACCGGCAGATTCTTACGGGCGTCTTCCACACCTTGATTGCGCGTGCTGGTCATCGGGCGCACCTGTATTCAATTGAGCCAACTGTACAATCTGTACAGATGGAAGGCAAGGTGGCATTTGTTGGATGTCGTTCCTTCACGACGGCGACCGGTGACGGGAGATGCCTTTTGGGTCCCGTCGGTCGACGCTGCCGGCCTCCTCGGCATCGGCGCCGGGCGCGCATGCGCGTTCGTGTGTCACTGGGCGAACTGCTCGACGCGGCCGCTGCTCCGGATCCACCGCTTCATGTACCGTGCGTCGCCATTCAACGTGCCCCCGACCATGGTTGTCCTTCCGGTCGCGGTCGCGTTGACGGTTCGCGTCACCGCGAGTGCGTTCAAGAAGTACTTGTAGATCGGCGGCGGCGAACGCATGACCCCCGTCAATACGTGACAGTGGTCACAAATCACCCAGGCCTTGAACTGCGGGTATTCAAGTTGTGCGAGGCTGCTTGCCGCACAGAGGCCATCATGACGATCGCATCTGAATGGAACATGGAAGCCGGCCTGCTGACCCATCGATGCACGGGTCAGATAGATCGCGTTGATCTTGCCGTCGCGGCACAGCGGTGGTCTACCGCGTTGACCGAGGTCGAAGTATTCGACGTGCTCTGGGATCTGGGTGGCGCGCAACTGATGATCGCGCTGCACGACATCGAAATGGATGCGGATGTTCTCGGCGGCTGCATCGATCTGCGGCGTACGAAGGGGCAAACCACCTTCCTCGTCGCATCGGAACTCAACGCGCTTATCCTCAACAGCATAATGGTCAGTCGAACTCACTATCCCGCGTGGCGAGTCAATAAATTTGAGCGGGCCGCAGATTCAGCATGATCTGCGGACGCCAAGACACCGCTCGTTCCTCGAGCACGTAGTCGGCCTGCGTCTCCAGCAGTTCGACAGGGGCCGCGTTACAACAGCGAATAGGGGCTGTTCTGACCCTACTCACTGACGATGCTTGGGACTCGGCGCGGAATTCAGAACGGTTCGGAAACCGACCGACGAAGTACCACCAATTGAAGTTAGAGCTCATCACACACGTCTAAAGCAAAGGCTGGATTCGACAGCTCAATCAAAGACGCCGAGGAGCTGTTGGCGCACTTTGACGCCGCAGGGAAGCCGCCTCCGGAGAATGCCGAGGTTCTCAAGCGTGCCGGCCTTGTCATGGCGCTCACAGCGTGGGAAACGTATGTGGAAGACCGCGTGCTCGAAGCGGTCACGGCGCGAATGCGCGTAGTCGATGGAAGCTATGTCGGCAAGTTCGTCCTCCACCGATTGGAAGAAGAATTACGGCGCTTTCACAATCCAACAGCGGAGAAGACGCGCAAACTGTTTAGCGACTTTCTGGAGGTGGACGTAACGGCCAAGTGGGAATGGCAGCACGTAGTGGTACATGTTCATTCCGTACCAAGGTATCTCGTCGTCAGCTCGGGCAGGGCAAATGGAAGTCAGGACGAGCAAGGCTACCAGCATTCGAACGCGTCCTACGTTGACGATCGCGACGCGATAGTCTGCAATCTTTGAGTTCATCAGCGCTCTCAATGATCAAGGTCACATCGTGCATAGAGGATCACAGTTCACCCTTTGCGGTGTTGATCTGCGTCACTGAATAGTACCGCCGCTCAGCCAGCGCAATAGATACGCTTGCTGGGCCACGCCAGCCGCCCGCCGTTCGCGTCATTCCACATCGCAGGTGAATTCAACACCCGTCTCTGCTTCTTTGGGTAGCTGCATCATACTCAGCACAATTCACCAACAGGCGGGTTATGCGCCCTCATATAGACGCCCCAATTGCCAACCTGAATATTGCTTGTCTGATCCGGAGTGGGAACCGACCTTGGACTGACATCCTCATATTCGCGTGCTGGTTAACGCAGTAAGATTTGTCCGTTTCGGGGTTACCACAACCTAT
>JAQBCT010000020.1:0-2807 GCA_032124855.1 Gammaproteobacteria bacterium
CGGTGCCGGCCGCGTCGGCCAGCGGCAGCACCAGGCGTGCGCCGGGTTTGAGTTGTGCGAGCAGCGGCGCTGGGATCTCTGTGGCACCGGCCGTGACCATGATGGCGTCGAAGGGCGCGGCCTCCGGCCAACCGAGGTAGCCGTCGCCGATGCGCAGCGCGGCACGATAGCCGAGCGTATCCAGCAGGGCCGCGGTCCGCTCGCCGAGCGCACGCACGATCTCGATCGAGTACACCTCGCAGCCGAGTTCCAGCAGCACGGCGGCTTGGTAACCAGAGCCGGTGCCGACCTCCAGCACCTTCGCGCCAGGACCGACGCCGAGCAACTCGGTCATGTAGGCGACGATGAACGGCTGCGAGATGGTCTGACCATGGCCGATGGGCAGCGCGGTATCTTCATAGGCACGATGCGACAGCGCTTCATCGATGAAGATGTGTCGCGGTGTAGCGCCGATGGTATCCAGCACACGCTGGTCGGTGATGCCGTTCTCGCGCAGGCGCTTCACCAGACGATCGCGCGTACGCTGCGAGGTCATGCCAATGCCGCGCAGATCGAATGGGCTCACGTGAGTTCCTCCCGCGGCGTCACGCGAGTTCCTGCCGCGGCGTCACGCGAGTTGCTTCCGCGGCCTCACGCGTGTTTCCGGTCGCCGCATTGCAGAGATCACCGAACTCGCGCAGCACCGCTGTCGCGAATTGACCCGCGGGCAGGGCGAAGTTGAGCACAAGCGAGTCGGCCTCCAGCGTCGCGCGAAAACCCTCGGGTCGCGCCACCAGCGCACGACGCGCCTGCGTCAACCCCAGATGTTCCAGAGGATCCAGCCAAGGCTGGTGAGGCTCAAGCGCCCGCGCCTCGGCTGCCGCCGCCGCGCCGGTGGCCGCAGGCCGGCCACGTCCCCACAACGGACCTGTTGGCGATGCATCGACCACCGCTTCGCCATCCAGGACCGCGCGCCATGTGCCTTCCGCCACGCGCAGCCCAAGCACCGCGTTGAACAGTAACGCCCGCGCAGTGGAAAGGTGCAACCCCCTGACAAAAGCGTTGACGGGCGCGCGCGGGCGCCGGCATACCCAGGCCCGGGCGCGTTCGATGTTGGCGCCATTGTGCCCGAAGCGTTGTTCGCCGAAGTAGTTCGGCACACCCTGTCGCGCCACCAAAGCCAGCCGCTGTTGCAAGGTCTCCGTATCACCACGCACCGCAACGATTCGAATGCAGAACGTGTTGCCGGCGAGGTCACCGCGCCGCAATTTGCGCGGCGCACGGTGCGCCGCCAACACGCGCCATCCCTCGCCCGCCGTGCCATCCGACAGATCACGCGGTGTCCGGATACTGAACCACTGGCGCGTCACCGCGTGGCGATCCTTCATTCCGGCAAATGAAACATCCAGCTCGGGCACGTCGAAATGCCGGGCGAGGTCTGCTGCCACGGCACGCGTATTCATGCCGCGTTTTTCGATCGATACGTAGAGATGTTCGCCGTCAGCCTGCGGTTGAGGCAGAGCAATTTCATCCACCACGAAATCATCGACGGAGTTGCGAATGACCCCGTTGAGGCGCAATCGGGGATAGGCGCGCGGCGGCAGGGAGGGCGTCATGATCAGTGATCAACGACCAGATAAAAGGTCTCGCCATCCTTGATCATGCCCAGTTCGCTGCGAGCCCGGGCTTCCACGCCAGCCAGGCCACTCTTCAACGCCGCCACTTCCACGGCCAACCGCCGATTACGTTCCGCCAGTTCGGCGGTGCGCTGGGTTTGTTCGGCGAGACGTTGTGTCAGCTCGTGGCGCGCGAAAATGCCGATATCGCTGAACCACAGGCGCACCTGCATGCCCAGAAGAACCACCAGGCCCAGCACGGTGATGATGCGCACGGTGGTCAGCGCAGCAGCTCCGCACGGCCGCGGTAGATCGCGCGGTTCCCCAATTGTTCTTCGATGCGCAGCAGCCTGTTGTACTTGGCGACCCGATCAGAACGCGACAGCGAGCCGGTTTTGATCTGGCCCGCGCCTGTAGCGACCGCCAGATCGGCGATGGTCGTATCTTCAGTCTCGCCGGAACGGTGCGATACGACGGTTGCGTAGCCCGCATCCTGGGCCATGCGGATCGCGGCGAACGTTTCCGTCAGCGTGCCGATCTGATTGAGCTTGATCAGAATGGCATTCGCCACGTTGGCCTTGATGCCGTCACGCAGGATATCGGTATTGGTCACGAACAGATCATCACCCACCAGCTGAATGCGTTCACCCAACGCGTCGGTCAGCGCCTTCCAACCCGACCAGTCGGCTTCGTCCATGCCATCCTCGATCGACAGAATTGGATATCGATCCACGAGGTCGCCCAGATATTTCACGAATTCTGCGCGCGCGAATTTGCCCTCGGTGGCGAGCACGTAGTGCGAGTCGCGATAGAACTCCGACGCCGCGCAGTCGAGCGCGAAGGTCACGTCTTCGCCGGGTCGATAGCCGGCCGCGACAACGGCTTCGCTCAGCACATCCAGCGCCGCCGCATTCGAAGGTAGATCGGGTGCGAAGCCGCCCTCGTCGCCCACTGCGGTGCTCAATCCCCGACTCCGCAGCACCTGCTTCAAGGCATGGAAGACCTCGGCCCCGCAGCGCAGCGCTTCGGTGAAGCTTGTCATCGACACGGGCTGGATCATGAACTCCTGCAGATCAATGTTGTTATCCGCGTGCTCGCCGCCGTTGATGACGTTCATCATGGGCACGGGGAGCACGTGGGCGTTCGGGCCGCCGAGGTAGCGGTACAGCGGCACGTCGAGTTCGATCGCGGCCGCCTTGGCGATCGCGAGGC
>JAQBCT010000021.1:0-9068 GCA_032124855.1 Gammaproteobacteria bacterium
GGCTGAAGATTGACGATTGAATAGAAAGCGACCACCGCATCCGCACTGCCAACGTCGCAATCCAGCGCCAGCATGTTGCCGGTTGCGAACGCGAGTGTCGGGTAGGCGCGCCGCGCTACGGCAACCATTGCGGGCGACAGATCGAGACCGCTGATGGCCACGCTGCCCGCGGCGAGATAAGCGCTGACGTGACCGTCACCGCAGCCCATTTTCAGCACCTGCGCGCCGCGTGGGAGTCGGCCCGCGAAGTCGTCCAGCCAGGCGCGGTCGAATGGCTTGTGTGCCAGCTCATCCGCGAAGCGCGCGCGGTACTGCGTGGCCACCGTGTCGTAGGCGTTGCGGACTTCGTCGATATCCATGGTGCAACGCTAACAACTTCGCGCGCTTGGGTTGCGCTGCAATATTCACGTTGTCGATGAACGTGCATCCGGCTGGGCTGCACGGCATGGAACAACTCCGAATCTTGGAACACTGTCTCAGTGCGAACGTGGCATTGGGCTATGCTTGCCGGGAACCTGTTGGGCGCATATGGTGTCCCAGCAATCACGCGGACCGGTTCGGTAGATGTTTAGAAAAGCCATCATTGTCGTTCTGCTGCTCGTCACGCCGTTTGCTCAGGCGCGTGTCCTGCTGCTGTGTTCGATGACGCATGATGCGCCTGTCGAACAGTGCGCCTGCCCCGCACAGCATCACCAGC
Source organism: Gammaproteobacteria bacterium (assembly GCA_032124855.1). Classification (GTDB taxonomy): domain Bacteria; phylum Pseudomonadota; class Gammaproteobacteria; order Pseudomonadales; family Azotimanducaceae; genus DATJGR01. The sequence continues at coordinate 698 of JAQBCT010000021.1, forward strand.
AGCTGCCGACGCAGCAGGCCGATCACGGCGACTGCTGCACGGTCGACGTCGAGGTCACCGCGCGTGAGCTTGCTGCTACCAGCGGCACCGCTGCTGCCGCGCTGCCGACCAAAGCAGCCTGGACGGATGTGCCCGCGCTCGAATTGACTGTCTTCGAATCACCGCACGCACGGGTGGTGGTGGATGTCGCTGCAACCTCGCAACTCAGTTCACTTGCGGCCCTGGCGAATGCGCCCCCGCGCTATCTCGATACGGCGCGCCTGCGCCTGTAACGCCCTCGTCTGATCGGGCTTACCCGATCGATTCGCTGACGCGTCGTGGCAACCGCCACGGTCCTTCGACGTCATATGAGGCGTGTTATGAAAGGTTCTCAAAAGTTCGTCGTGTGCTGCGTATGGCCCGCGCTCATCTCGCTTGGCAGTCAGGCGAACGCGGCCGAAGTCACACTCGATTTGAGGCAGGCACAGGCATTGGCCGTCGCGCATCAGCCGCTGCTTGAAGCAATCGATGCGCAGGCGCGAGCGGCGCGCGAGGCTGCGGTCGCCGTGAGTCAACTGCCGGATCCTCGACTGTTTGGCGGGGTCAGGGATCTACCCGTGACATCGCGCGATGCGGGTTCGCTCAGCGACGACAGCGATACGCAGATCGTTGTGGGCGTTGCGCAGGAATTTCCGCGCGCCAACAAGCGCCGCCTGCGCGGTGCCCAACGATTGCGTGAAGCCGATCGTCTGACGGCCGAAGGCGTGTTGCGGCAGCGGATTATTGCGCGTGATGCAGGGTTTGCGTGGCTGGATGCATGGCGCGAGGCGCGGGCCACGACGCTGGCGCAGGCCACGCATGCTGAAGCGCAGCTGCAGGTACAGGCGGTGCGAATCGCAGTGGCGGCAGGCAAAGCCAGCCAGAGTGAACTGATCGAGGCACAGCTGGCCGCGGATCGCACCCACGACACCATCGCTGCACAAGAACAGGCCGAGGCGCGGTCACGCGCTGATCTGCAGCGCTGGATTGGTGTGGCCGCCGCCGCGCCGATTGCGCAGCATCTGCCGCCGCCTGAACAGTTGCCGGCGTTGGCCGAACTGCTGCAATCCATTGCCACCCATCCGGAGCTGTTGATGCTGCAGGCGCGCGAGCAGGAAGCGGCCGCAGGCGTCGATCTCGCCCACGCGGCGTACGCACCGGACTGGCGCATGGAGCTGGCCTACGGCAATCGCGCCGACTATTCCGACATGGTGATGCTGCAGGTGGGGATGGATCTGCCGCTGTTCAGGCGCAATCGCCAGGATCGCAGCCTCGCCAGCGCGCTGGCGCTGGGTGATGCGGCGCGCCAGTTGCACGACGACGGCGCGCGACGGCTGGCAGCGGATGCGACGCGGGTGTATGGCGATGCACATCGCTTTGAGCAGCGCATCGCCTATTACAACGACACCATCGTGCCGCGCAGCGCGGCAGGCGCGGACGCGGCGCTGGCCGCATGGAGATCCAGCGCGGGAAATTTGCGCGACGTAATAGACGCGCGCCGTGCGCAGCTTGACGTAGCACTGGCTCGCCTCGATCTGCAGCGCAACCTCGCTGCGGCTCGACTCGAACTGGCCTACCTGAATCCGCTGGGAGCTTGAGAAATGCGCAACACGAGCAAATGGATTGGCGTGGTGATCGTAGGGGCTGTAGCGGTGGGCATCGTAGTGCGTTCGGGTTCGGATGCGCAGCCATCGAGTGGACAGACCACTGAAGCAGCGCGGCCGTTGTACTGGTACGACCCCATGCACCCGCAGCGTCACTTTGACGCCCCCGGAAAGTCGCCGTTCATGGATATGCAGCTGATGCCCAAATACGCGGACGTAGCGGCCGAAAACATCGTTCGCGTGTCGAGCGGCATGATGCAGAACCTGGGCATCCGCACGGCCGCCGTTCGGCGCGCATCGTTCGCCCAGCGCATCGAGGCGACCGGTCGCGTCGAGATCGACGAGCGCACGATGCATCAGGTGACCGTGCGCGCCGCCGGCTGGGTGGAAGCACTGCACGTGCGCGCCGCGGGCGATCCGGTAACCAAAGGCCAGCTGCTGGCAGAGATCTACAGTCCGGCAGTCGAAACGGCGCAGCAGGAATTTCTGCTGGCGCGTCAAACCGGCCAGGCCATGCTTGTCGATGCAGCACGGGGACAGTTGCGCGCATTGGGCATCAGCCACGAGCAGATCACTGCGCTCCAACTGACGGGGAAGGCCAGTCGCCGCGTGAATGTTTACGCGCCCGTCACGGGCTACGTCATGGCACTGAATATCCGTGAAGGCGGGGCGGTTTCGCCGACAGATACGCTGTTCGCGGTGGCCAGTCACGATCCGGTGTGGGTGATTGCCGCTGTGGCCGAGGCGCAGGCGGATTGGTTGCAGGTCCACGACGTCGCGCTGGCGCATGTAGCGGCACATCCGGGGCATGCCTTCACCGGACGCGTCGACTACCTGTATCCCGAGCTGGATGCTGCAACCCGAACCCGGCGTGTGCGGGTGGTATTGCCCAACGCCGAGGATATGTTGCATCCGGGCATGTACGCCCAGGTGGTGCTGAGCGGCGGCGTGCAAGACGACGTCCTGCTGGTGCCCACGGAAGCGGTGATTCGCACGGGCACACGCAGCGTGGTGATCGTGGCGGATGGCGTGGATGGATTCAGACCGGTTGCCGTGCGCCTGGGCGCCGAAAGTGACGACACCATTGCAATTCTCGACGGCCTGTCAGTTGACGATCTCGTGGTGGTATCCGGTCAGTTCCTCATCGATTCGGAAGCCAGCCTGCGCGGTGCGTATCGGCGCATGGGCGCTGACGAGATGCCGCGATGATCGTCGCGCTGATTCGCTGGTCCATCGACAACCGTCTGCTGGTGCTGCTGGCAACCCTGCTGCTCGTCGCCTGGGGTCTGGTGTCGCTTGCACGCACGCCGCTGGATGCGCTGCCGGATCTCTCCGATGTGCAGGTGATCGTGCGCACTGCCTATCCAGGCCAGGCGCCGCAGGTGGTTGAGGATCAAGTGACTTATCCGTTGACCACCATGCTGTTGTCGGTGCCGCATGCCAAAACGGTCCGCGGCTATTCGCTCTTTGGGGAATCCTTCGTATACGTGCTCTTCGACGACGGCACGGATCTGTATTGGGCGCGCTCGCGCGTGCTTGAGTATCTCTCCCAGGTGCAGGGCCGGCTGCCCGCCAACGCACGTGCTGAACTGGGTCCGGACGCCACCGGCGTCGGCTGGATATTCGAGTATGCGCTGATCGATCGCAGCGGCGCGCACGACATCAGCGAACTGAAGGCGCTGCAGGACTGGTTCCTGAAGTTCGAACTGAAGACCGTCGCGGGTGTCGCCGAGGTGGCCACCATCGGCGGCTTCAATCGTCAGTATCAGATCGTGGTGGATCCGTATCGACTCTCAGCATTCGGCTTGCCGTTGGAGTCTGTCGTCAACGCCGTGCGCGCCGCCAATAGCGAAGCCGGTGGCTCGGTGCTGGAGCTGGCGGAAGCCGAATACATGGTGCGCGCACGCGGCTATCTGGCGTCGCTCGATGATTTTCGCGCCATTCCCATCGGGGTGGGGGTTGCCGGCACGCCGGTGACCCTTGGCGATGTGGCCACCGTGCAGATGGGTCCTGCGACGCGCCGGGGCGTGGCGGAGCTCGATGGCGAGGGTGAAGTGGTGGGTGGCGTGATCGTGTTGCGATCGGATGGCAACGCGCGTGAAGCGATAGCCGACGTGAAGGAAAAGCTTGCGCAGCTCAAGGGCAGTCTGCCGGCGGGCGTCGAGGTAGTCACTACCTATGATCGTTCCGCTCTGATCGACCGCGCCATTGGTAATCTGTCAGTGAAACTGTTCGAAGAAATGCTGGTGGTGACGCTGGTATGCGCTGCATTCCTGTGGCATCTGCGCTCGGCACTGGTGGTCGTGATCACGTTGCCAGTCGGCATTCTGGTTGCCTTCGGGGCGATGCACGCTCAGGGCATCAACGCCAATATCATGTCGCTGGGTGGCATCGCGATCGCGTTGGGCGCGATGGTGGATGGCGCTGTCGTGATGATCGAAAACGCCCACAAGAAGCTTGAGGCGTTCAACAGGGCGCACGCGCGCGAACCGGATGCGGATGAGCGCATTGCGGTGCTGCTGCGCGCCGCGTGCGAGGTGGGGCCGGCGTTGTTCTTCAGCCTGCTCATCATCACGCTGGCGTTCGTTCCGGTTTTTGCGCTGCAGGCGCAGGAGGGGCGGCTGTTCGGACCGCTGGCGTATACCAAGACCTATGCCATGGCGGCTGCGGCTGGATTGAGCGTGACGCTGATCCCGGTGCTGATGGTGGCGTTCATTCGCGGCCGCATCGCCGATGAATCTGCCAATGCGCTCAATCGGCTGATGCTGCGCGTGTATCGGCCGGCGATCGACGCCGTTCTTGCGCAGCCCCGCACCACGCTGCTGGTCGCGCTCGTGGTGTTGTTCGCGACGTTCTGGCCGGCGTCGCGCCTGGGCAGCGAATTCATGCCACCGCTGGAAGAGGGTGATCTGCTGTACATGCCAACAGCGCTACCTGGTCTCGCCGTCGGCAAGGCCTCCCAGTTGTTGCAACAGACCGATCGCATCATCAAATCGTTTCCCGAGGTGGAACGGGTGTTCGGCAAGATGGGGCGCGCCGAGACCGCCACCGACCCCGCACCGCTGGAGATGATGGAAACGACCGTGGTATTGAAACCGAAGGCGCAGTGGCGACCGGGTTTGACGACAGCGACACTCATCGAAGAGATGGACGCGGCGCTGCAGATTCCGGGTATGGGTAACATCTGGGTGCAGCCCATCCGCAATCGCATCGATATGCTCGCCACGGGCATCAAGTCGGCGGTGGGCATCAAGATTGCGGGTCCTGATCTGGCGGTGATCGAACGAATCGGGGCCGACGTGGAGACTGCCCTGCGAGAATTGCCCGATACGGCTTCCGTATTTGCCGAACGCGTCTCGGGGGGGCGCTATATCGAGGTGGTTCCGGATCTGACGCAGGTGGGTCGCTACGGACTGACCATCGACAGCATCCAGCGCATCGTCAGCGTCGCCATCGGCGGCGCCAACATCGGTGAGACCGTGGAAGGATTGCAGCGCTTCCCCATCAACGTGCGATATCCGCGCGAACTGCGCGACTCGGTACGTGACCTGCGCGAACTGCCGATCAGCACGGCGCGTGGCGAGACGATCACCCTGGGCGCGGTGGCGCGCATCGACATCGTCGATGGCCCGCCGATGATCAAGAGCGAGAACGCACGGCCGAATGGTTGGGTGTACGTGGACTACCGCGGCAGCGATCTTGGCGGCTATGTGGCACGCGCCGAGCGCGCGCTGGCCGGGCAGGTGGCATTGCCCGCCGGGTATTCGTTGGCGTTCTCCGGACAGTTCGAGTATCTGCAGCGCGCCAAGGCGCGCCTGCAGCTGGTGGTGCCGTTCACGCTGGCGATCATCTTCGTGTTGCTGTTCATGACGTTCAGAAACGTTGCCGAAGCCGCGCTGATCATGGCCACGTTGCCGTTCGCGCTGGTGGGTGCCGTGTGGTTGATGCATCTGCTGGGCCATCAACTGTCCGTGGCATCGGGCGTGGGCCTGATTGCAGTAGCGGGACTCGCCGCCGAATTCGGCGTGGTGACGCTGATCTATCTGAAACAGGCGCTGGCGCAGCGCTCCAGCGAAGGGCAGTTGTCTGGACCGGCGGACGTGCGCGAGGCGATCGTTGCCGGCGCGGTGTTGCGCGTGCGTCCCAAGGCGATGACCGTCGCGGTGATCCTGGGCGGCCTGCTGCCACTCTTCATTGGCGAGGGCACCGGCAGTGAAGTGATGCAGCGCATCGCCGCGCCGATGCTGGGCGGCATGATCACTGCCCCCCTGTTGTCGATGCTCGTGCTTCCGGCCGCGTATCTGTTGTTGCGATCGCGTTCAGTGGCCACGCCGTTGCGAGAGCGCGGCGAAGCGGCCCTGCAGGCCGACAACGCTGCGTAAATAGGCGGCCGCATCATGGTCGCCGCAGCGCTGCCCTGGTATCAGGCGATAGCCGCGCGCGGCATATGCGGCACCGGCACCCGCGCCGCACAGATGCGTGAGTGTTGCCAATGCCTGTTGCTGCGCCAGCGCAGGGCGAAATTGTGGATATCGTTGTCCAATCAACGCCACCTGACGAGCGAGATAGGCCGCGGTCAGTTCCACTGCGTGTGACGGCACCGTGCGCGTGTAGAGGCTGTTGAACCAACAGCTGTGCACATCGTTCCAGGGACCATCTTCGACGACCTTGTGATCGCGAATGCACAGCCGTCGTGCCTGCGCGAAGGTGCCGTCAGTGATCTGGTACAGGCCCACCGCGCTCGACGCGGGGCGGTAGATCTCGAACGGATGCAGCGCCCATGAGAAGCGCCAGTAAGTGCGCGCCACCGGATTGCCGGATGCTTCCACCTGCGCAAGCGCCGCCAGCAGATCCGGCGTCATCACGGGGGTGGCGTGCGCGCGAAAGATCGCGCCGTATTCGCGCCACGTCGCGGCGGGCATCTTGTGCATGGTCTCACTGACAGGAAAGAACAACTCAGAAGGTTTACGCACCACCTGATAGATCCAGTTCGATGCGAGCCACAGCAAGGCGAACGCCGCGAGCCCCGCCCCGATCTGCAGCCACCACGGCGCGCCGCGATAGCGCAGCCACGTCCGTTGCATGCGCACGCGAGGACTCGCGCTGCGCCTCGCGCGCCGACGTGGTTGGGCAACGCGGCGTTTGCGACGCGATGAGGTATGGGGTCGGCGGGGCATCGGAGGATTCTGGCGGCGCGAATTGGCGATTGCAAAGCGCGTGCGCGTGCGACGTAGAATGCCTCAGGCAATCGGTTCAATCATCCCATCGGAGTCGACGATGCTGCAGCTCTATTACGCGCCCGGTACGTGTGCGCTGGCCTCGCACATCGCCCTGGCCGAAGCGAACGCGGACTATCAGGCAGTGAGGGTTGACTTTCGCGCAGAGGAACAGCGCACACCTGAATACCTTGCGATCAATCCCAAGGCGCGCGTGCCGGCGCTGGTGACCGATCGCGGCGTGCTCACCGAGACGCCAGCGATCCTTGCCTTCGTTGCGCAGACCTATCCTGATGCGAGTCTCGTGCCGCTGTACGATGCATTCGCGTTTGCGCGCGTGCAGGCTTTCAACAGCTATCTGTGCGCCACCGTGCACGTCGCCCACGCGCACCGCGTGCGCGGCTACCGGTGGGTGGACGATGCGGCGGCGATCGCCGCGATGCAGGTGAAAGTGCCGCAGAATATTGGCGACTGTTTCGCGCTGATCGAACGCGAGATGTTCGAAGGGCCGTGGGTGATGGGTGATGCCTATTCCATCGCCGATCCGTATCTGTTCACACTGACGCAGTGGCTGGAGGGCGATGGTGTCGATGTTGCGCGCTTTTCGAAGATCCATGGGCACAGCCAACGGATGCGCGAACGCGTCGCGGTGAAGCGTGCGCTGGCCGAGGAATTTTCCTAGCCGCCTGAACTGACTCAAATCTTGTTTCGTTGCAGAATGACATGGGCATCTCAAATGTGGGACACAGTTCGGTGAGTGGTAGTTGCTGCGAAGGTCAGATTGACGCGGGCGCATTAGAAGCAGGTCAACGCCGTGTGCTGCTCTTCGTGCTTGTCATCAACGCCACAACCTTCGTGATGATGGTTGCGGCATCGATCTTCAGCGGTTCGTCATCTGTACTGTCTGGCGCCCTGGATAATCTCGGCGATGCGCTGACGTACGCACTGAGCTTGGCCGTCGTTGGTGCGACCTGCGCAGCAAAAGCACGCGTGGCGCTCGTCAAGGGCCTTCTGATATTGGGTGCCGCGATCGTGGTAGCCGCCCAAATTGGTTGGCGGTTGGCGGAGCATGTCGAAACACCCGTTTTTGAAACCATGGGTATTGCTGCGATCCTCAACCTGGGCGCGAACTTCGGGTGCTTGTGGTTGCTATATCCGTATAGAAACAACGACGTGAACATGTCGTCTGTGTATGAGTGCTCACGCAACGACATTGTCGAAGGGCTGGCGGTGATCTGCGCCGCCGTTTCGGTATGGGCGTTCCAATCAGGCTGGCCCGATATCCTGATTGCTGTGGGTCTCCTGACGCTTTTCCTGCGTTCGGCCACGCGGGTGCTTCGCAGCGCATGGCGGGAACTCTATCCAGCGGCCCTTGCGCGAAGTTGAATCGTCGCAGGTGGCGCTGTTTGTGCTGGCTAAACCAACCCGGGTGATATCTTCATGTCCAGACGATTGATCAGCTTTGGCGCTTTTGCATTTCTGGTGTTGGTGGCGGCGACCATTCTCGGCGGATCGGCGGTGTGGATGCTTGGC
>JAQBCT010000022.1:0-6167 GCA_032124855.1 Gammaproteobacteria bacterium
GGTGCAGGGTCTGTTTCAGTACCCTTTGGCCGCGGCGTGGTTGTTATGGATAGCGGTTCTGGTCGGCGGCGCACGGGGAACGTATGGAACTGCCTGATCTGAGCGCGCTGCATTTCTTGAGACCCTGGTGGATGGCCGGCATCATTGCGGCGCTGCTGACCGGCATCTACGTCAGCCGGCGACAGCTGCAACCGTCTCGCTGGGAGTCGCTGATCGACCCCGCCCTGCAATCGGTGCTCATCGAACGCACCACACCCCGGTACTCCCGCGTCCTGGGTGTCTGCATCGCGTTCGCGTTGAGCCTCGCATGCGCGGCTCTGGCGGGACCCACGTGGCAACGGCTGCCGCAGCAGCTGCAGCAGCGCGCTGACGCTCTGGTCATCGTCCTGGATCTGTCGCTGTCGATGTATACGCAGGATGTGCCGCCGTCGCGGCTGGTGCGCGCCCGACACGCCATTACCGACGTACTGCGTTCACGGCGCGAAGGATTCACCGGCCTCGTCGCGTACGCTGGAGACGCGCACGCCGTTGCGCCGCTGACAGACGACGTAGGCACCATCGAGAATCTGTTGGCGGCGCTCGCGCCGGATATGATGCCGATCCTTGGCAGCAACACCGCGCTGGCGATCGGTATCGCGCGCGAACTTTTCGTCAATGCGGGAATGCACCAGGGCCGCATCCTGCTGGTGACTGACGCCATCGACGACGCCGCCGCAATCACGGAGTTTGCATCGCGGGACTTTCCGATCTCGATCCTCGGCATCGGCACCGCTGAAGGAGCCGGGATCCCGTTGGATTTCCTGGATCAGGCCGGGCGGCTTTTGACGGACCGGGGCGGTAACACCATTGTTGCCAGGCTCGACGAGCCGCGACTCGCAGATGTCGCGCGAAACTGCTTCGGGAAATACGCCACGGCCACGCCGACGCAGGATGACGTCACCGCGCTGCTCAATGTCCCGCTACCGAAGCCAGATGAGGAGCGGGATGTGGATCGTCAGTTCGATCTGTGGGCCGACGTCGGTTACTGGCTGCTGGTGCCGTTGCTGCCGCTGGCCCTGCTCAACTTTCGTCGCGGCGCGGTGACGCTGTTGCTCTGTGCGCTGCTGCCGCCCCCTGCCCACGCCGGCTGGTGGGACGATCTCTGGCGCCGTTCCGATCAGCAAGGCGTGCTTGCGTTGCGCGATGGTGAACCGGATCGCGCGGCGGTGCTGTTCGCCGACCCGCAGTGGCAAGGCGTGGCGCGCTATCGGGCCGGCGATTATGGGGGCGCGGACCAACGCTTTGCCGCCAATCCATCCGCGGCAGGACACTACAATCGGGGCAATGCGCTCGCCCGCCAGGGCCGTCTCGAGGAAGCGATTGCGGCATACGACGACGCGCTCGGGCTGACGCCAGACGACGCGGATGCGAAATTCAACAAACAACTGCTCGAACAGCTGCTCGAAGAGCAGCAGCAGGCATCGGGCGACGATGACCAGGCGTCACAGGACAACCAGAGCGAGTCACAATCGGATGCATCGCGCTCGCAGCAATCCGAGGCAAATCCAGATTCGCAATCGCAAGACAACGACCAGGGCGATCCAGCGCAGCAGCGTCCCACTGGCGAAGATCAGCCGGCCGACAAGGCACAACCCCAGCCAGGTGAAGATGAATCCGAACAAACCCTGGCCGAACGCGAAGAGCCACGCGACGAAGCACGCGACGCGCTGGAGCAATGGATGCGGCGCGTGCCCGACGATCCGGCCGGCCTGCTGCGACGCAAATTCCTCTTCGAGACAAATCAACGTCGCCGCGCGGGCGAAGGTCCATCGCGCGACGAGGAGCGGATCTGGTGAAACGCGCGTTCATCGCGGCCGCAGCGTTGCTTGTTGCCATGGCGATGTCCGTGCAGGGCGCGCTTGTTGCTGAGGTGGACACGACCACCCTGACCATGGCGGATACGCTGCGCCTGACATTGCGGGCGGATGGCGCCAATCTGGCGGCCAGCCCTCAGTTTGACGGTCTGAACAAGGACTTCGAGGTCCAAAGCACGCAGAGCAGCAGCCAGTTCCGCAGCAGTAACGGGCGCGTTGATGCGTGGACCACCTGGACGTTGCAGCTAAAACCCAGACACAACGGAACGCTCTCCATCCCTGCCTTCACCCTAGGCTCCGAGGTCTCGAACCCCATTGCGATCACCGTGCGTGAACTCGATCCCCAACTGCGCCGCGCCGTAGCGGATACCGTCTTCTTCGAAACGACCTATGCACCAAAGCGCGTTTACGTACAGTCCCAGATCCTGGTGACGCGGCGTTTGTTCTATGCAAGCGGCGCGCAACTTTACGGCACGATGCCGGAGCTGCCGCAGATCGATGGCGCCATGGTACGTCCGTTAGGTGAACCACAGCACAGCAGTACGCTGCGCGACGGCCGCCCATACGGCATGATCGAACAACGCTTTGTGATATTTCCCGAACGCAGCGGCGATCTCACGATTCCACCAGCCTCGGTTAGCGGCAGCGTCAGCTTGCGCGGCAATAGCTACGGCGAACGCCGAATCGGCATTGACGTGAGTTCCGAATCCATTGTCGTACCAATTCTCGGGGTGCCCGCGGACTACCCCAAAGGAGCGACCTGGCTGCCGGCCACGCACGTGGACGTGGTGGAGGATTGGCCGGATGAGCCCCAGCGCGGTCTCACTGTGGGCACCCCCAGCCAGCGCACGGTGATTGCGCGCGCGGACGGCAACGTTGCATCCGCCATTCCACCGCTGACCGGCACGTTGCCCGAACGGATCAAGACATATCCGGAACTGCCCAGTCTCAACGAAACACTTGCCGCGAGCGGATTGGTGGGTACGCGCGCCGAAACAATGAGTCTGGTGGCCACGTCGCCCGGGCCCGCGACCCTGCCGGCGGTGGACGTGATCTGGTGGGACACCGTCAACGACGCGCTCAAAACGGCATCGCTGCCTGCACGCACCGTCGATGTAACGGGCGTCGCGGCGAGCGTCCCACGGACGATCGTCGCCCAAGCTGCGCCGCTTGTCCCCGCGTCGGCGGCTACCGCAACACAGGCGCCCGTCGCGCAGGGAGGGGCCAGCACTGCAAGCCCGCCTGCATGGCGAACGCTGGCGTGGAGTTTGCTTTGCCTCGCGCTGATCGGCGCGCTTTGCTGGATGGTGATTGAGTTGCGCAGGCGCCGGGCACGCCGCCGGGCTGCCGATCCGCGCATCCTCGAACAGACGGCGTTCGCGACATTCACCGCTTCATGCGCCAGCGCAGATGCGCGGCGCATCCGCGCGGCGCTGGATCAGTGGCTGCTGACCCACTACGCGGTCCCACTGTCGCAAGCGACCAGCCAGTTCTTGCGCGACACGCGGGCGCGAGATCCCTTGAACCGCCTCAATCGCGCGCTCTACCAACACGCCGACCGGGCGGCGCTGGATGTTGCGGCGCTGCGCACCTGTGTGCAGACGTGCCGCCTCAAACGCGCCGGACCGGCGTCGCGCTCGCTGGAATTGCCCGCGCTCTATCCGTCCGTCTGAAGCGATTTCGAAACCACTTCGAAGACATCCTTGGACAGTGCTGCATCCGCCTCGATGCGACGCAGCGCGTCGCGCATGGCGAGACGACGTGCGGCGTCGTAGCGGCGCCAGCGTGTCAGCGGCGCGAGCAACCGCGCAGCCAACTGGGGATTGGCGCGATCCAGACGCGAGACGCGCTCTGTGAGAAAACGATAGCCGGAACCGTCGCTGGCATGGAAGCGCACCACATTCTGTTGAGCAAACACCCCGTACAGGGATCGCACCCGGTTGGGATTGCGCGCGTCGAAGTCGGGATGATTGTCGAGCGCCATCACACGCTGCAGCGCATCGGGTGCGGGGCACGCCGCCTGCAATGCGAACCATTGATCCATCACCAGCTTTTCGTGCTGCCAACGCTGGGCGAAGCCATCCAGCGCGGCGGCGGCAACTGATCGCTCGAGCCAGACGGCATTGATGATTTCACGCAGCGCCGCAAGTCGCTCGGTGAGATTGTCGGCGCCTTCGTACTGATTGAGCACGACACGCTTTGCGACGTCGACATGCGAGTCACCCGTGGCACAGATATACGACAGCGCGAGATTGCGCAGCGCACGGCGCGCAATGCCGCGGCCATCAGGCTGGTAGGTTTCTGTTGAGGAATTGCCGCGATACAACGCGAGCCAGCTGTCGAATAGCGTCAGGCCGATCACCTCACGCAGTCGCACGCGGGCACGGTGCAGACCGTCCACGTCGATCTGCTCCATCAGCTCACCCAGATAGGCCTCGGAAGGCACCGTGAGCATCACGGCGAACATCGCCTTGGCCTCGCCATCGTCTGCCGCCGCATGTGCGGCGGTGGCCAGTTCGCCCAACAGCGTAAGGAACTCGCCGCTGGGTTCAACCGCCCCGGTGCGGAGGCGATCGATTTCAGCGGCAAACAGCGTCTGCATTGCGTCCCAGCGACACACACCGTCCGTGTCGTGCTGGGCAATGAAGGCAAGCGTTTCGCTGGAACGGTGCCACTGCAGGTTCACCGGCGCAGAAAAGCCACGCAACAGGCTCAGCGCACCTTCACTGTGCAATCCTGCAATCGTCACCTGCGCACTGGGCTGCCGCAGATGCACAATCAGCGTGCCGTCGTCGCCGGGATTTTCGATCGTTGCATCGCTCGTGAGCGTCACCGCAGAACCGTTGCGACGGCCCGCAGCGCCGAGCAGTTCGGCGCCGCCCGCATCGAGCAGCCCCAGGGCAATGGGGATGTGGAATGCGTCCTTGTGGGGCTGTTGGGGTGTGGCGGGGCAGCGTTGCTCGAAGTGCACCGTCAGCGTATCCCCTGCGAATTCTGTACGAACAGCGACAACGGGCGTACCGGCCTGACTGTACCAGCGACGGAACTGCCCCAGATCCACCGCGTTAGCCGCTTCCATCGCTGCGATAAACTCCTCGGTCGTCACCGCCGCCCCGTCGTGACGATCAAAATAGAGATCGGTGCCGCGGCGAAATCGGGCGGGACCCAGCAGGGTGTGGATCATCCGCACCACCTCGGCGCCCTTCTCGTAGACCGTTGTCGTATAGAAATTCGAGATTTCGATATAGCTGTCGGGCCGTATGGGATGGGCCAACGGACCCGCATCCTCGGGGAATTGAAACGTGCGCAGGAAGTTCACGTCCTCGATGCGCTTGACCGTCCGTGAGTGCATGTCTGCGGAGAACTGGGCGTCGCGAAAAACCGTAAAGCCCTCTTTGAGGCTCAACTGAAACCAGTCACGACAGGTCACGCGATTGCCGGACCAGTTGTGAAAATACTCGTGCGCCACGACCCCTTCGACACGCTGATACGCTGCATCGGTGGCCGTGTCGGCGCTGGCCAAGACGCAGGACGTATTGAAGATGTTCAGCCCCTTGTTCTCCATTGCGCCCATGTTGAAATCTTCCACGGCAACGATCATGAAGATGTCGAGATCGTACTCGCGGCCGTATACCTGCTCGTCCCAGCGCATGGCGCGCTGCAGTGCCCCCATGGCGTATCTGCACTGTGCAATATTGTGCGGCTCCGAGTAGATCCGCAGCTCCACCTTGCGCCCCGAGGTCGTGACGAACTCGTCTCGAAGCACGGCGAGATCTCCCGCCACCAGTGCGAACAGATAGCTGGGCTTGGGGAACGGATCGCGCCACGTCACGCTGCGACGACCATCGGCGAGCTCATGCGCGTCAATCTGATTGCCGTTGGACAGCAGCACCGGATAGTTGCGCGACGCGACGATCGTGGTAGTGAACGGCGCCAGGATATCCGGCCGGTCGAGGTAGTAGGTGATTTTGCGAAAGCCTTCCGCCTCGCACTGCGTGCAGTACATACCACCCGACTTGTAGAGGCCATCGAGCGCAGTATTGACCTCGGGATGTATGCGTGTGACCACGCTCAATTCGAAATGCGCGGGAAGATCGAACAGCGTCAATGATTCGTCATCGAGGCGATATTCGTTCGACGCCAGCGCCCGTCCATCGACCGCAACGGATACCAGTTCCAGTTCCTGGCCATCGAGTCGCAAATCGGTCGCGCCATCCGGCGCTGCATCGCTGCGCTCGAACCGCAGTTGCGCGGTGACCTGTGTCGTGCCCTCGCCCAGTTCGAAGGTCAGCTGCGTGTCGGCGATGGTGTGGC
>JAQBCT010000023.1:0-2995 GCA_032124855.1 Gammaproteobacteria bacterium
ATCGTGCCCGTCACCTGGTATTTTGCGCTCGAAAATTTCTCGATCTGGTTACGAAAGATCCGCTCGCCCACCAGCACGGCGCCAGCTGCCAGCGGGTTCACGAAACCAAGGTATGCCGCATACCACGGCAGACTCGAGCTCACGGGCAGCGTCACCAGCATTTCGTTGTCCAGCGCACCGGACATGAAATTTACGGTGCCGTTGATCTGGAAATTGCCACCGGTGCCCTCGATCACCATGGGCTCTATCAACGCGATCGTACCGTGATCTGCCATGCCAGTAGCAGTGACCTTATCAAAGCTGATCCCCTTACCAAATACGTCGGAAAAATCCAGTGTCATGCGCTTCGCGATGGCGGCGAAATTCAGCAGGCTGAATATCCGCACTGCGCCCGCACCATCGCCAGCATCGACGAATCGGCCCTTTGTGGCAGCAAGCGAAATTCTGCCGTCGACGATGGGCAATGAAAAGTTGAACGGCGAGCCGGCCCAGCCGACATCTGCATCCATCTGCATGGCTGTGGTTTCCAAAGTGCCGGCGTAGCCCCACTGTGGCAGCACTGTGGCGAGGTCGGTCGCTGTGACGTTGCCTGTGAAATGCGTTTGTGAGCTGCCGCCTATGATCGCCCACGACGTGCCCGCGGCGCTTTCGATATGCAGTCCCTTCACGTCTGCTACCAGGCCCTCAACCGCGATTCCGGTCTCGGATTTTCGTGTGCGGAACTGCCACTTACCGTAGTTCTGCGCGCCCAGCATCAGGCTCTGCACCACGACATCCAGATCACCGACCGCACGCGCATCGACATTGGCCAGAGGATCACCCGTGCGCGCGTCCACACGCGGCGGCATCCTCAAGTAATGCAGATCGATCTGCGTGGGCGCATCGCGCTGCAGCGTTGCCGACCCTTCGATATCAGGTCCGGCGACCGAAATCGTTACATCATTGCCTCGACCACGTGCATCGACAACGAGATCAGTGAAACCGGTATTGGAATAGCTCACACGCTCCACATTCAGCGCATTCACATTCCACGCAAATCCAACGGCGCCCGCTTCGGTGGCAGGTACCAACCAGTCGGACAGGTCAAGCGAGCCGAGATTGCCCGCAATGGACACCGCATCTTCGTCACCACGCTCCGCAGCTGAATCCACGCCAATGCCGAAATCGCCGGCGCCAATGCCGTGCGGTGTGACGCGCAACCAGCCACGCAGCGCAGACCCGGATTGCAACGCCAGCCGATCCGCAGTGGCATCGAAGACCCATTCGAGGGTCGTCGGCCGCACCTCGTCGCCTGTCTTGCCCAGCGGTGCCGGCAGATTCAGATCGAGGCCCATCAGATCGGACGTGAGGCGCAGCCGGGCCGGCCGCGCCGATCCGGGCTGAATGCGGTATTCACCTGCGAAATCCGCACCACCGGTGGCGATAGCCTGCGCAGGCAATCCGCGCCAGTCGGTAACAGCGCGCGCCTCCGCCCGGCCACTGAATGACAGTCGCACGACACCATCCTCAGAGAGCGCCGTGAAGCGCGCCGGCGCGTCAAAGAGGATGCCGTCGATACGCTCGGCATCTACTTCATTCGGATATCGATAGTGCACGTCGCCGCGCAACGCGTTCACCGGCAGGTTCAGTTCCGCGAACACCAGGTCGACACCGTTGAGTTTCATCGTCAGGTCCACCTCAGGCGAACGCGCTTGCGAAAGGGGAATCTGAAGCGCAGCGACAAACTCGAACGGTCCAGCGAATTTCCACTGCGGCTTGACGAACGCCAGCCAGTTCGCCAACGGTGAGCTGTCGATGAGACGTCGCAAAGCACCGCCATTGCCGCCGCCGACGACATCGAACTCGATGCGATCCCGCGCGCTTGGCAGGCGCAGCGATGCCTTCGAGAAATGAATGCCCGAGACATTGCCGTGGTCGAACTCTCCTCGCACGCCCGCAGCAGTTGCCACGATTTCACCGGCTACGGCCTCTGCGGTGGGCCAGTCCGAATGAAATCGTACCTGCGCGTCACGCAGCCGCACGCGCAATTCGCTCTGGCGCATCGGCACGCCGGGCAGCGTGCGCATGTGGCCGTGATAGACGAGATCGAATTCGTCGACCTGGCCGTCCAGCACGGCGCCATCGAGCCAGGCACGAAGCGGCAATGATTGCGGCACGTACGCCACAGCCGAGCGCCCCTCCACATCCCGCATCCGCAGTGTTGCGAACACGCGTTGCTCCAGCGGATCACGTGGGCGTGCCACAGCGAATTCGCCGTGCGCGTGCATGCCGCCAATCCGTGCTTCGAGTTCACTGCCCGCCAGCCCCAGATACTCGGGGCTGAACCACAGCAGCACATCGCCCGAAAGCGTGTCGAATCGAAACGGCGTGTCGTAAAACTCAAAAAGACCCAGCGTCATCGCGGTGCCATGAACGCCGATCAGTACCGACTCCTCCGTACCCGCAACCGTAGCGTTGCCGTGGCGAACGTAGGGAACACCTTTGAAGTTTTCCAATTCAACGTCTGCCACCTCTGCGACGTAGTCGAGCTTCATCCCGGTCAGATCGAGGCGCCCCACCAGGCGAGTCACCCGGCCGCGCGGCTGCAGCCCAACAGACCATTCATTGACGCGCTCAAGCTTACCGGCTGCCGCTATGACAATAGCGTTGAGGGGCTCGACATCGAAAGCAGGCAGAGTAAATTCCAGATCACTCGCACCCTCCAGATTTCGGTTCAACACCAGTCGAGTATCACCCAGCTGGACCGCGACATCAGGCGCGCCACGCGCCTCGAGCTGATCGAATACGAAAGCCCAACGCAATCCAAATCGTTCCATCGAACCGCGCGCGCGAACCGCAACGCTGCTCAGCTCACCGGTGGGTAACGTCAGATCGCGCACCGCCAGCGCCAACGAACCCGCGCTGTCACCCTGTCCGAACGTCCAGTCGCCGTTCAGCTCATCGACGATGCCGCCACCACCGCCCAGGGCAATGCCGAATGCGGGTGCAATGCTCA
>JAQBCT010000024.1:0-4777 GCA_032124855.1 Gammaproteobacteria bacterium
AGCGACGGCGAGCGCCAGATCACCGCACCGGCACCGTCCGTCACGGTCGCGTACAAACCCGACTGCGGCTGTTGCAAGCGGGGCTCGAGTGGCGCCTGCGGGAACGCCAAGGTCCCCTCGGCATCTTCGGCGGCACCGAGCAGCCCGTAGATGAGCAGCTTCATCTGCTCCTGCGCACCAGCCACCACGCTTGCGGTGAACGACCGGTCGAGCACCCAGGCTGTGAGGCCCAGCCCCAGACCCAGCACCAGTGTGCTGGTCAGCAGCAATCGCGCGCGCAGACCGATCTGCGTCACGCCATCAGCTCGTCGATTCGAGCGTGAATCGGTAGCCCTGCCCGCGCACGGTGCGGATCGGATTCAGGCTCCCCTGGGGATCCAGCTTCTTGCGCAGGCGGCCGATGAACACTTCGATGACATTGCTGTCGCGGTCGAAATCCTGTTCATACAGATGGTCGGTCAGCTCGGTTTTGGAGACGACGCGCGCCGCATTCATCACCAGATATTCGATGACGCGATACTCGAACGCGGTCAAATCGACCGGCTGGTCGTGCATGCGCACCTGTTTGCCCAGCGTATCCAGGGCCAGGGGACCCGACTGGATCACGGGTGATGCATGCCCCGATGCGCGGCGCATCAGTGCATTCAACCGTGCCAGCAGCTCTTCCATGTGGAAGGGTTTGGTGAGGTAGTCATCGGCGCCGGCTTCCAGGCCGGTCACCTTGTCCTGCCAGCGTACCCGCGCCGTCAGGATGAGCATGGGAAAGCTCCGCTTCTCCGCGCGCAACGTGCGAATGACGGAGATGCCATCGCGTTTGGGCAGACCCAGATCCACCACCGCGGCGTCGTAGTCGAATTCGCGGCCGAAGTAGATGCCTTCGTCGCCGTCCTGCGCCGCATCGACGGTGAAACCCGCACGCTTGAGCGCGTCGGTCAGCTGAGCGCGCAATCCTGCGTCGTCTTCGATAACGAGTACCCGCATCAGGCAATCCCGATCAATTCGATTCGCTCATGCGGCCATTGGCCGCCACGAACACCGTCTTCACGCGGCCGCCGTCGAGCAGGACGCGCACGTTGTAGCCGTCTCCCGAGCCTTTCACCGCCACCACACGGCCGCCGTAACTCCTCTGCACCATGGCAGACGCCTGTTCCGCGGACATGCGCTGGGACTGCGAGCCGCGGTCATCGTCCCGATTGTCGCTTGCGTGATTGGACCGGCCATGATTCTTGCCGTTGCCCGAATCGTCGTCGCGCGCCTGCGCGGGAGTCGCCGCGAGCGCGGCCGACAGGCCGAGCACGGCGATGAGGCGACTGATGGAGGCAAGTGTCATCGGGGCATTCTAACGCGGCTGTTCCATGCATCTAGAACGCGGGTGATACGTCGACCCGCACGCGCACCGAATCACCGGGATGATTCGGCGTGATGGCCGTATAGCGCTGCCCCAGATACTCGTAGCGCACGCGATACCCATTCAGACGTTCCTCTTCGTGGACATCCGAAACGGTGCTGCACACTTCCTGGGTGCCATAGGTCACATAGGACGGCCGGGCGTTGCGGCGCGCGATGTCATAGCCCACCGCACCACCGAGCACCGCGCCCACCGCGGCGCCAACCGGCTTGTTCTTGTTGCTCACCGCATTGCCGAGCACGCCGCCCAGCACAGCACCCAGCAGGGGCGGCGCCACGGACTGGCCACCGCCGGCGCCGGTCTGGACACGCTGCTCCTGGCAGACCTGGCGCGGCACCGTGACGCTGACGGTCTCGTACAACGGCTGCACATCCACCACGCGCGCCCGATCATAGGTAACACCGGCGCAGGCCACCGCCGGTACCAGCGCTGACGCCAACAACACGGTTCTGAGATTCACCGAAATACGCATCGCAGGACTCCTTGCATCACTGGATACCACGGTAGCGGCGTGGCGCTGAACCCAATATGAACGGCGCGTCAGTCATTGAAATGTGTGACGACGGTCTCGATGCCATGGCCGCGGTTCAGCTGCGCCGTCACATCGGCGCGCGGCGGCATATCTTCGAAGATCCAGCGCGTGATGCGCTCGTAGTGATCGATGAAGCGCGTCAGTTGCTGCGGCGTCATGCGCCGCGCCGCCGGGAGCTGCAATTCCTGCTCGGCGCGCCAGCGGCGCACCGAGTCCAGATCCGGCGCCTGCAGATAAACCAGCGCATCGACGCGAGCAAACAACGTCGCATAGGCGCCGGCGAGCGCTGCATTGACATAGCCGCGCCAGCGCCCGTCGGCATCATCGTGGCGCTCGAGATCGTTGACCGGCATCGCCAGCGCCGCCGCAGGTTGCGGTGCGGCCCCCACGCACCAGCCTTCCAGGACCACGACCTGCGCCGGTCCCCGCTCAGGCCAGGCGGCGCGCGCCGTGCGGTCATCGTGACCTTTGTCGAACTGCGGCACGGGCGTGGGCGCATGGTGCAACGCCGCCAGCGTCGCTGCGCACAGTGCAACGTCGTGGGTGCCGGGTACGCCGCGCGTCGCGAGCAGCGGGTGCACGGTCTCGGCAAGCACCGCGCGTTGCGCGTGCGTGAGATAGAAATCATCGAGAGAGCAGCCCACGGCGGTGATTCCCCGCAAATTGAGCGCGCCAACCAGCAACCGCGTCAGCGTCGACTTGCCACTGCCCTGGGCACCGGCGATGGCCCACAATTGCTGCCGCGGCGCGGTCGCCGCGATGTGCGACGTGAGCACCTCCAGGAGGGGCGCCCAGGCGCGCGTGTGTTGGGCGGCAGACATCGGCTAAGGTTACCAAGAACCCTGTGGAGCTTTGCCATGTCCAACCGCACCTTGAAGATCACGCCCGAGTTGTACCAGTACATCCAGCGCATTGGCGTACGCGAGTCGCCCACGGCGGCGGCGCTGCGTGTCGAGACCGCCGGGCTGCCGATGGCGGGTATGCAGATCTCGCCCGAACAGGGTGCCTTCATGCAGCTCATCGTGAAGTTGCTGGATGTGCGCCTGGCGCTGGAGGTGGGCACCTTCACCGGGTATTCCGCGCTTGCCGTTGCCGAAGCGATGCCGGCCGACGGGCGGCTGATCTGCTGCGACGTATCGGAGGAGTGGACGCGTATTGGCCGGCGCCACTGGGACGCGGCCGGTGTGGCCGGCAAGATCGATCTGCGCCTGGCGCCTGCACTTGCGACGCTGGATGCACTCATTGGCGAAGGCCGCAGCGGGAGCTTCGACTTCGCGTTCATCGATGCCGATAAGAGCAACTACGACGGCTACTACGAACGCGCGCTGGTGCTGCTGCGCACCGGGGGTCTGATCGGTGTCGACAATACCCTGTGGGGTGGTGCGGTGGTCGATGCAGCGCGAGTCGATGCCGACACGCGCGCCATTCGTGCGCTGAACGAGAAGATTCACGGCGATGAGCGTGTGGATACGATGCTGCTGCCGATCGGCGACGGGCTGACCCTCGCGCGCAAACGCTGATCGCATTCATTACAATTGCGGCCCGCGGTTTCACCGGAGAATGCATTGATCCCTGCAACAAAGTGTCGCGCCGCATGGCGCGAGATGGTGCTGGTTTGTGTGGCGGCATTACTGGTTTCGTGCGCGAGCGTGCCAACCAGCGCGCCCAGCGTCGTCAAGAGCCCCAACGATGCGCGTGAATATCGCCCGCTGGTGCTCCCCAACGGCTTGACAGTGCTGCTCGTGTCCGATGCCCGCACCGACAAAGCGGCTGCCGCACTCACGGTGTTTCGCGGCAGCTACGACGACCCCGAGGATCGCGGCGGACTGGCACATTTCCTGGAACATATGCTGTTCCTCGGTACGGCCAAGTACCCCGAGGTGGAAGGCTATCAGAGCTATATCACCACCCATGGTGGCACCTACAACGCGTATACCTCATCCGACCACACCAACTACTTCTTCGATATCCAGCCCGACTATTTCGAAGGCGCGCTGGATCGATTTGCGCAGTTCTTCATCGCGCCGACATTCGATGCCGCGTATGTGGAGCGTGAAAAAAACGCCGTGAACTCCGAGTATCAGATGTATCTGAAGGACGACGGCTGGCGCTCGTTCCACGTCAACAAGCGCGTCATCAATCCGGACCACCCCGCGTCCCAGTTCACCGTGGGCAGTCTCGATACTTTGAGCGGCGACGTGCGCAGCGATCTGATCACGTTCTACGAGACGCACTACTCGGCCGATCAGATGTCACTGGTGGTGCTGGGGAATCAGAGCCTCGATGAACTGCAACGCTGGGTGAGCGCGCTGTTCGCGCCGATCCAGCGCCGCGCGATCGCACCACCGGCCGCGCTGCCACCGATGTACGCACCCGGTTCGCTGCCCCGCCAGCTCACCTATCGCACCATCAAGGATGCGCGCGAGGTGACGTACAACTTCCCGGTTCCTGAACTGGATAGTCATTACCGCGACAAGCCGGGCCAGTACATCTCCAATCTGCTGGGGCACGAGGGCGCCGGCAGCCTGCACGCCGAACTGAAGGCGCGCGGCTGGATCGAGTCGCTGGCGGCCAACGCGTCGCGCTTCGATGCAAACAATGCGCTGATCAGCATATCGATCGAACTCACCGAATCCGGCCAGACGCACATCGATGCGATCACGCGCGCCCTGTTTCGCTACATCGCGCTGATCCGCGCCGAGGGTGTCGCGCGCTGGCGCTACGCTGAGCAGGCGGAGGTGGCCGAACTGGCATTTCAGTTTCAAGAACCCCGGACCCCGCTCGGTTTCGTCTACGGCACCGCGCCCGACCTGCGCCTGTACCCTATGCGCGACGTA
>JAQBCT010000025.1:0-6829 GCA_032124855.1 Gammaproteobacteria bacterium
TGCCGATCCTGCACAAGAACACCTTCGGCGCCAGCATGCCGAATCAAGCGTTGTACACCGCGTGGGGTCCGCATCAGCGCGTCAGCTCGCCGGATCCATCCCTCGCGGCGTTAACCAACACGCCGGAGGCCGACTGGCCCATGCCGGCATTGCTCGGAGGGGTGTGGACAATCTTCCCGCACATATCCATCGCATCATTCGATGGCGGCGGCGGCCGCGGCGTCATGGTGTCGCAATTGTTCCCCGGTGCGAGCGTCGGCGAGTCCTTCACCGTGCAGAACTACCTCATGGAGAGCGAACCGACTGCTGAGCAGCGCGAGGCGGCGGATGCGCAATTCAAGTTGCTCGAATACGTGGTGCGGGAAGAGGACTACGCCACCGGATTGCGCCAACAGCAGGCACTGCGCAGCGGCCTGAAATCTCACGTGATGTTCGGGCGCAACGAGGGCGGCGGCCAGAGGTTCCACCGATGGTTGGAGCAATTGCTCGACACTGACAGCGCGACACTGGAGGCGCTCTTCAAATCCGGCAATCCCGATGCGCCCGTCGCAGCATCGCGCCAATCACGAGCAGGTTAGGAGACATTCATGGAAACCGTACTGATCACTGGCGCCAATCGCGGCATCGGATTGGAACTCAGCAAGCGCTACGCCGCAGCAGGAAATCGGGTGCTTGCCTGCTGCCGCGACCCTGGAACAGCCACTGAGTTGCAGAATCTGGCGAAGTCGAACAAAGCCGTCACGGTCCACGGCGTTCACGTCGCCGACGGTGCGTCCGTTGCGGCGTTGGCCAGTCAAGTCGGCACGACACCAATCGATATCCTTATCAACAATGCAGGCATGCCGGGCCCCGCGCCGCAGAATCAGTCGCTGGCCAACATGGATTTCGATGGTTGGACAGGCACGTTCGTTGTCAACACGATGGCGCCGCTGCGCCTGCTGCAGACCTTTCGCAGCAACCTCAAAGCGGGAACCAACCCGCGCGCGATAACGATCACCAGTCAGATGGGTGCAATCGCCGTCAACATGCCGGTGATGTACGCCTATTGTTCGTCAAAGGCGGCAGTGAACAAGGTCATGAAGATGGCATCCACCGAGCTAGCCAGCGACGGCATTGCTGTTGCGCTCATCCACCCTGGTTGGGTACGCACGGATATGGGCGGCGCGAATGCGGAGATCAGTGCGGATGAGAGTGCGGCCGGCATTATGGGTGTCATCGCAACCACCACTATTGAGGGGACAGGCAGCTTCATGAAATGGAACGGTGAAGCGCATCCCTGGTGATGACTGTCCTCATTGAACACTCAACGAGCTGGCCCACCTTCGATTCGGTGTGCACTACCTATCGAAGTGGGCCGGCCAAATAGATAGGTGCATGCAACGTGACTCCAACGAAGCGTCTGGTAATAGGCGAGAACCTCCCGGCACTCTGACCCCCGCCCCAGACGGTCAGCTCACGGCTCAGGTCGGCATGGCAACCGCACGTGTTGTGCGCTGACTGATTCGATCGAGCCATCTGTGCAGACTGTCGAGCGACCCGTAGGCACGCTGGCGAATTCGCATCAATGCAACGCGATTTGCCCAACGGCGGGCGGGCGGCGCATGCGCTTGTGCAAATCCAACATCACGGAGCAATACGCAATACTGCCCCAGCGTGAGCGACAAGCGCTGTCCAGCAGTTGACTGGGATGCGTGCACTGCAGCGAGGCATGCATCGGATCGGGTCGTCCGCATCCGACGCTTGATCGACGTATGGCTGCATTCTTCGAGACGACCCGCAATGCCTGCGCGAACGGGATTCAGGTCCACGTAGGCCATACACGCGAGCACCGCGTCTTCGTCCAGCAAGATTGCCGATCGAAAGCGCCCCTCCCAGAAATGTCCAGTGCAGTCATCTTCGCGGTTGGCACGGCACGCTACGGGATGGTTGAGAAACCGCATGTACCATGACACCGAGCCCAAGCGCGATCGGCACACGCGAAGCTGCTCGGAATCTTTCAGTAGTTCATCGATCCCATCCAAATTGCGACCATTACCCTTGCGCGGGCACAGCTTCATCCACCGTCGCGCAACTTCGGCATCACTCCAACCGGCCGGCCGCAGCGGATCTAGGTGAAGAACCATGTGATAGTGGTTACTCATGATCGCGTACGCATAGACTTCCACTGCGAACAGCTGAGCGAGAGAGAGCATGCGTCGCTCGATCCAAGCTCGCCGGTGCTCATACGATCGGCCGGTTTCACGGTCTACTCCGCACAACCAGGCGCGTCGCACGCAGCGCGATACGATGTGGTAGAAGCAAGGCGCTTCACTGTCGATGAGGTGCGCTCGGGGATATGTCATGCACAGAGTCTGATGCTCTGTGAAACGGCGCGCTGTAAGACGAGGTTTCGCGCGTGTGTCGGATATTCGCCGATGCAGCCTGTCCCGCAAGATTAACGGCTGTCCCCTTGTCCCACTCTCGCTGTCCCACGTGTCCTACTATAGATTGGCTGTCCGACTAGATTTCGGCGGCGCGCCGTCTGCGAATTGTCCAGCGCATCAGCCCACTTCGGCGCGCACTCGATCGTGCAAGCCCGCCAGCGCATCAACCATCGCATTCACGGTTCTGGCGCCCGACTGAAATATGTTAGTTGCGTTCAGCGAAACCCAGCCGAATCCCAGTTCAGCAATCTCAGCTGCACGCCGGGCGACACGATCCGGATCCGCGTAGAAATTCTTGCCACTGCCGTCATCGTTCTGGCGTGGAGGTGGTGCCAACATCGTTTGAAACTGAAGTGCGTTCGCATCGCGTCCGTACGCCGCAGCGTGCATACGCACGGTCTCCATTTCGCTTCGCACGCGCTCCTTGTTTCCAACCAGAGCCGCCAACCAACCGTCACCGAACTGCCCCACGCGACGCAGCGCCGCCGGTGAGTGGCCCCCAATCCAAATGGGCAAAGCACCGCCCTGCGGTGGCTTGGGTTCCATGCCCATGGCAGCCACCTGGTAGTGCTCGCCGGAAAATTCAACGCGCGCTTCGGTCCAGCACGCGCGCAGCAGGCGAATCGCTTCGTCCATGCGCCGCCCGCGATCGCTGAATGCTTCGCCGAGCGCGTCGTACTCGGATTCCTGCCAACCCACACCAACACCGAGGCGCATGCGGCCGCCGGAAAGCGTGTCCAGCGTGCTGATCTGCTTCGCAACCAGTACCGGTTGCCGCTGCGGTAGAACAAGTACCTCAGTTCCGAGTCCGATCCTGCTCGTCACGCCCGCACAGAATCCAAGCGTGACCAGCGCCTCAAGAATCGGCATCTGCGGTGGGTACTGCAGGCCACGACGTCCCTCAATGGGATAGCCCATCACCACGTGATCGAAGAAATCCAGTTGATCAAAGCCGATCTCTTCGATTTCGCGCGCAAGGCGCTGCACCGCCGCGGGGCCTTCGCGCGAGATCACCGACGGAAAGTCGACAGCTAGTTTCAATGTGAAATCTCCAGTACCGGTTGTGTGCGATTGTGCCCCGAACGCACCACGAAGCGGAGGCGACATTTTCGACCGCGCTGCCCGGGAGGACAGGCACCGCCCAGGGGACAGGCACCTCCCGCTGATCCAATCGGCCAGCCGCGCTGAGTGCTCGGGACGCGACCGACGCTGCATATCCAACGCGAGGTACGGTGCGCACAGTCGGCTGCCGCCGAGCTATTTGCTAGAGTCGTGCTTTCGCTCGCCAGCACGCGCATGTCGATGACACCCGCATACGGCCATCGACCCACGGAGCTACGCAATGACCACACAGCCAACGATCCGCTTTTACTTCTCGTTCCGTTCACCATTCGCTGCGATTGCCTTCTACCGGCTTCGGCGTGCGGCGGCCTTCAACGACATCGAAATAGATCCGGTGCCCGTTTGGCCCGACATCATCTTTGGCGGCCACATGGATAATCCCACCGACAACATTTTCAAGTTGGCATATATCTTCGCTGACGCCGCGCGACAGGCCGACATGGCCGGCATGAATTCGGGGTACTTCCGCGCGCTGGCCCGGCAATTCACCCTGCCGGAAGCGGCCGACTATCGCAGCGCGAAGGTGGGTTTTACCATGCCGGTCGAGCCCTGGCAGATTCCGCATCACGCGTTTCTCTATGCCGCCGAACACCAGCGCGGCTGGGCATTTGGCGAAGCCATATTTGCGCGCA
The DNA here is from genome assembly GCA_032124855.1 of Gammaproteobacteria bacterium. Classification (GTDB taxonomy): domain Bacteria; phylum Pseudomonadota; class Gammaproteobacteria; order Pseudomonadales; family Azotimanducaceae; genus DATJGR01. The sequence goes on from JAQBCT010000025.1 coordinate 4,178, forward strand.
GATTCAATCTCGATGGCGACGGATCGGAAGATGTGATGGATCCTGCTGTGGTGAAACGAATCGCCGACTCGGTCGGTCTAGACGGCACAGCCGCCGCGACTGCTCACAGCAGCGGCACGTACGATGCGCACGTAAGCCGGTACATCGCGCAGAGCGAACGCGACGGCGTATTCGGCGTGCCGTTTTTTGCACTCGATCGTGGCGATGAACGTGCGACCTTCTGGGGAAATGATCGATTGGAGTACCTGTTGGGGTCGATCCAGCGTCGAGCCGACCTTCCCATCATTCCACCGGCGAGCGTCAACGATATTCAGCCCGGGCGCGCCTGACGCGGCCGTTCCTGGAACCGAAATCATCAACCCCCGGAACCGATATGAATCGATTGGAAGGTAAAGTGGCTGTCCTCACCGGCGGCGCAGGCGGCATCGGCAAGGCAACGGCGAAGCTATTCGTGGCCGAAGGCGCAAACGTCTTGATTGTCGACCGCGATGGAGCCGCCCTGAAGGCCGCGGCGGCGGAAATCGGCAGCAATCGCGTAGCAACGTTTGTCGCGGATGTGAGCGAACCCGAATCGAATGAGGCCATGGTGGCCGCAGCTGTCGACCGATTCGGTGGCATCGACGTGTTCCTGGCCAACGCTGGCATCGAGGGGACAGTCAAGTCGATCGTCGACACCGACGTGGAAATGTTCGACCGCGTGATATCAGTGAATGTGCGCGGCGTGTGGTTGGGCCTGAAGTACGTGATACCGGAAATCGCCAAACGAGGTGGCGGCAGCGTCATCATCACTTCCTCAGTGATGGGCGTCGGTGGCGGCGCCAACCTCGCGCCCTATGTCACCAGTAAACACGCTGTGATCGGTCTGATGCGCACCGCCGCGCTCGAGGGCGCAGCGCAGAACATCCGCGTGAACACAGTGAATCCGTCGCCGGTGGAGACGCGCATGATGCGTTCGCTCGAAGAAGGGATGGCACCCGGCCAGGCCGAGTCCGCCCATCAGGCGACCCGCCAGCGAATTCCGCTGGGGCGCTACGCAGAACCGGAAGATATCGCGCGCGTGATGCTATTCCTCTCCAGCGATGACGCGACGTTTATCACTGGCAGCGTCTATATGGCCGACGGCGGCTGGTCCGCGAGCTGAGCTACCCCACCCGGAGTCCCGACCATGCGAATTCAAGTCAACGGCGTGCGCCTGTTCTTCGACGTTGAAGGCGTCAAGCTCGCCCCCGACGGCACCACGATGCGTGAGCAACCCACACTGATCCTGCTGCACGGCGGACCCGGCTTCGACCACTCGAGCTTCAAGCCCGCGTTTTCTCAGTTCACAGACATCGCGCAGGTGATCTACCTCGATCATCGCGGCAATGGACGAAGCGACCGCGAACCACGCAACACGTGGAACCTCGCGCAGTGGGGCGACGATGTCTATGCGTTCTGTCAGGCGCTGGAAATCGAGCGGCCCATCGTGATGGGCCAATCCTTCGGCGGCTTTGTCGCCATGTCCTACGCCACGCGTCATCCGGAGCACCCGGGCAAGCTCATTCTTTCGAGTACCGGCGCTGCCATGCATCGCTATGTCGAGCGCAGCGTGGCTTTGTTCGAGGCGAAGGGCGGAACTGATATCGCCGCGATGGCACGACGCGCGCTCACAAACGGCTACGACAGTTCGGCATTCGCTGCTCAGTGGCTGTCCCAGGCCATGCCGTTCTACAACACCACCGACGTCGCCGATGCCAATGCGCGTGCCCGCGCCGTGATGCGCACCGACGTGCTGCTGCACTTCTTTGGTCCCGGCGGAGAGTGCCTGTCCTTTGACATGCTCGATGCATTGGACGCCATCCGCTGCCCAACACTGATACTTGGCGGCGAGGAAGATCCCATGACGCCCATTGAGGCTCAGGCCGATATCGCGGCCGCCATTGCACAACAGTGGGTGCAGTTCGAGCGCATCCCCAACGCAGGGCATGGTGCCTTTCGAGATGACCCGGCCGTTTACGACGTCATTCGAAAGTTCATTCTGAAATGAGCCGTCACCGCGTCGGCTATTCGGCCTCGGGGACAGCCACCTCCGCGGGGACAGTCACCCACAGTTCAGAACCCGGGGACAGGCACCGAAATGTCCGCCGGTCTCCCCCGGTCGTCTCAGCCACAACCCACGCGTTCGAACGCGCGCGCCCACGGGCATCGCGCATCTATGGGAACCCGCCATGAATGCGCTCGAGACCCTCTCAGCACTCGGCAGCCTCGGTGAATTCATAGGCTCAATCGCCGTCCTTGCCACGTTGCTCTACCTGGTCATCCAGATCAGGGAGACGCGCAAGGCCGCGCAGGCCGCAGTCATCTGGGAGCGAGCCAGAGCCGCGCGCGACATGGGGATGCTCTGGTCGACGAATCTGCAGGTGGCGGAACTGATGCAGGAGTTCGGCCAAACCACCGAAGCCGAATTCGACGCGAAGTCGGCGGAATCCCGGGCCCGCGCCTTCCAATACCTCGCGCTCAATCGCGCCGTCGCCGAAAACATGCAGGCGCTGTATCTCACAGCGGAAGGCAATGCGGAGCGTCAAGCGGTCCGGGATCGACTCGCAACCCTGGTGCGCATTCCGGGCTTTCGCTGGACGTGGCCGCACATGAACACGCCGGGCGCCTTCAGCG
>JAQBCT010000026.1:0-4910 GCA_032124855.1 Gammaproteobacteria bacterium
ATCGCAGTGCGCCGTTTCGGGACCAGACCCACGTTGCGCGCACCGGCCAGCTGCGCCACTTCATCGCCCCAGGCACCCGCAGCATTCACCACGACATCGGCGTCGTACCTGCGCTCCCCCGCACCGATGCGCCAGCCCTCGCCGCGCTTTGCCAACGACTCCACCCGGCTGCGCGTCACCAGCTGACCCCCACGCGTTTTCAGCTGCCGTGCAAAACCGCTGAGCAGCGCGTGCACGTCGATATCGAATACCTGAGGATCCAGCACGGCGCGCGCGATCAACTCGGCGCGCAGGATCGGGACGCGTTCGACAGCCTGGCGGACGGGGATTTCGGTGAGCGTCGGACACAGTGGTGACCAGGTGCGCAGATACTCATCGACACGCGCGCGCTTTTCGTGATCGGCAATCAGCAACCCGGTGCGTGACGTCAGCAGCGGCGCGTCGGTGAAACCGGCGGGCGGGGCTTCGAAAAATGGCCGGCTCGCGCGCGTGAGTGCGCAGATGGTGGCACTGATGTACGGCTCGATGTACGCGGCTGCAGAGCGGCCGGAGCTGTGATACCCAGGTGCATCTTCTGTCTCGAGAACGGTGACATCGTGGCGTTCAGCGACGGCGGCCGCACAGGAGATACCGGCCATCCCACCACCGATCACCACTACTTTCATGCGCGCCATGACACCGCCGTTCGAACAAATGCCGGGGGTCAATTATGATCAGTCGAATCATCTGAAACTACGGCGGGGGCAGCCATGACCGATCTGGTATTGCGTGAGGACGATGCGGGACTGTGCATCCTGACACTGAATCGACCCGAGACATTGAATGCGCTCAGCCCGAATCTGTTTCGCGAGTTGCGCGCCCACATCGACGCCATCGCTGCGGCGCCCGACACGGTTGGCTGCGTGCTGCTATGCGGCGAGGGACGGTCGTTTTCAGCAGGCAACGATCTGAAGGCAATTCAAGCCGGCGAGGTCGCGCCCAGCCGACACTTTCAAGCCGAAACACTGCAAGCCATCGAAGCGCTACCTCAGCCCGTGATCGCGGCAGTGCAGGGCCATTGCTACACGGGTTCGCTGGAGCTGGCGCTGGCATGCGATGTCATCGTTGCGGCGGACGATGCCCGCTTCGCCGATACACACGGCAAATGGGGGATGTCGCCCACGTGGGGCATGAGTCAACGCCTGCCGCGGCGCGTGGGGATCGGGCGCGCCAAAGAAATGATGTTCAGCGGCCGCATTGTCGATGGCGCGGAAGCCGCACGCATCGGGCTGGCGGTTGCGAGTGTTGCGCGAGATGAACTGCAGGCCGCTGCAATCGCCATGGCGCGCAGCTTTCTCGACAACTCCTGGTTCACGCTGCGCGCCGACAAGATGCTGGTCAACGGTGGCCTCAACTACACCCTCTCCGATGGCCTCGCGTTCGAGCGATCCCACAGCCCCGGCCGCGGCCCCGACATGGAGGCCCGGCTGAAGGGGTTCAGCAAGGGCGCTTGAGGCGCGCTGCGCCGCGGCCTTAAAACATCACCCGCACGAATACATAGCAGCCCCACGTGCCGAGAAAGCACGCGCCGGCGAAGCGGCCGATGTTGCGGTTCCCCCACGCAAACAGGGTCAGAACCAATGCCGAGCCCACGAACATGCTGAGATCGAGCGGCGTCAGCGCGCCGGTAATGTGCAGCGGCGCAACGATTGCCGTGGCACCGAGAATGCCCAGCACATTGAAGACATTGCTGCCCAGCACATTACCCAGTGCCAGTTCGGAGCGACCGCGCACTGCCGCAATCACCGAAGTAGCAAGTTCCGGCAACGACGTGCCAACCGAAACGATCGTGAGACCGATGACCGTCTCGGAGAGGTGCATCACGCGCGCCAGAGCAATGGCGCCGTCGACAAAGAAGGCCGCGCCGCCTACCACCAGAATCAGGCCGCCAACGAACATCACAACGCCGTAAATCGGACGCTCAGGTGGCGCGATGGCGCGCGCCACCTGGTGAGCGCGCACGGTCAGCGCCGTGCCATTGCGGCGTTTCTCGGCGTGGTAGGTGGCCACGCTGTAAATCAACAGCAGGATGAGAAATATCGCCCCTTCGAACCACGACAGGTCCCCATACAACACGGCAAAGAGACCACACCCCGTCGCGAGCACCAGCGCCTGCCCGTCACGTCGAAAGGATTCCACACCGAGGTGCACGGGGCGGACCAGCCCCGCCACGCCCAGTACCAGGAGAATATTGGCGATGTTGCTACCGATGACATTGCCGATGGCGATGCCGGGTGCGTCGCGAAACGCGGCGCTGACAGAGGTGACAAACTCCGGAACCGACGTGCCGAAGCCGACGAACACGAGCCCTACCGCCAGCTCGGAAACACCCAGCCGTCGGGCGATCGCCACAGCGCCGCGCACCAGCAGATCTGCACCGAAGCCGAGCGCGAGCAAGCCGCCGCCAATCAGCCAGAACACGTCAGTACTACGCCTTGATACAGCAGTTATTCAATTGACCTGACGTTCCCGCCATCCGCCGTGCACTGTTGCCCTGGTTTGAGGACGGCGATGCCGCGCATGAAAACGCGTCAGCGCAGCGAGCGTGTCGATCTCGCTGACATCGGCCACCGATGATCAGCCTGGCAGCTCTCCAATGGAGGATACGATGCGCCCCACCAATCCATAGGCCACGGATTCTTCCGGGCTCATCCAGTAATCACGATCCGTGTCTTCGGCTACTTTTGCCAGCGGCTGGCCCGTCTGTTGCGCGATGATCTGATTGATGCGCTCCCGCGTCTTGATGATCTCGCGCGCCTGAATGGCAATGTCCGACGCATCTCCACCGAACCCGCCCGAGGGCTGGTGGATCAGAAATCGGGTATTGGGCAATGCAAAGCGATTTTCCTTCGCGGGTGCCAGGTAGATGTGCGTGGCGATGGAGCCAACCCAGCCGGTTCCAACGGTGCGCACCACGGGCTTGATGAAACGGATCATGTCGAAAATGGTATCGCCGGATTCGACATGTCCACCAGGCGAACCTATGAAGATCGTGATCGGTTCATCGCTCTCGAAGGCCAGCGCCAGCAGCTTTTCGGCTGTGCGCTGCGCCACTTCTTTGTTGATCTCGCCGAAGATGGTCAGCGTGCGGTGCTTGAGCAATGTATTTTCGAGGAAGTTGAACTGCTTGGCCGCCTCCGCCACTTCCTCGCCGTTCATCACATGCCGCGACATGACCATCTATGCGTCTCCTTCGACAAAGTTGGCCATGTTACAAGAAACGTCGTTGCTCCACATGGCGTGCGCTTCTAAGCTTGGCCCACCCACTGAAGGACCGCGCATGCCACTTCATCCCGAATACGACGCAGTGTTGAAACAACTTGCCGCCACGCCCGGACCCGCACTCACCGAACTGCCCGTCGCCGACGGTCGCGCGATGTATCGAATGATGCGGCCCGCGGCGCCCGATATCGCGGTGGGCGCCGTTGCCGATCGCGCTATCGATGGGCCCGGCGGGCGTATCGGGTTGCGTATCTACACGCCGCAAGGCACAGGCCCGTTCCCGATTCTCGTGAACTTCCACGGCGGTGGCTGGGTAATCGGCGACCTCGATACAGCCGATGCCGTATCGCGGCAACTCTCGAGCGACGTGGCGTGCGTGGTGGTATCCGTCGACTACCGGCTGGCGCCGGAACACCGCTACCCGGCCGCCGTCGATGATTGCTACGCCGCCACGCAGTGGGTGTCTCAGCACGCGGCCGAATTCAACGGCGACGCCCGACGCTTAGCGGTTGCGGGCGAAAGCGCCGGCGCGAATCTCGCGGCCGTCGTCAGCCACCTGGCGCGTGACCGCAAGGGTCCGGCGATCCGATTTCAGCTGCTCGCCTATCCTGTCACGGACGCGAACTTCCACACCGCCTCCTATCGCGCGAACGCGGAAGGTTATCTGCTGACCAGAGAAGGGATGCAATGGTTCTGGGATCAGTACTGTCCGGATGTCCGTGAACGCAACAACCCTCAGGCATCGCCGCTTCAATCACAAAACTTTTCCGGGCTGCCAGCCGCGTTGATCATGACCGCGGAATTCGATCCATTGCGCGACGAAGGCGAAGCGTATGCCGCCAAACTGAAGGCAGCGGGTGTATCGGTGGAATGCATTCGCTTCGACGGACTGATCCACGATTTTCTGGCGATGAGCCGCCAGCTGTCCGCCGCTAAGCCCGGCATGGACAAGGCAACTTCCGCATTGCGCAAAGCATTGCAGGCGTGATGTCGACATCGCGTGAACGCATGCCGGATATCGATGCCGACGTAGGGCGGCGCGTCGAAGAACTGTTGCAGGTCGACACCGCCACCTTCGCCCCGCTGCAAGGGGGTGTTTCCTCGTCACTGTGGCGCGCCGATACGCCTGACGCAACCTACTGCGTGAAGCGCGCCTTACCGCGTCTGTTGGTAGCCGATGAGTGGTATGCCCCTGTGCGGCGCAATGTCGAAGAGGTGCGCTGGCTGCGCTTTGCCGCAACCGTGGCACCCAATCAGGTGCCACAAGTCATCGCCGACGACCCAGCCATGGGGCTTGCCATTCTCAATTGGTTTGATCCGGAACGCTGGACAGTGTGGAAGACGCAACTGCTCGACGGCCTGGTGCGGCCGGCCGTTGGCACCGAAATGGGTCAGTTGCTGGCAGCGCTGCACGGGCGCAGCGCGGCCCGCAATGATCTGGCGGAGGATTTCGACAATCTCGATCTGTTCACCATGCTGCGTCTCGAACCGTACTTCGCAGCCGCAGCAGACTTCAATCCGTGGGTCGAGGATCGTCTGAACGAAGCGGTCAATCATCTGCGTCACTACCGCACGGCACTCATTCACGGGGATGTCAGCCCAAAAAATATTCTCATCCATCGCACGCGCCCGCCGGTGCTGCTGGACGC
>JAQBCT010000027.1:0-4555 GCA_032124855.1 Gammaproteobacteria bacterium
CCTACGCTGCGCTCTCGCCGGGACTCACGACCACACTCGAAGGCCTGCGCGCGGAGCACACCGCAGCTGGACTGGCTTCCGTCTACGGCTCCGATCCCGCCGACGCACCGCAGGCGCAACACCCGGTGATCCGCACCCACGACGAAACCGGCCAGCGCTCACTGTACGTCTGTCGCGCCTTCACGCAGCAGTTCAGCGGCTGGACGCGCCACGAAAGCCGCTCGCTGCTCGACTACCTGTTCGAGCACTCCGTACGCCCGGAATTCCAGGCACGCCACGCCTGGCAAGCGCGCGATCTGGTGATGTGGGACAACCGCTGTCTGCTGCATTTTGCAGTGCACGATCACGGTGACGAACCGCGGCGCATCCATCGTGTGCAGGTTGAGGGCCTGGTTCCCGCCTGACGTTAAAACGTATCCGGACAGTGCGGGGCGTGCCGCGTGGCGAAAATACGCGTCGCCCGCGTCACCGCCGCGTCGTCGCCTTCGAGCAATCCCCAATGCTGCAGTTGTCGCGCGCTGCGATAACCGCTGAACAGGCTCGCCAGGGATTTGATGGACAGTGTGATGTCGGGGCGCTGCGTGGTGACGCTCACCTGCGCCCCGAGCGCTGAACAGTTCAGCGCGTAGCAACCGGCATTCCAAGGCGCGAGCGCGTCGGGCGGTATCTCGAAGGTGAGGCTGTCCTCGCAGTCGTAACCGCGCCCACACAATGCCTGCGCCACATCGACGATGCGCAACCAGATGCCGTCCTTCATTTGCGCATGCAATAACCGCGGCTCGACGAACAGTTCCGGTGCCGGATCATCCGCCGGCGCCCGCGCCCACACGATGCGCCCCACCAGATCGTGGCGCGCAAGCCACGACCAGAGGCTGCGGTATGCATCGCCCGTCAGCCACGCGAGATCACGCACCACGATCTCCTGGGCACGCGTGGCGTGGCCGACCTTCCCGTCGCGCAAGTGATAGACCACATAGCCAACAGGTGTGGCGCCCGCGTGGGCAACGGCCACATGCGCGGGTCCGGTGGCATCACTCACCGACAACGCATTATTCAGCCACAGCGGTTTGGGGCGGTGCAGATAGCCGCTGCGCTGCGCGACGAAGTCGATATAGAGCTGCCTGATGATCTGGTAGCTGGCGTCGCCGTCCACGCGCGTCATGCGCGCACTGCCGGCATCGCCGTTGTTGAACGCGACGTCCACCGAGTCGACCGTGTAGCCGAGCTGGGCGCTTGCCAGCGCATAGCCATAGCGTTGATAGATCGCTGCCTGGGAGGCCCACAGCGCCGCGATGGATTGTCCACGCTCACGCATGTCGGCAAACGACTGCAGCGTGATCTTGCGCAGCAGACCGCGGCGTCGATACTCGGGCAGCGTGCCCACGGCGGAGACACCAGCCACGGCAACCGCACGACCGTTGCAGCGCATGGTCAGCGGAAGGCACGAATAGCTGGTCGCCATGCGCCCGTCGATGAATCCGCACAGCGTCCATTCAGGACGGTTGTTGCGCGCCACGATGTTGTCGGGGCCGTCTCCGAATGCACCCGCGTACGCATAAGCAGCCAGCGCGCCGAACTGATCCATCTCGTCCCCACGCGCGGCCCTGATCTGCACTTCTTCCATCGCGAGACTCCCATCTGCTGGTTGCACGAATCTAGCACGCGCCGCAGGGTCGTTGACTTACCTGCGTGTATCCCGGCGATACTGCGACTGAGGACGCATACGCATCCTTCGGTTGGGAGGAGGAGATACATGGCCTCGATGACGATGGCGCAGTGGCTGATGGCGGCTGGCGCCGGTTGCCTGTGGCTCGGCGGGCAGATCGTGTGGGTGGGCGGGATGCCACGCCAGCTGCGCGGCGGTGAGGTGCCCAGCGGCGAACCCGGTTCGGAGCGTGCCTTCATGCTGTTCTGGCTGGATCAGTACAGCTACCTCGGCATCACGCTGGCGCTGGCCGGTGGCGCGCTGTTGCTGTGGGGTGCGCTGCGATGATCGCCAGCCTGCCCGTCACTGCGCTCTACGCCGGACTGCTCGGGCTGATGGCCGTGCTGCTCGCCAACCAGGTGCTCTACGTGCGCATGCGCGCCGCCCGACTGCCATCATGGAAACCGGACACGGTGCTGCGTGTGCAGGCCAACTTCGTGGAGAACGTGCCGCTTTCGCTACTGCTGCTGCTGGTGCTCGAGTTGCAGAACGTCGCGCCCGGCGCGCTGCATACGTTCGGCGCCGCGCTGGTCGCCTGTCGCGTGCTGCATGCGTGGGGGATGAGTCACAACCCGGGGGCCAACTACCCGCGCCTGATCGGTGCCCAGGGTACCTTTGCGTTGCTATCGATCATGGCCATGACATCCATCTACAGTGCACTGATATGACCACCACACTCACACGCTATCCCCTCTTCCAGCAGGCCTACTTCGTCAACGACGTCGAGGCGGCGGCGCGCAACTGGAGCCAGCTGTTCGGCGCCGGGCCGTTCATCGTGGTGCCGCATCACAAGACAGATCGATTCGCCTACCGCGGCACGGATCAGGAAGCAGACGTGTCATACGCATTCGGCTATCTCGGTGACATGATGATTCAGTTCATCGCCCAGCACGACGACACACCATCCATCTATCGCGAGATGTTCGCGCGGGGCGAGGAAGGTTTTCATCATGTTGGCGTGCTGGTCCACGACTTTCAGGCCGAGCGGGCCCGGTTGCTGGGTATGGGCTTCGAAGTGGCCTGCGAACTGTGGGCGGACAACGTCAACGCCGCCTACTTCGACACCCGCTCGGTGAATGGCTGCTTCACCGAGATCCACGGCGACCCACCGCACATCCTGGGTGCGTTCGCCACCTGGCACCGTGCGCATACGCTGTTCAAACCAGGCGACGACCCCATCACCCGGAGCCAACCATCGAGGTAACAACCCATGGATCACCCTCGTCCCAGACGAGGTTGCGCAGGGGCGCGGTTCATTCACCGCGCGCGCATCGATTTTCTGTGGCCCCGTCGCGACTACAATGGGCCGCGCCAACTCCAACAGCCTTAAGGATGCCCCCATGCAGGATTTCGAAGGCAAGACCGCGGTCATCACCGGCGCTGCCAGCGGCATCGGCCGCGCACTCGCCGAGCGGTTTGCCCAGGCGCTCATGCAGGTCGTGCTGGCCGACATTCAAGAGGAGGCGCTGGAGCGTGTAGTAGCCGAATTCGAGGAGCGCCAGTACCGCGTCATCGGTGTAGTGGCCAATACGATGCTGCAGCAATCGGTGCAGGATCTGGCGGCGCGTGCCATCGCAGAGTTCGGCAAGGTGCACATCTTGTGCAATAACGCGGGCGTGGCCAGCGCCAACGACGGGGGTAAGGGGGTGTGGGAAATCCCGGACAAAGACTGGCAATGGGTGATGGGCGTGAATTTCTGGGGCGTGCTGTACGGCCTGCAGGCCTTCGTGCCGCACATGCTCGCCCACGGCGAGTCGGGACACATCGTCAACACTGCCTCACTGGCGGGACTGATGCCCGGCGGCGGTCCCTATGGCGTGAGTAAACACGGCGTGCTCACACTCACCGAGGGCCTCGCGCGGGATCTGAAACTTCGCGGCGCCAGGATCGGCGCGTCCGTGCTGTGTCCCGGCTTCGTCAACACGCAGATCTTCGATGCCGAGCGCACTCGGCCAGCCGAACTGGCAACTGGCGCCGCCCAGGTTCCGGGGATGCTCGAGGTGGCCAAAGCGATGCTTGCGCAAGGCAAACAACCCGAGGAGATTGCCGAAGCCGTTTTCAATTCGATTGTCGAGGAACGCTTCTACATCCTGCCGCATCCCGCCTGGGATCACGTCGTGCAATCCCGCGTCGAACACGTCCTGGCGCGTGGCGCGCCGCTGGCCGTAGATCTGGAAGATATGGCACGCCGGCGCGCTGCTGGCGAGCAGTTTTAATGGCTGGCGCGAAAAAAAAGTGCGTGACGAACGGACGGGAATCTGGCTTCAATTGACGCGCCGGTCGAACGCGACTCAACTAGTGTACGCATCAGCCATTCATCCAGTCGGAAACAGGAGTCGCGCAGCAACATGATTCGATCAAACCGCAAATCGCCCACGATTTTTCTGGTACTGCTTGCACTGATGATGACCGCCGTGGGATTTACCCACGACCTGCGCAGCTCCGACGAAACCCCTTCGAACGCTCGCGCCGACACGCAACCGTAATTACGAGCTGCACGACAGCATCGAACATCCCGCGCGGTGGCGCGCCCAGTCCGGTCGTTTCCGCGCCAATTCATCCTTGCCCGCCGCCTCGGCGTATGGCGTGCGCAGCACGTCGAGTAGTTCGTTCACCTTCGCGTAGTCGCCGGCGTGCGCATCATCGATGGCCAGCTGCGCCAGATAGTTGCGTAGCACGAACTTGGGATTCACGGCATGCATGGCGGCGCGGCGCTGCTGCGGCGCCACCTTCTCCGCCCGGATTCGCACCAGGTAACTGCGCAGCCACGCATCGATGCGCTGGCGTATTTCGTGCGTCAGCTGCTCCGGGACGTAGTAAGCCGCAAGCAACGCGTTGACCGGCTCGGGC
>JAQBCT010000028.1:0-2607 GCA_032124855.1 Gammaproteobacteria bacterium
CACCCAGCGCCGGCACCGCAGCGTGTCCAGCCGTGCGCCGTCGGCGGGTTCGCCGCGACGGGTTCGGCACCACCGCACTGCGATGCTTGGCGTTGGGCGCCAGGATGCCGTGGTATCTCACCAGGTTGCCCCGTGGTCGCGGGACCAACGCCGCGAGTCGGGCCAGGAACTCGATCGGCTCGAACACAAAATGGGTGGTGCCGTCCCGGTATGGGGTCTTCAGCTGGTAGACCACCTGCCCTGCCCCGTTCGTGCTCAGCCGTTCCAGCGCCAGGGGCGGTCGGGTGATGTATCTACACAACCGCTCGATCCGGTCACGCTGGTGTGGCGCGCAGGCCACCGCCGCATTCAACGAGAACCCATCTCTCGCCACGGTGAACGGTTTTGGCACACTCGACGTGGCCGCGGCTGGGGCGAGCTGCGCGGTTGCTTCGACGACTGGCTGGACGATGTGCCGCATCGACAACCATTGTTCGTGGCACTGGCCGACGGCGAACCCGCTTGTGTTTGTGGCAGCGCACGCATCAGCGATGCTGCCTGCGAAGCCGGGGTGGAAACCCGGGCAGCGTTCCGCGGCCGGGGCTCGCCGGCGTCGCCGTGCAGGCATGGGCGCAGGCGGTGATGCAGACGGGGGCAGCAGCGCTGTACAGCACATCATGGGGGAACGTTGCCTCGCAACGCGTAGCGGCCAAGCTCGGCCTTGCCACCTACGGCTGCGACTACCACATCAGCTGATATCAACCAGAACCGGGCGGGTGATCTGCTGCTGAAGATCGATGAGCGGCTGCTGATTCACTTTCAGGAAGCCATCCCGCGGTCGATCGAGATCCACCACAAGCGTGATGACTGCTCCAACCACGGCGATCATCGCTGCGGCGGTGAAAGGACCTCGTATGCGGTGCAGACCCGCACCATAGCCGACCATACCCAGCGTCAGCACCGAGCCTACGAAGAGGAGAAGAACGACCGTCTCGGGGACACGACCGTACACACCGGCGATGAGGCGCGTCTCGTGCACGTCAATCGTCTCATTCAGCGACTCGATGTACAGGGCCAAAACCTCCGATTCGGGTGTTTTGCGCGCAAGATCCTCAGCGATTGACCACAGCGCGGAATGTATTTCGACGGAGCGGGCCAGTTTCACCTGCAGCGCCGCCAGGTCGTTGTTAACGACAATGCGCAGGGGTACGTACTCAACCAGCAACCTGCGGCTCTGGGTCATAGCGGGCTCAGGCAAGTACCCGGCACGCAGATACGTCGTGCCAATCGAGTTTGCCTCCGTAAGCACAAGCCCGCGGCGCGCATCGAAACGATCCGATGCCATCCCAGTGGTGATTGCCAGCAGAAAGGCCATGAGGCCGAGAAGCGAACCCACCAGGACACCGGTGGGACCTTCCTTCTCGTCTGGCGTAACTTCCTGTCGCCACCGTCCGATGCGGAAACAGATCTCGTACGCGGCCAGTGCAACAATGAAGAACGCGACAAAGACCCCAGCGATGGGTAGCGAATCAAGGAATGCCTGAAAATGCATGTGGTTCAACCTCGGATCAGTAAGCACGGCAGCCCGACTAAGACGCTGCATGCTAGCGGGGCGCAATCAGGAATTTCAAAAATTTTCATCCTGCTCGAACGCGCCGCGCAGGTGCGAGATGCACCAAATGGTGCCAGGCACCGTTTGGCGCAGCGGCATTCTCGGTCACCCCAGCAGGAACGGCACCAGCGCGTTGAAGTAGCTGACCTGGTCGTCGTACAGGCACAGATGGCTGCCGTTCTCGCACACTTTGACCTGTGCATTCGGCATCATCTGGGCCAGGGGTCCAGTCGGCACGGATGTTTGGCGTACAGATTGGTCATCACCAATTCCTGATACGCCGGCACTTCGTAGTTGCCCGCCGCTTCAAAGGGTTGCTTCGGCGCTCGGCGCATCAGTCTAGCCGCGGCGCGCTGGCACCCTCCTGTCATTTGGCGCCAAGCGAAACTCGGTCTCTCCAATCGATACCCATCGTCTCGGCGAGCGCGACGCCCCGCAATGAGCACCAGGTCAGACACCTTCGTGTTCACCTATCGCGCATCGCGACACGAGCGCGCTGGTACCGCACGCGAGAGATTGTGCGAATGAAGTGAACGAGCTCACCCTGGCTGCCGCCAATACGCACGAGGTGAAAAAAACAACAGGACCACAGCAACCACGCGAAGACTGTCCAGAAAGACCGTCACGCTCGTGGGGCCAAACAGTTTGCCGGCGGCGGTCAAAGCCAGCGAAGCGTGAAGTGCAATGGCAATCGCAATCACCGCCACCAGAATGAGCCGGGCGGCACCACGCCCCTTCCACGTGGCATAGACGAGCCATCCATACAGCGCGTAGAAACCGAGTACCGCCGCAATGAGTCCGCCAACGAACAGCAGCCCCTCTGATTCAGCGAACAATACGGGAGCCGACCATATTTCCACGATGCACGAGTAGGTAGCGCTCACGCAGAGCAGGCTGACTGCAACCGACACGGATTTGGGTGTTTGCTGGGTAGTGTTGGGCATTGCGGCCACCATTTCAGCGGTCGATGAACGTGTAATCCGCTGCATTGGGTTGCCGCGTCATGTTCCAGAAAT
>JAQBCT010000029.1:0-15970 GCA_032124855.1 Gammaproteobacteria bacterium
AGTCAATCCCTCCACAGTCTTCGATCCGGCACACCCAACTACGACGCCCCCCTGATCCCTTCATTGCCGCAGCGCGCAGCTTTTGCCCCAAACGCCTCAGTACGCGTGTCACGACGCGCCAACCCCGCAGAAAATCCGCCCCACGACGTGCGAAACTATCTCCCCACTGCAACGCACCCATCCGAAGGGCGACATGAACGCGATTCTGCTGGGCACACGCCACCCCACAAGCCGCACCTAGGAAGACGTCATCATGAAACACCGCGCGGTGATCACTCTCTCCGTTGCAACGATATTCGCCTGCCTGTCGGTCCGCGCCGACGAAGTCACCATCGTCAGCGATGTGGCGGGTCCGGAGGGACCTCTCTATGTCGATGGCAACCTCTATTACGTCGGCTGGATGTCCAGCACATTGTCGAAGTGGGATGGAACGACGACCACAGTGCTGAACGACCTGGCGGGCTGCGGGCACAACGGCCTGGCGTTGACCCGGAAAGAGACCTTTCTACTGGCCTGCACGGAACATGGCGCAATTGTCGAATTGGATCAGTCCGGAGCACTTCTGCGTCGCTGGGACGCCGACAGTGCAGGAAGAGCGTTTGATGGCGGGATCAACGATATTGCGGTGGCGGCCGACGGCGGTGCATACGCCACAATTTTTGGTGTCTTTGCAGAAGTGCCAGGCGCGGTGGCTGGCAGGATCGTCTACCTTGCCCCTGGCGGTGCGCAGTGGGTCGAAGTGGCGGACGATCTGAACTACGCCAATGGCATCGGAGTCTCCCCGGACCAGAAGACGCTGTACGTCGCCGAGACCGTGGGCAACAGCATCAAGAAGTTTGCGATCAATGCAGACGGCTCGCTGAGCGGGCGATCCAACTTCGTGCAGCTGAATCTGCTCGTCAGGAACAAGGCAGATTCGTGGTGGCTGGGGCCCGACAGTTTGAAGGTGGACAGCGATGGCAACATCTACGTCGCGCAGTGGTCCGGCGGCCAGATCCTGAAAATTTCAGCCGAGGGCAAACTGCTGCACGCATTTTCGATTGCCGCAGGTAGCGGCACCACCAACGTCGCATTCGGCGACAATGAGAAGGTGCTGTACGTCAGCGTGGTGAAGGATCCGAACGATTCGCAAGCGATGGGCAGCATTGTTCGAATCGCAAACGACGATTGATACCGACGAAGGAAAACCATGCCGAAACAAATCCCCTCGCAACGCGTTTCGTATCTAGGGCCTGTCACCGATACCAGTCGTTGGCAGAACTTTCAGCATCGTAGCGACGACATCTTCATTTGCACGCCGCCCAAGTGCGGTACCACCTGGACCCAGGCAATTTGCGCAATGCTGGTGTTCGGTACGCCTGATCATGGCCAGCAACCCGGCGTCATCTCACCGTGGATCGATGCGTCGTTTGCACCCATCGAAGAATATCTGGCCAAGGTGGCGGCGCAGAGCCACCGCCGCTACATCAAAACCCACACCCCGTTCGATGGCATCCCGTACTTCGCGGAGTGCACGTACCTGGTGGTGTTTCGCGATCCCAGGGATGTGTACTTCTCGGGTTCGAACCACCGCGACAATATGAACGACCAGCAACTCGCGCTGATGGCGTTCCCCGGTGGCGACAACGCGTTTCACGACTGGCTGCACGAATCCAGAGTCCCGGGTGCGTGGGATCGCTACACACTGGATGCGATCACCCATTTCTTCAAGACGTATTGGGCGTGCCGCGACCTGGAGAACGTGCATCTGTATCACTACACGGATATGAAACGCGATCTCAAGGGTGCGATCGCGTCCATCGCCGACGTCGTCGGAATACCGATCGATGAGCGACAGTTGGCCGCGTACACAGCGGCGGCCTCTTTCGACAGCATGAAGCGCAGTGCGGAACAGTTCGCGCCAGAGTCGGGCACGGGAATGTGGAAAACAGAGACACAGTTCTTTGCCAGCGGCAGTAACGAACAGTGGAAGGGCAGGCTGAGCGACGCACAACTCGCTGCGTTCGATGCGCGCCTCGCCGAACTGGTTAGCCCGGATCAGGCGGACTGGTTAATGCACGGCAGCGGCCAACTGCGCGCTTAAGGCAACGCGTCCAGCGCATCGAGGTCGTCGACCGCGGTAAATGCGCGTTCAGCGATCTTCGAGAACAGCGCATAGCTGCGCGGGTTGCCTATGTCGGCGTTGGCGCCGCCAATGAGCGCGATGTTGGTCAGACCGCACAATCCGGCCCGCAGGTCGTGGGCGAATTCGTCTTCCGTGTAGTTTGAAATGCCGGCGTCGCGAAGCCCGTCGAGATAGCGATCGGACAGCGCGTCGAACCACACGCGACGGTTGTCGATGCTGATATTGGTGCACAGCAGATACGCGAAATCCCAGCCGGGTCGCATCCACTGCACCAGCTGCCAGTCGACCACTGCAAGCTCTCGCCCGTCGGGTGAGACAAACATATTCTCCACGCGATAGTCGTAGTGCGTCAGCACCCGGTGGCCTTCCGCGAGATGGTCCGACAGGTCTTCATAGGCGTTGCCGATTGTGTGAACCATTGCGCGGCCATTCGCCGGCAACACAGATGCGTAGCGTTCGAGGAATACTTCCGAACACGCTCGATAGTCGGCGGCTGCGGCGCGCATATAGTCGGTTCGGGTGGTGGGCAACCATTCCAGATCGAGGTCGCTGTTCCACAATGACGCCGTGATCGAGATCAACTGGTCGAGCGCCAGTTCGATTTCAGACAGCGATGCGCCGGCGATCTGATCCGGTGAACGCCAGCCGTCGAACGCTTCCATGAGCAGACCCACGCGATGGGTGTCGTGGTCGTACTGGGCGAAATACACGTCAGGCGTTCGCGTTGGAATGCGGGGTGCGAGGTCTTGATAGAAGCGGACCTCGCGTTCATACATGCGGTACCTTCGTGCCACCTCTGTCATCGCATCGACAGGCGCCGGCCACTTGGCGAACAGGCGCTTCGATGCTCCCGACGCCAACCGGGCGTCGATCAGCGCGAACTCTCCCATCTGGCCAATCCCGGAACCGACCGCTCGGGACTGGAACGACTGAACAGGGTCGTTGGCGAATTCCGCGTGGCTGCCGGTGGCTTCTCGCAACCAGTCCAACGATATTTCGGCAATCCGATGCGGCAGGGCCAGGTGCGCGGCCATGTTCGAAACTCCCTCTCGATGGAGTCCAACCATACCGTGGCAACGGCGCTGGTGCGAGGCGAGGCGGCCGGGCGCGCTGCTATGATCGGCAGATGAAAAACCACAGGAGCGGACATGCCTGAGTTCTGGACCCTCGGGGTTGCCTCACCGCGCGGTGTCGTGCGCGTCGCGCAACATGCAGAAGCAGCGGGTTGGGATGGTCTGGTGGTTGTGGATTCGCAGAACCTCTCTGGCGACGCATACGTCGCATTGGCGATGGCAGCGAATGCAACGACGCGTATTGGCGTCGGTACCGGCGTGACGACTTCCATCACTCGCCACGCCGCAGTTACGGCGTCGGCCATCGCCAGCGTGCAGCGCATTTCTGACGGTCGTGCCGTGCTGGGAATCGGCCGTGGCGATTCGGCGCTGGCCCACCTCGGGCGCGCACCGGCGCGCCTGAATCAATTCGAACGCTATCTGCGGCAGTTGCGGGTGTATCTCGACGGCGCCTCGGTGGCCTTTCGCGACATTGCAATTGCCGATGCGGATGCGCCGGTTGTCGGCGATCTGGACCTTGCCGATTCGCCTGCGGACAGCCGCATCGCCTGGATTGAGGATGTGCCCCGCGTGCCGATCGAGGTGGCGGCGACCGGTCCGAAGGTGATCGCGATGGCGGCCTTACAGGGCGATCGCGTCATGTTCACGGTCGGCGCCGAGCCGCAGCGCGTGGCGTGGGGGATCGACGTCGCGCGTCAGGCGCGTGCGGGTGCCGGATTGGATCCGGACGGCGTCAAATACGGCGCCTACATCAATCTTGCTTGTCACCCTGATATCGCCGTCGCCCGCGGACTGGTTCGCGGTGGGCTGACGACGTTCGCACGGTTCTCGGTGATGCACGGACAGATCGCCGGGCCGGTCACAACGTCGCAGCGGGAAGTGCTGGACGCGCTGCACGACAGCTACGATATGCGGGCGCACACCCGTGGCGACTCGCGCCAGGCGACTAAACTCACGGATGAATTCATCGATCGATTCGCCGTGGTGGGGACGCCGCAGCAGTGCATTGCGCGTCTGCGGGAGCTGGCGTCGCTGGGTTTGGACAAGTTCATACTCAGCGGATTATCGGGTGATGCGGCTGCGCTGTTCGAAGCGCAGGTGTTGCACAACGTCTAGCGCCCGCGCAATGGCACCGATTAATCGTGGTTTTCCAATCCCTCGATGGTCTTTTCCAGTTCGGCCGGAGTTTCGTTGCGAATTTCTGCGGACGATTTCTCCAACTCGCTCGTAGAGTCTAGTTCGATGTAATTGGGATCTTCGGCCTGCGCCGCCGTTTCACCGTTGGGATCGAGGCAGGGGCTCAGCCCGTCGCCCTCACCGCAGGTGACTACGACGCCATTCTCGACGTCCACCTGTTCCTCGACTAAATCGTTGGCGCAACTGGCGAGAATGGCAAGCGTGAACACGCCGTAGAAAAACAACCGCATAGTGCCCCTCAGGGTGGTGTCGAGATGCCGTTGATTATGGTTGAACCGACTTTGGATGTCGCGATCTCGCCGGCCGGGGCGGCATTCGGCGACGTATGCAATTTGATGATCGCCTCGAGTGTGCCTGCGTCTCGAAGACGCTCGAGCCAGGTGTCCAGCAGCGCCTTGAGGCGCGCGTCCGCCGGGATGAGATAGGCCTTCGCCACAGTCTCAAAGGTACCGGACGACGGGATGCACAGCGCGGGGTACGCATCGGCCTGAAGCTGCGCCTCCACAGCGTCGGTCACCATGAAATCGGCGCCACCACGAGCCAGCGCATCGAATATCGAGCGGTTGTCCGGGTGCATGACGATGCGTGCGGCGGTGAAATGCCGTCGTACGAATTGTTCGTTCGTACCGCCTGGATTGACGATCACTGTTAGATCCGGCCGGTCCAATTCCTCTAATGCCTCGAAGTGCAGGGCCCGCGCGCAACGTGCGAGCACAGTCTTGCCCGTCGCGAAATAAGGCTTCGTGAAGCACCCCTCGGCCGCGCGCGCGGGGGTGATCGAAATGCCACTCATCGCGATATCGAACTGGTGTCCGCGCAGATCATCACTCAGCGCCGGCCAGCTGGTATCGACCCACTGCAGACTGACGCCAAGCTCCTGGGCCAGCAGTTCGGCCAGATCGGCATCGATTCCGCCATGCTTACCGTCAGCCGCGCGGATGTTGAACGGCGCGTAGTCACCGGTGGCGGCAACGCGCAGGGCGCCGCGATGCACGATTGTCGTTAGCGCGTCGGGCACCGTATCGATGCAATCGGCGGCTGTGCCAGCGGCGACGAGCAACAACCCAATCGCAACGCTATGCGTCGCTCGCGTCGTCATGTTTCAGCAGACTGTATTTCTTCAGATAGCCACGCAGCTGGTGGTACGTGAGACCCAGCAGCTCGGCGGCGCGGCGTTGGTTGAAGCGGCCCGCCTCCATCGCGCGGTTGAGCTGTTCGATCTCGAAATCCTGGACGGCTTGTTTGAGATCCATCGGCAGACCTGGGCGCGCCTGCATGTCGCCGTTAGTGGTCGGCTTGTTGTTGTTTTGGGCGCGGGGTCTGAACGGGGAGTCGAAAGGATCAAGCGTGATTTCATCAACCGCCTTCAGCGGCTCGGGATTGCGATACACACACCGCTCGACCACATTCTTCAGCTCGCGGATATTGCCTGGCCAATCGTGGCGCAGCAGGATATCGCGCGCCCGTTCGCTGAATCCCGGAAATAGTGTCTGGCCCAGTTCCGAGGCCATGTTGATTGCGAAGTGCTCGGCCAGCAGCGCGATATCGTCGGGCCGCTCACGCAGCGGCGGCAGCGTGATCACGTCGAAGGCAAGCCGATCCAGCAGGTCCTGTCGAAAATCGCCGCGCTCGGCCAGTGCCGGCAGGTCTTCATTGGTGGCCGCGATCAGCCGCACCTTCACATTGATCGTCTTGTTGCCGCCGACCCGCTCGAATTCACCGTATTCGATCACGCGCAGTATTTTCTCCTGCACCAGCGGTGAGGTGGTGGCCAGCTCATCCAGAAACAGCGTGCCGCCGTCGGCGCGCTCAAAGCGCCCGTGATGCGTGCGCGTCGCACCCGTGAAGGCGCCGGCGTCATGACCAAACAGTTCGGTTTCCAGCAGCGAGTCGCTGATGGCGGCGCAATTCATCTTGATGAACTGGGCATCCCAGCGATTGGACAGATAGTGGAGCCGGGCGGCGATGAGTTCTTTACCGGTGCCACGCTCGCCGACGATCAGCACCGGTTTGTCGAGTGGGGCGATTTTGGAGACATCATCGAGCACCTGCAGAAACGCAGGTGCCTCGCCCAGCAACCGTTCAGGCTCTCGATCCATGGTGGAATTGTGCCAAATGTTGGTGATATCGACTATGCGGTCATGCCGGCGCGGCTCGCGCTGAACGCGGGATGGATGTTAACTATCTATAAATCAATAAGATACGGGCAGCGCCAAACCTGGCACGAAAACTGATAAGGAGTCTGACAACGGAAATTGTTCCGGACAGGAAGCCCAGGAGGCACAACCCATGAGCATTTTTTCCCGCATGACAGACATCATCAATTCCAATCTCAACGCGTTGCTGGACAAGGCCGAGGATCCGGAAAAGATGGTCCGCCTGATCATCCAGGAGATGGAGGAGACCCTCGTGGAGGTGAGAACCACCTCGGCGCGCTCCATTGCGGACAAGAAGGAACTCGCCCGTCGTCGCGACTGGCTGATCGGTGAAACCCAGGAGTGGGAACGCAAGGCCGAAGTGGCCATCCGCAAAGGTCGCGACGATCTGGCGCGTGCGGCGCTGGTTGAGCGCAACAAAGCCAACGAAAACGCCGAGTCGGCCACCGCTGAACTGGGTTTGCTGGACGAGACGCTGAGCAAGCTCGGCGAAGATACGGCTGCGCTGCAGCTGAAGATCAAGGATGCAAAAACGCGGCAGAACGCCATTATCATGCGAGGCAAGGCAGCCCAGACACGATTGGGCGTGCGGCGCCAGTTGCATGACGCGAGTCTCGACGATGCCATTCATCGCTTCGAACAGTACGAGCGCAAGATGGACGACCTCGAAGGGCAGATCGAAGCGTTCGACGTCGGTCAGCGCACGCTCGCCGATGAAATCAAGGATCTGGAAGGCGGCGAGCGCATCGATGAGGAGCTCAAGGCCCTCAAGGCGCGCGTCACGGGACAGTCCACCGGCAGCACACCGGCCAATTAGGAGCGACGATGAGCGATGTCGTAATCGCGTTTTTTGTTCCGACGATCGTCTTTCTGATCATCGTGGCACCGCTGTGGATTCTGATGCACTACCGCAGCAAGCAACGCGCCCGCGGTGAATTGTCAGCCGACGAACGCCAGATTCTCGAAACGCTGGCGGTGCGTGCGGACAGAATGGCCGAACGCATCGAGACTCTGGAATCGATTCTCGACGACGAGACCCCCGGATGGCGCAGTCGTCTGTCGGCCAGTGAATACACGAAGGTGAATCCGTGACTTCCCGTGAGGATCGACCCACCGAATCGGGTGCGCCCCGCAGCGAGTTTCAGCGCTCCGTGGATCGGCTGGAGCGGGCGGTGGAGGGCCTGGTGGGTGCGGCAAACGACCAGATTGGTTCGCGCGCGGCGGGATTCATCGACGATACAGCGCAGCGCCTGGAGCGCGAACTCGCCCAGCGCAACCAGTTGCGCGGGCAGCGCGAGAAAAGCGAATCACGCGACGAGTACAGACAAGCGCGCCGCGATCGGCGGCAGGCGCGGCGCGAACGCACGCGAGGGCGGTCCATCTCCTCGAGTACGCCGGGGTACCGTACCAAGCGTCTGTACCTGGATCGGCGCCATCGCAAGGTCAGCGGTGTCTGTGCCGGCCTCGCGCGCTACTTTGGCGTGGAGATCTGGGTCGTGCGATGCATCGCCATCACGGGGCTGATATTCATGGCGTCGATCGTCGTGCCGGCATACATCATCGCGGCGATCATCCTGCCCAAAGGACCGGACGACGCTGGCGCCGAAGCCAGCGGTACCGAAACCAATCATTCGTCGCCGGCGCCGGAACTCGGTACGCGGCTTTCGCCACGCGGCAGTCTGCGCAATGTTCAGGCGGGCCTGGATCAACTGGAGCTGAAGCTGCGGCGCATGGAGTCGCATGTCACGTCGGGCCAGTTTGAACTGCAGCGCGAGCTCAAACGGATCGACGTCTGATCGGACCAATTGCACGCGCCTACCACACGGGGATACGCATGGACTTCTTCACATTTCTATTTCTCACGGTGCTGATCGGCTGTTCCATTCCGTTGATGAAACTGTGGCAGGACGGACGCAAGCAGCGCTCCATGCATGGCGACGATGCCGTGGCAGTGCGACGTGAACTCGACGCATTGCGCGAGCGCGTCACCGTGCTCGAGAAGATTGTCACCGATGACAAGTATGAACTGCGTCGGGAGCTGGCCGGGCTGGGCGAATGACGCTCAGTCCGCTATGACTTCAACGCCACCATCCGATCCGGGTAATCCGTAAAGATGCCGGTCGCGCCGGCCGCTTTCAGCGCCGCCGCCTGTTCGTAGTCGTTCACCGTGTAAACCAGCGAGCGGAAATCTGCATCTGCGATCTCTTTCAGCAGCGCAGGGGTGGCGATGCGTGCCGACAGATTGATCGACCACGCGCCCAGTGTGCGAGCGATGTCGAACATCTTTGGCGCCGTGCGACCAAACAACGGTGCTACGGCTGTCCGTGCGTCGAGCATGCGGAACTGCGTCAGCTCGCGGTGCGTGAACGATGACACCAGAAACTGGGTCTCTGGATAGGCAGCGATGGTGCGCGCCGTCAGCGCGGCGGTTGCATCACCTTTCAGTTCAATGTTGACGGCGACTCGGCCTGCGATCAGGTCCAGTACTTCGATCAGCGTGGGAATTCGCTCACCGGCGCCGGCATCCAACGCGCGCAATTCGGCCAGTGATGCCCCGGTGACCGGGCCCACGCCGTCGGTCGTGCGCTCGAGCGTATCGTCGTGAATCACCACCAGCTCGCCGTCAACCCCGTACACATCCAACTCGATCGCATCGACGCCAAGCGCAATCGCGCGTGCGAACGAGCGCAGTGTATTTTCAGGTTCAAGGCCAGCCGCGCCGCGGTGACCGATGATCAAAAAGGCTGCATCCAGGCTCATAGCGGTGACAGTTTGAGCGACGGGCAACTACAATAGCGGCCTTTCGAGGATCCGGCATGAGTTATCAGGTATTCGCGCGCAAGCTGCGCCCGGCAGGGTTCGATGCCCTCGTGGGGCAGGATCATGTCGTGCGCGCACTCGTCCATGCGCTGGAAAACGACCGCGTGCATCATGCGTATTTGTTCACAGGTACGCGTGGCGTGGGGAAAACTACAATCGCCCGGATCCTCGCCAAATGTCTGAACTGTGAAACCGGTGTCACTGCCACACCCTGCAATACCTGCAGCGCGTGCAGGGAGATCAGCGAGGGACGCTTCGTCGATTTGATTGAAGTCGACGCGGCGTCGCGAACCAAGGTGGACGACACGCGCGACCTGCTGGACAACGTCCAGTACCTGCCCGCACGTGGCCGCTACAAGGTGTACCTCATCGACGAGGTACATATGCTCTCCGGGCACAGCTTCAATGCACTGCTCAAGACTCTGGAGGAACCGCCGCCCCACGTGAAGTTCATGCTGGCAACCACCGATCCGAAGAAGGTGCCTATCACCGTGCTGTCGCGGTGCCTGCAGTTTCAGCTGAAGAATATGCTGCCCGAGCGCATCGCGACGTATCTTGAAGCCGTGCTCGAGAAGGAGTCGATCGCGTTCGAGGCTCCGGCGCTGGCAGGCATCGCGCGAGCGGCGCGCGGCAGCATGCGCGATGCCTTGAGCCTGCTGGATCAGGCGATTTCCTACGGCGGCGGCTCGCTCCGTGAACGCGACATCACCGACATGCTGGGCACTGTCGGGCGCGATGAAGTCGAACCACTGCTCGATGCTCTGGTGGCAGGTGATGGCGCGCGTGTGCTGGCGCACTGTGCGGCACTCGGTGAGCGTGCCGTCGACTTTGCCGAAGTGCTCAGCGCGCTGCTCGCCACGCTTCACGATATCGCGGTGCTTCAGGCAGTGGCGCAGGACGGGGTGGCCGACGACGCTGTCGCCCGCAAATTTGCAACACAGCTGGCGCCGGAATCAGTTCAACTGTTTTATCAGATCACGCTGCTCGGACTGCGAGACTTGAACCTGGCACCAGATCCGCGTTGCGGCTTCGACATGGTGATGCTGCGCCTGCTCGCATTCGAGCCGCTCGAGCCATTGCGCGAACAGCCCGCAACGTTAGAACACGCCGCACCTGCACGCGACACGACACAGGCAGCTCCCAAGTCGAAGCGGGATCCGCCGCGCAGCGGCCCGGTGGCCGCGGCCCGCGCGCCGGCATCCGCTGACGACTGGTACGCGACCGTGCGCGCTCTGGAGATCGGAGGCGTGGGGCGCATGATCGTCGAGAATTCCTATCCGCTCGAGCGTAACGGAGATCGTTGGGTGCTCTGTCTGGATGAGCGTCACGACACGCTGTTGAACGATGCGCAAACACGCGGCATCGAACGTGCGCTCGCCCGACAGTTCGGTTCAGAGCAGCACATCACGATCATCGTCGGCGAACCATCAGCGGAGACACCGGCGGCGCGCTCGGCGCGAGAATCGCAGGAACAGCACGAAGGGGCGCTGGCTGCGTTGCGTAGCGACGCCAACGTCCGTGCGCTGGTGGCGGAATTCGACGCGGAGCTGAAGGTCGACTCAGTGCGCCCGGTGAACCAGCCATGAATGGGAGACGACACTACAGATGAAGGGCATTGGCGATCTCATGAAACAGGCGCAGCAGATGCAGGAGCGAATGCAGGCGCTGCAGGCTGAACTGGCATTGCTCGAGGTGACAGGCGAAGCAGGCGCTGGCCTGGTTAAAGTCATTTTGAACGGCCGGCATGAGGCGCGGCGCGTGCAGATTGACCCCAGCCTCGCGGCGGAAGATCCGGCTGTGCTCGAAGATCTGATTGCTGCCGCTTTCAATGACGCCGTGCGGCGGGTGGATCGCGCGCAGCAGGAAAAAATGGCCGGCCTCACCGCGGGTATGGGACTGCCGCCCGGCATGAGCATGCCGTTCTGATGGGCTGGCACCGCGCACCATGCTGATCAGCCCGCTGATTGACCGTCTGATGGAAACGTTGCAGATCTTGCCCGGCGTAGGGCCGAAGTCTGCGCAGCGAATGGCGCTCGCGATTCTTCGACACAATCGCAGCGGTGGGCAGCAGCTGGCACACGCGCTGATCGAGGCCATGGAAAAGATTGGCTATTGCCAGCGCTGTCGCACCTTCACCGAGGCCGCGCTATGCGGCATCTGCGCCGACGTCCGCCGCGACCAGCATACGATCTGCATTGTCGAATCGGCCGCCGATGTCTTCGCGATCGAACA
This sequence comes from Gammaproteobacteria bacterium, assembly GCA_032124855.1. Taxonomy (GTDB): domain Bacteria; phylum Pseudomonadota; class Gammaproteobacteria; order Pseudomonadales; family Azotimanducaceae; genus DATJGR01. Next base: position 11,604 of record JAQBCT010000029.1, read on the forward strand.
CGCGGGCAGCTATCGCGGCACCTATTTCGTGCTGCACGGTCGGCTGTCGCCGATCGATGGGATTGGACCTGAGGCGCTGGGCCTCGATGGATTGGTGGAGCTGGTTGAACGGGGTGGCGTTGAAGAGATCATTCTCGCCACGAATCCCACCGTGGAAGGCGAGGCCACCGCGCACTACATCACCGAGTCGTTGCGTTCAGCGTCCGTTCGCCTGTCGCGCATCGCTCATGGTGTGCCACTGGGCGGCGAGCTGGAATATGTCGATGGCGGCACCATCGTGCATGCGCTGCTCGGCCGGCGCAGCATAGGTCGCGCGGATTGAACGGCCACAAGTTCAGCTACATCGATAGCGACACGGCGCTGCACGCGGCCGCCACGCGCTGGCGCAACTGTGACGTCGTCGGCATCGATACCGAGTTCATTCGCACGCGAACCTTCTATCCCATCGCCGCGTTGTATCAGGTGGCGGCGGGTGATGAATTCGCCTTGCTTGATCCACTGGCGGTAGCCAGGTGGGAGGCGTTTGCGGCGTTGCTCACCGATACGCGGGTGGTGAAAGTGATGCACGCCTGTTCCGAAGATCTGGAAGTGTTCGCACGGCATCTCAATGTCATGCCCGTCAATCTGTTCGACACGCAGGTGGCGGAAGGCTTTCTCAGTACCCACTACAGCCCGAGCTATGCCAATCTCGTGCAGCGCTATGCCGGCGTAGAAATCGTCAAGCACGAGACGCGCTCGGACTGGCTGGCGCGTCCGTTGCGCGCCGAGCAGCTGGATTATGCCGTCGGCGATGTGGCCCATTTGCTCAAGGTATACGACGCGCAGCGCACTCAGCTCGAGGCCATGGGGCGTTGGGATTGGTTTGTTGAAGAAATGCACAATCGGGTGGGCTATTCGGCGGTCGATCCTGATATCTGTTATCGAAACATTGCACGCGCATGGCGGTGCGATGCGCGCGCGCTGGCGCGTTTGCAGCTGGTGTGCGCGTGGCGCGAGCGCTATGCCCGCGAGAAGGATCTGCCACGCGGGCGCGTCGTGAAAGATGACGAGCTGGTTGAGCTGGTGTGTCAGCCCGCGGTTGGCCGAGAGGTGATTACGAGAATGTTGGAACCAGCCAGCGCGAGGCGTCATGGCCAGGAACTGACGGCGTTGATCGCGCAAGCCGATGCACTGCCTGAAACGGCATTACCAAAGCCCTTGCCCGCGCCACTGACGTCAACCGAGACGCGCGCCGTGAAGGCGTTGAAGAGCGTCGCCGTCGAGGCGGCGCGGGCGTTGAATATTGCCGAAGAATTGTTGTCGCGACGCCGCGACCTCGAACTGTGTCTGCGCAGCGTGCGCGGGCAAGGCGCCTTGCCCGCGAGCTTCCTGGGTTGGCGCCACGCGCTAGTGGGGGAAAAATTCAAGTCGCTTCTCAACGGTGTGGCGACATGACCCAGGTGCTCGTCTATCGCAGCCCGAAGGTGATGGATATGTACCTGTTCGTAAATCAGGCGGAGGAACTCACGCGCGTTCCAGCTGAGTTGTTGGCACGCTTCGGCACGCCCCAGCGCGCGCTCGAATTCACATTGGATGCACGGCGCAAGCTATCACGCAGCGATCCCGCAATGGTCCGTGCCGCCTTGGCCAGCCGCGGATTCTATCTGCAGTTGCCGCCCGCGGCGGAGGCCGCCAGTCATGGCGATGCGCCCTGATTTCTGGCGCACGCTGCCGCTAGCTGAACTCAACGCGCAGGAGTGGGAGGCGCTGTGCGATGGCTGCGCGCAATGCTGCACGATCAAGCTGGAAGACGAAGATGATGGTTCCATCGGCTATACGGGTGTGACCTGCCGGCTGCTGAATCTCGACACGTGCCGCTGCACTGCGTACTCGCAGCGCCATCAGCGTGTGCCGGATTGCATCGAATTCGGCTCGGATCTGGTCGCGGGGCTGGCGTGGTTGCCGGCCACGTGTGCCTATCGCCTGCGCAGCGAGGGACGTCCGCTCGAATGGTGGCACTACCTCAATTCGGGGGATCCTGAAACCGTCCACGCGGCCGGCATTTCGGTGCGCGGGCACGCCATCTCGGAGGAATATGTGCACGGCGATGACATCGAAGCGCACGTTCTTCACTGGGTGACACCCACGCGGAGCACCGATTGATGGAAGAGATCTATGGTTGGGCAGTGGTCGCCGTAGCCGGTCTGGGCGCGTTGGCAGGGATATTCATTCTGACGCGTGCCATCAGCGCGCCGTGGTTGCGCACCTTGCTTCGCTGCCTGGCTGCGGTGTGGTTGCTGCTGCCCTGGCAGATTGAAGTGGTCGAGGGCAAATACGCACCCGCATTTATTGTGGCGCTGTTCGAGGGTCTGCTGCGTAACGACGGCAATCCGCGCCCCGCGCTGATTGCGTTGGCGAGCGCCAGTCTGGTGGTGGTGGTCGTATTGTTGGTCGCGGCTGCCATTCGCCGCGTGCGCCACTAGCCGCCCCGGGGCTGGCTTGCTATGCCCCATGGCCGCAATTAGAGTACCCCCTGCGTTAATTCAGCCACCTTAACCGAGACGTCAATCGATGATTTTTGATAGCACCGATACCTATATTTCCACCGACGAACTCAGCATGGCAGTGGATGCTGCGGTGAAACTCGAACGGCCGCTGCTGGTGAAGGGCGAGCCCGGCACGGGCAAGACCCTGCTGGCCGAAGAGGTGGCTAAGACCCTTGGCATGGAATTGATCCAGTGGCATATCAAGTCCACTACCAAGGCGCAGCAAGGCCTGTATGAGTATGACGCGGTCACGCGCCTGCGCGATTCGCAGCTGGGGGATGAACGGGTCAAAGATATCCGTAACTACATCAAGAAGGGCAAGCTGTGGACTGCATTTGAGGCAGACAAGCGGGTCGTGCTGCTGATCGACGAGATCGACAAGGCGGACATCGAATTTCCCAACGACCTGCTGCAGGAACTCGACCGCATGGAGTTCTTCGTCTACGAAACCGGTGAGACGATCAAGGCCCGGCAGCGGCCGGTGGTCGTGATCACATCTAACAACGAAAAAGAACTGCCGGATGCATTCCTGCGGCGCTGTTTCTTCCACTACATCAACTTCCCGGATCGGGAGACGATGCAGGCGATCGTCGATGTGCACTACCCCGAGATCAAGAAAGAGCTCGTCAAGGAAGCGATGGATATTTTCTTTGATGTGCGCAAGGTTCCGGGCCTGAAGAAAAAACCCTCCACGTCGGAGCTGATCGACTGGTTGAAACTGCTGATGGCCGACGATATCCCTGACGAAATTCTCACCAACCGCGATCCGAGCAAGGCCATTCCGCCGCTGTACGGTGCCCTGGTGAAGAACGAACAGGACGTGCATCTGCTGGAACGCCTCGCGTTCATGAATCGACGCAACAGCCGCGGCTGACCGTGGGGGACGATCCGGTGGCCGGAGGTAGACGATGCTGATCAATTTCTTTCTGACGCTGCGCAAGTACAAAGTGCCTGTGACGCTGCGCGAGCTGATGGATCTGTTGGCGGCGCTGCGCTTGCGCCTCGTCTACGCCAACATCGACGAGTTCTATCTGCTCAGTCGCACCTGCCTGGTCAAGGACGAGCGAAACTACGACAAGTTCGACCGTGCGTTTTCGGCTTACTTCAAGGGGCTCGAAGACCTGCATGGCATGCTGGAGTCGATGATTCCGGATGAGTGGTTGCGGCGCGAATTCGAAAAGACACTCACGCCTGAAGAGCTGGAAAAGATCAAATCCCTGGGCGGCCTGGAGAAGTTGATCGAAGCCTTCCAGAAAGCGCGCGAAGAGGAAGAGAAGCGCCAGGCCGAGGAAGCGAAGAAAGGCAAGGAAGGTAAAGAAGGCGAGGAAGGCGACGACGAGACCAAGCAGGGCCGCCGCGGCCCGGGCGGCATGGGCAAAGGTAAGAAGAAGAAGGCGAAGAAGGTCTGGGACGATCGTCAGTACAAGAATCTCGACGACTCCGTCGAGTTGGGCACGCGCAACATCAAGATTGCGCTGCGGCGCCTGCGCAAACTGGCGCGCACGGGCAAGGAAGACGAGCTCGATATGGGCGGCACCATCCGCGCAACCGCCGACAATGGCGGCATGCTCGACATCCGCATGCGTCCGGAACGCAAGAATACGGTGAAGGTGCTGTGCTTTTTCGATATCGGCGGTTCCATGGATGCGCACGTGAAAATCTGTGAGGAGCTGTTTTCGGCCACGCGCACCGAGTTCAAGCATCTGGAGAGTTTCTACTTCCACAACTTCGTCTATGAATCCGTGTGGAAGGACAATCGCCGACGCATGAACGAGCGCATGCCGACGTTCGATATCCTCAACAAATTCGCGCACGACTACAAAGTGGTTTTCGTGGGCGACG
>JAQBCT010000030.1:0-5085 GCA_032124855.1 Gammaproteobacteria bacterium
CGCGCAAGATCCTTGGCGATCCGAATATTCTCGTGAATCCGACGTGCGTGCGTGTGCCAGTGTTCTATGGGCATTCGGAAGCAGTGCATATCGAAACGAAGACGAAGATCAGCGCCGCACAGGTGAAGGATCTGCTGATGCGCGCGCCGGGCATATCGGTGATCGATGAGCGCACTGCGGGCGGTTACCCGACGGCTGTTTCGGATGCCGCCGGGCACGATGCAGTGTTCGTGGGACGTATCCGCGAGGACATCTCGCACCCGCGTGGAGTCAATCTGTGGGTGGTCTCTGACAACGTCCGCAAAGGGGCAGCCCTCAACAGTGTACAAATTGCAGAACATTTGCTAAAAGAGCAGCAATAAGTGTTACTTACTGCACTCTTTGCACACCGCTTCTAAGTTATGTTTTCGTTCGACATTCGGCTGGCGCTTTCGGGCGCCACATCACTATGGAAAGTGGTGCGGGGTGAATCCAGAGTAGGTCCACAGGTACGTGAACGGTTCGCGGCGACGCGTGGTGATCGAACCACCTCCACGACTCTCGCCGCTCGATAGATCGAAGGACGCAGATATGGCTCGCAGGTTGGCATTCGGTTGGGCAGTGATCGTCATGGCGTGCGCGGGACAGGCGTTCGCGCTGGGCCTGGGCGAGATCACCGTTAACTCCGCATTGAATCAACGGCTCGATGCTGATATCGAACTCTTGCAGACCCAGGGTATGCAACAGGCCGAGATTTTGGCGCAGCTCGCATCCGCAGAGGATTTCAAGCGCGTCGGAATTGAGCGTTTCTTCTTCCTGACAGGATTGAGATTCAGCGTGGTCGTCCCGGGCCAAGGCAATGCGGCGCTGCATATCACCAGCGAAGCACCCATCACCGAGCCTTACCTGAATTTCCTCGTGCAGGTCATGTGGCCAAACGGCCGCCTGCTCAAGGAATACACACTGCTCCTGGATCCGCCCACCTATAAGGATCAGGCCGCCCCGGCGGTTGCCAGTCCGGGGCGCAGCGACCCCGGTGGAGGTGGGGCCGGTCGCGTCGAACGGACACCGACGAGACCCGATTCCCAGGTTTCCCTCCGCAGTGCCCCCCGTTCGACCCAGCCAGCCGCCCCGTCCCAGCCCTCCCAGGATCGTCTCTCAGGTGATAGCTATGGCGTTACCGACCGGGACGACACGCTCTGGGCGATCGCGCGACGCGCACGGCCGTCTCCGGAAATCTCAGTGCAGCAGAATATGCTGGCCATCGTGGCGCTCAACCCCGGCGCATTCATTGGCGGCAACATCAATCTGCTAAAGGCAGGCTATACGCTGCGACTGCCGACCCAGGCCGACGCTGAAGCGTTGTCCGGCAGTGAAGCGATCGGCGAGGTCGCGTCGCAAAACGAAGCTTGGCAGGCCTATCGCCGTGGTGAGCCGCTCGTCAGCGCTTTGGCCCAAACATCAACAGCGGCGCCGTCAAACGACGGGTCGGCGCTTGCCGGTCAGGTGGATGCAACCGCGGCATCAGCGCCGAACGCGGCACGGGCCGGCGTTGAGGGCGAATTGCGTATTGTTGCGGGCGACAGCTCCGACCAGGGCACGGGCGCTGGCGGTGGCACCCCCGACCTCGCAGCAATCGAAGGTCAGCTGGTCGCCGCCCAGGAAGAGTCCGATCGCATCAGTCGCGACCGTGACGAAGCCGTGGCGCGCCTCGGTCAGGTAACTGGCCAGGCACAACAGGCACAGCGCCAGGTCGAGGTGCGCGACCAACAGATCGCGCAACTGCAGGAACAGATGCGCGCGCTACAGAATCAGACGCCTGCGCCAGCGCAAGGTGCACCTGCGAAGGCAGATGCGGGCGGGCTCGAGGGTCTGCTCGGCTCACCGATCGTCTTGATCGGTGCCGCCATCGTGCTGGTGTTGTTGATCGTGGCCGGTTTGATGCGTTCGCGCAGTCGCAAGGCGGCTGATGACGATCGCCCGACGCCGTATTCGATACCGACGCGGGCAGCGGCGTCGGCGCCGCTGGTTGCCGCTGCGGTGAGCGAATCAGCCGATGAAGCAGAGGAGGCGGCGGCCCCGGAGGAATTCGATCTAGCCGATGAAGGGCACGACGCAACTCATCACGAAGGCGCCCAGACCAGCGACGTGATCGGTGAGGCGGATATCTACATCGCATACGGACGCTATCCGCAGGCCGTGAGCCTGTTGCTGGGCGCACTCGAAGAAGATGCCGATCGCTCGGACGTGCGCGTGAAGCTGCTCGAGGTTTACGCTGAAACGAAGTCTGAATCCGGCTTCGCCACGCAGATGCAGCAATTGCTGGAGCGTTGCAACGACAACGAGCTGTTGCTGGAAGCGCGTGAGCTCGAAGCGAAACTGCGCGACGACACGGGTGCGACAGTTGTCGCCGCGGGTGCGGCGCCGGCCACGGATCTGGACGATTTCGAACTGGATCTGGACGACGGTGACGCAGCCGCCGAAATAGCAACGGCGCCAGAATCCATGGATACGCAGCTGACGGATACGCTAGCCACGGATACGTCGGCGGAGGGATCGGATGATCTCGGCGGTGACCTGGGGATCGACTTCAATCCTGACGATGATGCGCCCGCGCGCCGCAGCCCAGCATCTTCATTGAGCCTCGCGGAGCCCGCGTCGGAAGCGGACGATACAGATGTCGCGACCCTCACCGATCACGACGAATTCGATCTGGAAGACCTCGAATTCGAGCCTGCGCCGCGCAGCGAAGCGAATTCGGATGTGCAACCGAGCGAAGAATCCGACGACGCCTTCGATTTCCTCAACGACGAGGATGCGGCAACAACGAAGCTCGATCTCGCACGCGCGTACATCGATATGGGCGATGAGGACGGTGCGCGGGAAATTCTGAGCGAGGTTCTCCAGGAAGGCAGCGGCGAGCAGCAGCAGACAGCCAACGAACTGCTGGCCAAGCTGGGTTAGTCACCACCGCGGGGTCGTCTTCGGTGGAGTCGCCAGTTTGCCACGTTGCATTGGGGCTGGAGTATGACGGGAGTTGTTTCTCCGGGTGGCAACGCCAGGTGGGTCAGCGGTCCGTTCAGCAGTCGCTGGAAGAAGCCCTGTCTCGTGTCGCCGATAGTCCTATCCGTGTGATCGCCGCCGGGCGGACTGATGCAGGCGTGCACGCCACGCAGCAGATCGTCGGCTTCACCACACGCGCGCAACGGCCCCTGCTGGCTTGGATTCGGGGCACCAACAGCCTCACGCCGGCCTCGCTCAGCGTACGCTGGGCGGTCCCGGTGGATGAAAGTTTCCATGCCCGGTTTGGCGCCACCGCGAGGCGCTACCTCTATGTGATCGCCGAGGCCGAATATGCGCCCGCGATCGCCCGGCAGTACATGACATGGGCCCGTCCCGGCCTGCTCGATTCGCTGATGCATACCGCCGCCCAGGCGTTCGTTGGTGAACACGATTTTTCGTCGTTTCGCGCTGCATCGTGCCAGGCAAAATCTCCGCATCGCTGCGTCTTTGCGATTGCAGTGCGACGCTTCGACGAACTCGTGGTTGTCGACGTCACGGCGAACGCGTTCCTGCATCACATGGTTCGCAACATTGCCGGCGCGTTGATGCAGGTAGGGCGTGGCGAACGGGCACCTTCCTGGGTTGCACAAGTACTGCAGCAACGCGACCGATCTCTCGTCGGCGCAACAGCACCTGCCAACGGGTTGTACCTGGTCGATGTGCGCTACGGTGCGCGATTCGAGTTCCCCCGTTGGCGGCCGCCCGCAGTTCTGCGGGCGTTAGGCGACGTCTGGTAGACTAGCGCGCTTTTCCCGGGCACCACGCCATGCGGGTAAGGGCGAAAATCTGCGGAATCGGTCAAGCGTGCGATGCAATCGCCGCTGTGGAGGCAGGCGCCGCCGCGGTGGGCTTCAACTTCTATCGGGGCAGCCCACGTTTCATCGAGCCAGTAGACGCTGCCGCGATCGTTGCGCAACTTCCGCCGTTTGTGACAGCTGTCGGGTTGTTCGTGAACGAACCCGCGCCGTCGGTGCGACGCATGGTTGCCGTGTCGGGGGTACGCCTCCTGCAGTTTCACGGTGATGAGAATGACGCGCAGTGTCTCGCAGCCGGACACCCGTTCATCAAGGCGATCGCAGTGGCCGGACCGATCGACGGCGTGGAACTCGCTGCGACCTATCCAAACGCGATGGGCTTTCTGCTGGATAACGCGACAAGCGATGCACGCGGTGGAACCGGTCGCACGTTCGACTGGTCATGGTGGCCACTCCACTGTCCGCGCCCGTTGATTCTTGCGGGCGGACTGGATCCGGAGAACGTGGCGCAGGCGATCGAGCAGACCCATCCTTTCGCAGTGGATGTCAGCAGCGGCGTCGAGGATACGCGTAAGGGAATCAAGAATCCGGCCAAAATCCGGCGTTTCATGAATGAGGTGCAGCGTGCCAGCGGACGGGACTAACGACTTTTATGAGCTGCCGACCCCGGACGGGTACTTTGGTCAGTACGGCGGTCGGTTTGTCGCCGAAACATTGTTCCACGCGCTGGATGAGCTCAATTCGTTGTATCAGACGCTGCGCATCGATCCCGAGTTCCAACGCGAGCTTGCGGCTGATCTGGCGCACTATGTCGGCCGGCCGACGCCGCTGTACTTTGCGGAACGCCTGACGCGTGAACTCGGTGGCGCGCAGATCTTCTTGAAGCGCGAAGATCTCAATCACACCGGCGCGCACAAGGTGAACAACACCGTAGGGCAGGCGCTGGTTGCCAAGCGCATGAACAAGCGTCGCATCATCGCCGAAACAGGTGCTGGTCAGCACGGCGTTGCCACAGCCACTGTGGCGGCGCGACTGGGTCTGTCCTGCCAGGTGTATATGGGTGCTGAGGATATCAAGCGCCAGAGCCTCAACGTCTATCGGATGAAGCTGCTCGGTGCGCAGGTCATTCCGGTGACATCGGGATCGCGCACCTTGAAGGATGCAATGAATGAAGCGATGCGGGACTGGGTGACCAACGTCGATGATACGCACTACATCATCGGTACCGTGGCGGGTCCGCACCCTTATCCGATGATGGTGCGGGATTTTCAATCGGTCATCGGTCGAG
>JAQBCT010000031.1:0-2653 GCA_032124855.1 Gammaproteobacteria bacterium
CGCGTGACTCACCTGGAAGGGCAGCTGGGCCGCCAGCGGCACTTTCAGCAGCCAGTTAAAGTAGTAGGCGTCCCCCGAACTGCGACGTTGACCGCTCACCTTGCGGATCTTGCGGCCAATCCACTGTGCGGCGCCCTGCGCATCGCCGATGATGATGCGGTAGAAGCGTCGGACCTCTTCGCCCAGCGTCAGGCGGATCAGGGCATCCAGGCTGTCGAAGTACGCAGCCGCAGATTTCGGTCCTGTGAATACCACCGGAAACTTCTGTTGGGCATTGGCGGGATCCATCAGCAGACCCAGCAGGTACAGCACCTCCTCCGCGGTGCCCACGCCGCCCGGAAAGACCACGATGCCGTGACCCATGCGCACGAATGCCTCCAGACGCTTTTCGATATCGGGCAGCACCACCAGGTGATTGACCATCGGATTCGGCGGCTCCGCCGCGATGATGCCGGGCTCCGTGAGGCCGATATAACGCGCCTGCGCGGCGCGCTGTTTGACGTGGCCGATCGCAGCGCCCTTCATAGGTCCCTTCATGGCGCCCGGCCCGCAGCCGGTGCAGATATCGAGTCCGCGCAGGCCCAGGTGATAACCCACCTCCTTGGTGTACTCGTACTCGGCGCGCGAAATGGAGTGGCCGCCCCAGCACACCACGACGTTGGGTTTCACATCCGGCACCAGCACACGCGCCTGCTTGAGAATATGGAATACCGCATCCGTGATGCCTTCGCTGGTGCGAAGGTCGAAACGCTTGCTGCTCTCGATCTCGGTGCCGATGTAGACCAGGTCACGCAACACGGCAAACAGGTGCTGGCGAATGCCCTCCACGATGCGGCCATCGACGAACGCGCTGGCCGGCGCATTTTTGATCTGCAGCTTCAGCCCGCGCGTGCGCTGCACGATCTCAATGGAGAATTCGCGGTAAGTATCGAAGATGGCGGCCGCGTCGTCCGATTCGTTGCCGGTGTTGAGCACCGCCAGCGCGCAACGCCGGAACAGATCCAGGATGCGCGAATCACTCGTCAAACGCAGTTGTTCGACTTCGCGTTGCGACAGCACTTCCAGGGTGCCGCGCGGCGTAACCTCAGTGTCTACCGTAGCGCCCTGCGGCGCCGCATCAGGGCGATTCATGGCGCAATAGTGTGCCAGTTCGGCCCAGTCGCGTCGTGATCAATCACGCACCTGCATGCAGCAGCAGGTAGGCCGCCAACACTTCGCGCGCTGCCGCATCATCGACCGGCGGCATGGGTTGAAGCGGTTGCGCGAGATACAGCTCGAGTGTTTCGGCGCTGTAGCGCTGTGCAAGCGCCTGCAACCCCACCTTGCCCTCCGCAGCCGGTTCATTCACCACATGGCACGCCGCGCAGCCGAGCTGTGCAAATGCCGCCTCGCCCTGCGCGACGCGCGCAGGGTCCTGCGCGGCGACAGCCACTGCTTCTGCGTGAGGCGCGGCACGATCGGCGACACTCAGCGAACCCGATGCGCCCGGTATGATCTGATACACCGCGTTGACGAAGTCATCCGAAACATAGATCACGCCGTTGCTCGCTTCCGCGAGTTCTGCGGGCCGGCCGATGACGCGGCCGTCCGTCAGAAAGCCCGTCAGAAAGTCCTCGGTCGTGATGCTGCCGTCGGCCTGCCAGTGCAGCGCGACCACTTTGTAGCCATCCTTCTGCGAGCGGTTCCACGAACCATGCAACGCTACGAGCGCGGCGCCGCGCAGGGCTTCGGGTTGCGCGGCGCTCTGCAGAAAGACGACGCCCAACGGTGCGTTGTGTGCAGGAAAATCAAAGACCGGCGGCAATGACGCGGCGATCACCGCTTCGCGGCCCGCACCCAGATCCGGATCGGCAATTCGATTGCCGTTGGCGTAGGGCCAACCGTAGAAACCGCCCTGCTCAATGCGGTTGAGTTCACACGGCGGAAAATCATCCCCGAGCAGATCGCGGCCGTTGTCGGTGGCATACAAAGCGCCATCGACTCCACGCCAGTCGAATCCGGCACTGTTGCGCAAACCCGTCGCATAGATGTCGATAAAGCTGCCGTCAGCGCGGTAGCGCAGCAGCGCGGCGCGGCGCTCATCAGCCTCAGTGCAGACATTGCAGGACGAACCCACGGCCAGATACAACAGTCCATCGGGGCCGAAACGGATGGTCTTTTTCCAGTGATTTCCGCCCGGCGGCAAATCCTTGATGATCACTTCGTAATCACCCTCGATTCGCCCCGCCGCGTCATCGAAGCGCACGCGGCCCACCTGCCCCTGTTCGGCCACATACAGGTAGCCATCACGCAGATCGAGGCCGTTAGGACCATCGAGACCTTCGAGCAAGACACGGCGCTCATCGGAACCACCCACGCCGTCGGCGTCCTTGGCAAGCCAAAGCACACGTCCGCTGGCGGGAGAGGCAACAAGCACATCGCCCGATGCTGTCACGCGGAGCACGCGCGCATTCGGTACGTCCTTTGCGAACAAGGAGATTCCATATCCCGCCGGCACTGTCAACGTCGATTCGACGACTGCGGCATTGGCTGTGGGTGTGCTGAACCAGCGCGGAAACTCGTTCGCCAACATGCCGCTTAAGGGGACGTTCACTGGCGGCAGCCACAGCCAGAGCACCAGTGCACACACCAGCAACAGGCCGACCAGCCCCAG
>JAQBCT010000032.1:0-7408 GCA_032124855.1 Gammaproteobacteria bacterium
ATGTTGTACGGCAGATTGCCGACGATGCGCAGATCCGGCCCCAACAGGGGCGCAAAGTCGAAACGCAGCACATCGCCCTGAATAATCTGTAAGCCGGGGAAACGATCCCGAAGTCGTGTCACCAGGTCGCGGTCGATCTCGATCACCGTCAATTGTGCAGACATCGCGAGCAGATACCGCGTCAGCGCCCCCTCGCCGGGGCCAATCTCCAGCACCTGATCCCGTTCGGTATAGGCCAGCCTGTCGGCCATCTGTTCGAGCATGGCTTCGCCTTCGAGAAAATGTTGGCCGAAGCGGCGGCGCGGTCGGTGGTTCACGATGCGAGTTGTGCGGCAAGCGCCACCGCGGCGGCAAAACTGCCGACGTCGGCGCCACCGCGTCCGGCCAGATCAAGCGCAGTGCCATGGTCCACCGAGGTGCGCACGATCGGCAGACCCAGGGTGACATTCACGGCATGACCAAAGCCCACGTATTTCAACACCGGTAAGCCCTGGTCGTGATACATCGCGAGCACCGCATCGGCCCCTTCGAGCAGCCGTGGCGTGAACAACGTATCGGCGGGTAGCGGTCCCACCACACCGCGCGCCGCATAGCGCTGACACACCGGGGCGATGACATCGATTTCTTCGCGGCCGAGATGGCCGCCTTCGCCCGCATGCGGATTCAGGCCAGTCACGAGCACGCGCGGCCGAGCAATGCTGAAGCGCCGCTGCAGGGCGTCGAGCAGCACGTCCAGCACTTCGGTGAGCCGTGTCTGGGTAATCAATCCAGCAACATCGGCCAGCGGCACGTGCGTTGTCGCCAACGCTACGCGCAATTTGTTCGCGACCAGCAGCATGACCACCGGCACATCGCCGCAACGGTGCGCGAAGTACTCGGTATGGCCGGAGAACGCGATTCCGGCGTCATTGATGATGGACTTCTGGACAGGGCCGGTGACCACACCGGAAAACTGACCATCAAGGCATCCGTCCGCTGCGAGCGCGAGGGTATCCAGAACATAGGGTACGTTCGCTACGTCCAGCAAACCTGGCGTCACGGCGCCTCGTAGGGCGACTCGCTGCACCGACAACGAGCCGGCCTCGCGCGTCACGGCCCCCGGGTACGATTCGATGCGCAGCGGTAGCGACAGTTGCCGAGCGCGCGCCGCAAGCAACGCAGGATCGGTGAGCGCAACCACCGCCACCGAACGTTCCCGTTGGGCCCACTGAATCAGCAGATCAACGCCGATGCCGGCTGGCTCACCCGGCGTCGCGGCGAGCGGTGGGTTCACCGATGCTTACTCCGGGGCCGGTTCGGTCGTGTCGTTGACGGTCAACTTGATATCCACATAGGCCTCATCGCGGATCTCGCGCAACCACTCCTGCAACACCTCTTCATAGCGACGGTTGTGCAGCACTCGGATCGCCATCTCGCGGCGCGCGTCTTCGCTCATATCGTGCGAGCGCGTCCCCTTCACTTCGAGAATGTGCCAGCCGAAGTCCGTGTGAAACGGCTTGCTGACCGTGCCAACCGGAGTAGTACCTAGCTTCTCCTCGAACTCACCGACGAATCGGTTCGGCTCGGACCAGCCGAGGTCGCCCCCCGCCAGGGCGCTGCCAGGGTCCTCAGAATACAAACCCGCAAGTTCACCGAAATCCTCGCCCGCGTTGATGCGCGCGTAGATATCGTCGATCAGCGCTTTGGTCTCCGCCTCAGTACGAATCTCGGACGGCTTCACCAGAATGTGTCGCACATCGAACTGCTCCACCACCTCGGTGCCGGCACCACGCTTTTCCAACAGTTGCACGATGTGGAAACCGCTGCCGCTGCGGATGGGCGCAATCGTGGCGCCTGCCTCCAGCACGAATACCTGATCCGCAAACAGCGTCGGCAGCTCGCCTGCTTTACGCCACCCCAGATCACCGCCTTCCAGCGCACGCGAGTCGGCGGAGTGTGCGATTGCCATCTGGCGGAAATCTTCACCTTCCTGCAATTGCGCGTAGAGATCCTTGGCCTGCTGCTCCGCCGCAGCCACCGCGGCGGGCGTCGCATCGTCTGCCACTGCAATCAGAATGTGCCCAACGCGATACTCATCCGACAGCGTCTGGCGGCCGACGGGCGAGGCGAGGAACGCGTTGATCTCTTCATCGGAGATGTAGATGCGGCTGTTCACCCGATTGCGCTGCACCCGGGAAATGATCATTTCCCGACGCACGTCTTCCCGAAACGCGCGGTAATCCATTCCGTCCTGGACCAGCGCCTGGGTGAATTGCGGCAGCGTGAGGTTGTTCTGCTTGGCAATCGATTCAATCGCACCGGTCAACGTCTCGTCATCGATTCGCACACCCGCGCGCTGGCCCATCTGCAGCTGTATGTCTTCCATGATCAGCCGTTCGAGCAGCTGGCTGAACAGCACCTGTGACGGTGGAATCGCGATCTTTGCCGCAGTCATCTGCTTGCGCACTGAGTCGAGGCGGCTCACCAGTTCGGAGGCGAGCACGACGTCGTCGTCGACAATCGCAACGATATAGTCGAGTTCCTTGGGCACACCGTACGAATTAGCGGCACACGCCATGATCAGCGCGCCCAGCAGCACCTTGTTCAACATCAATAGTCCTCCGTGCGATAGCCGGGAATGCCGTTCTCCATGAGCGAATCGATGCGCCCGCCGAGTCCAGCCAGCCCCTTGAACACAATCTGTAAATAGATGCCCTCATCCGAATCCACATCCGGCGTCTGGACGTTTCCCGGTTGGGTCAGGAAGCGCCGCCCCACGAGCCGGATCTGCCAGCAGCAATCGCTGTACTCAAGACCCGCCAGCGCCTCAATGGTTCGCTTGGATTCGAAATCGTAGTTGAAGCGACCGATCACACTCCAATTACGCAACACAGACCAGTAGATCGATGTATCCACCTGTTTGAGCAAGGGCGCCAGATCGGTGCGCCGCCGGTACCCCACATTGACGATGTGGCGATTGTCGCGTCGATACTGCAAGGCGGCGCCCACTTCGTCCCAGTCGGAGTCGGGGCGTCGTATGTCGCGCTGGCGAGCAGGCTGAAGTCCCCCCCGAGTGCAGCTTCGATCAGGCCCGTGAGGGGTGAATCTGTCTGGTCATCCGAATCGTCGGGCGTGCCAGTGATACTCACCTGCCGATCTTCGAAATAGATCGTCTGTCCCAGACTCAACCGAAGTCGCTGTGCCCCGGTTACCGGGTTGAGAAAACGCGTCGTCAGCGCGGCGCTCAGCTGATTGGCGTCGGCGATCCGGTCGAGACCGGCAAAGCGGTTGTCGCGGAACAGCTGATCGAACGTGAAATCGAGTTCGGCGACGTCGAATTGCGGCAGCGCGTTCTGATTGGCGTACTGCTGATACAGATAGAACAGGCGCGGTTCCAGCGTTTGCACAGTCGCGGCACCGAACCACTGCGTATCGCGCTCGAAGTACAACCCAGTGTCAGCCGAACCCATCCAGATCTCTCGATCGGGGTCGTCGTCCGCGCCAATGGGCACGTCCTGCAGATCGTAGGTGGTGTAGCGATACCCCGCGACAAACCGCGCGAAGCCATAGCGCGTCTCCAACGGCAGTTCCAGCCGTGGCTCGATGTGGGTGCGCTTGCCGTTGATGCGATCGATTCCCGTCAGATTGCCGTTTGGTCGGTCGAAATCGGCATAACTGGTCAACAGCGACCAATGCAGCGGGCCAAGCAACGTGCCCTGGTAGTCGGCGTCCACCGCTGGCAGGCGGCGATACGGCTTTGGACCATCATCATCGAGCGGTTGAAAGTCCTGTGCCCAGACGCGCAACGTGAGGCCGCCGACGCCGTAGGCCACCGCGCCGAGCTGATTCAGATCGACCTGACTCGCCACAGACAGACTGGTACCGAGGTCTCTGAAGTAGTCGAGATCGCTGACCTTGCCGTAGTCGATGAGTGTTCGAAGATCGCCGAACTGTCCGTCATGGGTCGTCGCAATCAGCCAGCGATCAGCCGGTTCGAAATTGCCCGGCGATCCCGCTTTGTCGAACTCATCCTTTGACAGCTCACCGTCATACACATCGTCGTGATACAGGAATGCGCCACCCACGCCGGTGCGCGCATGGTCGGACAGATGTCGCGCCTCACCCTGCAACGCCGCACCACGCTCCGAGACATAGCGCGGCGTGATCGTCGCGTCGTAGTTCGGCGCCAGATTGAGGTAGTACGGCAGCGATGTGTCGGCACCATTGCTATCGCTGTAACCCATTTCCGGCGACAGCCAGCCCGACATGCGTTCATCGGTTACCGGAAAGCGGATGAAGGGCGTGTACAGCACGGGCACATCGTGCACCCGCAGCACCGCATTGCGGGCGGTGCCGAATTTTGCCCCCTCATCGATGCGCACCTCCGAGCTCGTCAGCCGCCAGCTGTTGTTGCCCGGCTCGCAGCGCGTGAATGTCGCGTCCAGCACCTGCAGATCACCGACTTCGTTGCGGCGCAATGTTGCAGCGCCGCCGCGCAACTGATTCGGCTGCAGCACGAAGCGCGCATTGGAGACAACCGCCGCCCCGGATACCAGTGATACCTGCGCCTGATCTCCCACCACCAGCATGCCGGGTTCACGCAGCGTCAGACCGCCCGCGACATCCACCGACTGTTCCGCTTCATGCACGGTTGCACCCGACATCACCAGCGACTGGTTGCCGCGCGTCACCAACACATCACCCAGCAGTTCGGCGCGATCGCTGCGCCAGTACTCAAGACTTTGCGCGCCCACGTTGATGGGCAACGTCGCTGGATCTACATCCAGAGGAACGGGATATGCGGGCTCAACATAAGCGCCCTCACAGAACTCCGGCAGCGCGCGCAGGACGTCCGCTGAGAGTTGTGCACGCGGCACCCAATCGAAACTCTGCGCGGATTTGATGGCGTCGGCGACGCTCGGCGCGGGCCCCACCGGCCGGGCCGCATTGTCGGGTGCGGGCGCCGCCGTGGGTTGCGTTATCTGCATTTGTGCGGCAGGAGAAACCGCTTGCCGCGGCGCGCTGTCAGCAGGCCGTTGCGCATCGTCGCCGCCGGTGCACTGCCAGGCATTGCCCGCCGGCGCCGGCGTGCAGACATAACGATCTTCGGCACGAATCGACAACGCAAAGAACAGGCTGCAGAGGATCAGAACTGCAAAACGCATGGGTCACATCGTGGGATTGCGCGCGGATGATACCATTGCGCCGATGTCGATCGCCGAACCATCCACCCGCCTGCCCGCGCTCAAATCCTGGGTTGATAACGTGCTTCGCTCGCGTGGCGAACGCGTCGTCGGCGGCTGGGTGGAGATGCTGGGCGATGCCAGTTTTCGCCACTTTCATCGCATCCGCACCGCCACCGCGTCGCTTGTCGCAATGGATGCGCCACCTGCAACAGAGAACAACGACCAGTTCGTGCGTCTGGCCACACTGTTCAATGCGGCAGGCGTATGCGTGCCGCGTGTCATCGCCTACGATCCAGCGCAGGGTTTTCTTTTGGTGAGCGACCTCGGCGATCAGCTGTACGCGCAGGTCTACAAGACCCCGGCGCGCAATGATGCCATTGAGGCCGCCCTGCAATCCCTGCTGAACATTCAAGCAGTCATCGATCCCGACGCGATTGTCCCTGTGTATTCACGCCAGCGTCTGCACGACGAGCTGCAACTGTTTCGTGTGTGGCTGGTCGAGACCCTGCTGACATATACCCTGACGCCAGCGGAAGGGGGCATGCTGGACCGGATGTGGACCATTCTCATCGAGAACGCCGACCGTCAACCCAAAGTGATCGTGCATCGCGACTATCACTGCCGCAACCTGCTGTGGGGCAGCGACGGCGTCACGCGCATCGTCGACTTCCAGGACGCGTTGCGCGGACCGCTGCTCTACGACCTCGCGTCACTGCTGCGCGATTGTTATGTACGATTCGAGGAGACCGAGATCGAACGCTGGAGCGCGCGCTATCGCGTTCTTGCAGCGGACGCCGGTCGCACTGACGTGCCAGCTGATCCAAACCAATTCGCCCGCGCGCTGGATCTGACGGCCGTGCAGCGTCAACTCAAGGCGGTGGGCATCTTTGCGCGCCTTGCGTTGCGCGATGACCGCCCCAGCCATCTCGTGGACATCGCGCCCGTCCTGGAACAGATCATCGGCGTCACGACGCGCTATACGGATCTCGCCGCCTTGGGCGAGTGGCTGACGCTGCACATCCGTGACGCGACGCATGCCGCGTTGGCCCGACGCGGCATTGATCCATGCGTGCAATGATCCTCGCCGCGGGGCGCGGCGAACGATTGCGGCCACTCACGAATACTACGCCCAAGCCGCTCGTGCGCATTGGCGATGAAGCACTGATCGTGCATCAGATTCGCTGGCTCGTTGCCGCCGGTATTCGGGAAATCGTCATCAATCTCCACCATCTTGGCGCGCAGATCGAAGCGCATCTGGGCGATGGTGCCGCATGGGGTGTATCGATTCGCTACAGTGTGGAAGCCACGCGCCTGGAAACCGGTGGCGGCATCGTCGCCGCATTGCCGCTGTTGGGGACGAACCCGTTTCTGGTTCTCAATGGCGACATCTGGACCGACTATCCTTTCGCGCAACTGCCCCAGACCTTGGGCGCGGATGCGGCACACCTGGTGCTCACCGCGACGCCGGCGCAGCGAGCTGAAGGCGATTTCGGGCTCGTCGGCGACCGCGTCACACGCGGCGCAGTGCGGCCTCATGTTTACTGCGGCATTGCGTTGCTCGCGCCGGCACTGTTCGACGCGGCTCGGCCAGCGCCGTTCTCGCTCCGTGATCCGCTGTTCGCAGCGACCGCACGGCACGCCGTGTCCGGGGAACTGTTCGACGGCCAGTGGATCGACATTGGCACGCCGGATCAGCTGGATGCGGTGCGCCAGCTCAGTCGGTAATCCCGTACAATGCGCCGCCATGATGAACCATTGGATCGCACCCTCCATCCTCGCCACCGATTTCGCGCGCCTCGGCGACGAAGTCAGCGCCGTGCTCGCCGCCGGTGCGGACATGATTCATTTCGACGTGATGGACAACCACTACGTGCCGAATCTATCGATCGGACCGCTGGTGCTGAGCGCGCTGCGCAAGCATGGCATCACCGCGCCCATCGACGTGCACCTCATGGTCAAGCCTGTGGATCGCCTGATCGGAGATTTCCTCGACGCGGGCGCCAACTACATCACGATCCATCCGGAGGCCACCGAACACATTCACCGCAGTCTGGGGCTGATTCGCGAGGGCGGCGCCAAGGCGGGATTGGTATTCAATCCGGCAACATCACTGGATCACCTCTCGCACGTGCTCGACCTCGTGGATATCGTGCTGATCATGTCGGTGAACCCCGGTTTCGGCGGCCAGCAATTCATTGCCAGCAGCCTCGACAAGCTCGCCGATGCGCGCGACATCATTGAGG
>JAQBCT010000033.1:0-4783 GCA_032124855.1 Gammaproteobacteria bacterium
TGCCTTCCAGGCGCAGAATCTTTCGAACCCGTGAGAAGCGGCCGTCGCAGGCGATGGTCAGTGGCGCGCGCAGTTCGCCTTCTGCACCGTCACACTTCAGCCGCACGCCCAGCACGCAATCGCGATGCCGCAACACGTCGACGACCTGCGTGTTCATGTGCAGATGAAAGTTTGGATAGCGTTGCGCCTGCGTCACGAGGAACGACAGAAAATCCGCCTGCGGCATGATCATCACGTACGGGTAGCGCGTCCTCAGGCGCCCGAAATCAGCCATCCGAATATCGCGGTGCGCGGTATGCAGCGTCACGCTTCGCATCTTGGCATGCGGTAATTCGTGCAGCGCGTCCGCCAGGCCCAGCTGATCGAGCACGTCGAGTGTGCTCGCATGCACCGTATCGCCACGAAAATCGCGATCGAAGTCGGCGAACATCTCCAGCACCGTCACATCCACACCGCGTCGTGCGAGCAGCAGCGCCGCGATGATCCCGGCGGGACCTCCACCCACGATGATGCACTGTGTCTGTTCGCTCACCGCGCTCAACCGTCGTAGAAGAAGTTGCCGTGAAGTCCGACGAGCGTACGCTGGCGCGGTGTGGCGGCACGTTCGACGGCCTCAACCGAGAGATGATTCACCGTCGCGGTGGACCGGATACGCTGCGCGATATCGCGGCGCCCGTAATGCGCCTGCAGGAACAAGCGCCCTGTATCGCCGGCCTGCGGCGGCAGGCGTCGATGCCATACGTCGGAGACGAACATGGCTACGTCACCGGCGCGCGCGGTGAGCGGCACCACACCTTCGCCGTTGCAGGTCAATCCGACGTCCCACACGCGTTCATCCGGCGGTTTCTGCCCGGATGTATGACTGCGCGGGATCACGCCCGTGGGGCCGCACGCCAGCGGGCAGTCCTTCAGATAGATATGTGCGCCGATGGCGAACACCGGATACGGAATGCGCGCATCCCACGGTACGTCGGCCGGTCGCGGGATATGTGGGCCTGCATCGATATGCCACGCGCCACCGCCGTGGGTATTGTTCTGCCGCGGCGGATTGCGCCAGCAGGTGTTGGCGATGATGTGACAGTCCTCCCCCAGCAGCGGCTCGATGACGTCGAGAATCGCGCGCGTACCAACGATTTCCTGGCACAGCGCACTGCGATTGAGCATCTCGTAGCGAAAGTCCTCGTCCTCCTCTGGCGGGCGCTGTGCGTGTCGGCCATCCCGCGGCGAGGCGGCATAAACCGCCTCGACTTCCCGCGTCAGGGCGGCGATTTCCCGCGCATTGAGAACCCCTTCGATCACGGTGTAGCCGAGCGTCTGCAATTGCTGACTGGCGACGGCCACCGGTTCCGTACGCAACTGCAGATAACCCCGACGGCGCGTCAACATGGCCGTTTCTCCTTCGTCTGGTGGGACTGATTCTATCCAATCACTTGGGTTGGGAAAGCATGCGTGCCCGCTGCAGCAATGTCTCGCGTTCATTGAGCTGAGGTTCCGCAAGCACCGCTTCCAGCAATTCATTCAGCAGTGCGCCGATGGCCGGTCCCGGCCGCATGCCGAGTTCGTCGATGAGGTCGCGGCCCTTCACGGCCAGTGCATTCACTTCCAGGGCAACGCCTGCCTGCCGAATCCGTTCGACCCGTTCCTTCAAAGCCGCAAGCGTCGCCAGATCGCCGGAAAATTCTCGCCCCTTACTGCGCACGTCAGCTTCGTTGAGGCGATACAAATCGTCGAGGCGTTCCAGCGATACGCGGCGCAGCCAGCGACGCACTGCCGCGTCGCTCCAGGCGTCGGAGTAATGGAACAGATGGTGCCGCACGAGGTGGACGATGCGCGCGCGATCGTCATTGGAAAATCGCAGCCGCGTGAGAATCGGCGACGCGATTTCCGCACCGACCCGGTCGTGATCGTAGAAGGTGTAGTCCTGAGTTTTCTCACTGAATGCGCGGGTGCGCGGCTTGCCCACGTCGTGCAGCAGCGCCGACATGCGCAGTACCGCGTCGCCCGCGCAGGCATCGAGACAGGCCATGGCGTGCCCCCATACGTCGTAGCCGTGCCAGCGATTTTGTTCCACGCCGACACCTTCCAGCAGCTCAGGGCAGGTGATGCCGAGCATGCCGGTCTCGCGCATGACATCGAAGGCACGCGAAGGCCGTGCAGCGCGCATGGTCTTGAGCCACTCATCCCGCACCCGCTCCGGCGACACTTTTCGAAAGGTCGCGAGCGAAGGCGCAATCGCGGCATGCGTGGCCGGTTCAATCTCCATCTCGAGCGTTGCCGTGAAGCGTGCGGCGCGCAGCACGCGCAGGCCATCCTCACCGAAGCGTTCGGCGGGATCGCCCACGGCGCGCAACAGCGCGCGACGCAGATCGGCCTGCCCGTCGAATGGATCGATGAGCGTGTCGTTGGCGGGGTCGAGCGCAATGGCGTTGACGGTGAAATCGCGCCGCGCCAGATCCGCCACGATGTCCTCGACGAATATCACCGCGTCCGGATGCCGGCCGTCGCTGTACGTCGTTTCGCCGCGCAGCGTGGTCACCTCCAGCGGCCGACCGCTGATTAACACCGTAACCGTGCCGTGGGCGATGCCGGTGGGAATCACGTCGTCGAACAGCCGCATCACGTCATCCGGGTGCGCATCCGTGGCGATATCCCAGTCGGAAACCGGCTGGCCGAGCAGCAGATCGCGCACACAGCCACCGACAATCCAGCCGCGGTGGCCGGCTGCGTGGAGCCGGGCGCACACGGCGCGTGCGTCGGGTTCGATGAGGGCGCGCAGGTTGGCGGGCAGCTGATTCATGGCGGGCCCATTCTAGTACACCGCGGCCGGATGCCTTGCGGCGTCGCTTAGGCAATACTCCCGCTTCGCCGAATCGAATTGGGATTGCCATGGGCCTGTATCGACGCTACGTCCTCCCCAAACTCATCAACGCCGCCTGTGCAATGCCGCCGATGATGGCGCTGCGCGAGCGCTATGTGCCGCTCGCGCGCGGCCGCGTGCTCGAGATCGGCATCGGTTCGGGGCTGAATCTGAAGTTTTACGGTGAGGCATGCGAATCCGTGACCGGACTCGATCCAGCGGCGGAGCTGACGCAGCTGGCGCGCGAACGCGCCCACAAGATCGGTGCGGTGGTCGAGCTGTTAACGGTATCCGGTGAGCAGATCCCCGCGCCAGATCACAGCTTCGACTCCATCGTATGCACGTGGACGCTGTGTTCCATTCCGAACGTCTATCGCGCGTTGGCCGAGATGCGCCGGGTCCTCAAACCTGCGGGCCAGCTGATCTTCATTGAGCACGGCCGTTCACCCGATGCAGGGGTCGCCCGCACGCAACAGTGGCTGGAACCGGCATGGAAACCCATCGGCGGGGGCTGCCATCTGGCCCGTCAACCCGATCACCTGATCAGCGACGCCGGATTTCAGGTGACGCGCCTCGAACAGGGCTACGAGCCGGGCCCCCGTTTCGCGGCCTACATGTACCACGGCGTCGCCACACCGCGCTGAAGGCGCAAGCAACGCTGCAACCCTTTGAGGAACATCACAGATGACCCAAGCGTCCTTCGACATCGTGGTATTCGGCGCCACCGGATTCACGGGACAGCAGGTGGCGGCTTATCTCGATGAATTCGCCGAAGCACCGCTGCGCTGGGCAATCGCCGGGCGCAGCGCCGGGAAACTCGAAGCGTTGCGCAATTCCCTGACGGCGCGACCCGAGATCATCGTGGCCGATGCCGAAGACGACAGTGCCATCGACGGTCTGGTGGCGCGCACGCGCGTGATCCTGACGACGGCGGGTCCGTTCGCCCGCTACGGCGAAGCACTGCTGCGCAGCTGTGCCAGACGCGGCGTCGACTATGTCGATATCACCGGGGAAACACCCTGGGTGCGGCGCATGATCGACCGCTATCAGACAACCGCCACCGCCAGCGGCGCCAAGATCGTACCGTTCTGCGGCTTCGATTCGGTGCCTTCGGATCTGTGCGCGTGGCTCTTGAGCGAGCATTTTCGCAGCCTGGGCAAGACGACGCGCGAGGTGCGCGCCTTTCACCGCGCCCAGGGCGGCATCAATGGCGGCACGATCGCATCCATGGTCAACATGCTGGGTTCGACCGATCGCCACGCATTCGACGATCCCCTGCTGCTGAATCCCGATGCATTGCGCAGCGCGGATGAGGCGCTGGCGAACCGCGATCCCGCCCTGCCCGTCTACGATCCCGATCTGCGCACCTGGGTGGCACCGTTCTTCATGGCGCCGATCAATACGCGGGTCGTGCGCCGCAGCCACGCGCTGCTCAGCCAGTGGCAGCAACCGTACGGACCGCGTTTTCGTTATCAGGAGTACTGGGACCTCGGCGCGCCGATGCCACTGGCCGCCGCCACCGCCGCGGCATTCGGCATGGGATTGATGCAATCGGCCATGCGCATTCCGGGCGCGGCACGCGCGCTGGCGGCCATCGCCCCTGCGCCCGGTGACGGGCCCTCCGAAGACGCCATGGATGGAGGCTTCTTCGAGTGTCGCGCGCTGGGCATTGCTGACGATGGCACGAAGGGGTGGGCACTCATCGAAGGTGAGGGCGATCCCGGCAATCGCGCGACCGTCAAATTCGTCAGCGAGAGCGCTCTGGCCCTGGCGGTCAATCGCGATGCGCTACCAGGCGGACGAAACCGCGCGGGCCTGCTGACGCCCGCCACGGCGTTTGGCGATGTCCTGGTGCAGCGGCTGCGCCGCCGCGGCGTGACCATCGAGTGCCCGACAGACCAGGGGTCGGAGTAACGAACCGGAGTA
>JAQBCT010000034.1:0-3246 GCA_032124855.1 Gammaproteobacteria bacterium
GGGCTCACCGGGATCGAGGTCGCCCAGCTGGCGGAAGAAGATCGTCATATCCGTTTCGGCGAGTTGCAGCACCGCGTCCAGCTCGGCAAACAGCGGCGCGTCGTTCGTGCCCGCCGATGGCGTCAGGCCAAGCTTCTGCGCCAGCATCGCCTGCCAGTCGGCCTGGAAGGTGCGCATGAAACCGCGCAGCAACTCCTCCAGTGGATTGGCCGCATCGATCAGCGGGAAGATCGCGTTCGCCAGTTGCAGCAGATTCCACTGCGCCACGGCCGCCTGCTGGCCGAATCGATAACGGCGCTGTGCCGCATCGGTGGTATTGGGTGTCCAGTTGGGGTCGTAGTTGTCGATCCAGCCGTACGGACCGTAGTCGATGGTGAGTCCGACGATGGACATGTTGTCCGTGTTCATCACACCGTGAACGAAGCCGACGCGCATCCAGTGCGCGACCATTCGCGCCGTGCGGTTGCATACCGTTTCGAACCACGCCAGATACACGTCTGTGCGATCGCCGCCCTGATCCAGCCCGGGAAAATCCGTGGCAATCGTGAAGTCCACGAGACGTCGCAACAGTTCAACGTCACCGCGCGCCGCCAGAATTTCGAAATGGCCGAAGCGGGTGAACGACGGCGCCAGCCGACAGACCACGGCGCCCGGCTCCGGTGCGGCGTGACCGTCGTAGAACATATCCCGCATCACCGACTCACCCGTTGTCACCACGCTGAGTGCGCGCGTGGTGGGCACGCCGAGATGAAACATCGCTTCGCTGCACAGAAATTCTCTGATCGATGAGCGCAGCACCGCCAAACCATCCGCGCTGCGCGAGTAGGGGGTGGCCCCCGCGCCCTTCAGCTGCATCGCCCAGCGCTCGCCGCGGCGGTTGAGCACCTCGCCCAAGTTGATCGCGCGGCCGTCTCCCAGTTGCCCCGCCCAGTTGCCGAACTGGTGTCCGCCGTAACACGTGGCGTAAGGATCCATGCCGGGCAACAGCCGGTTGCCGGCCAGCACGGCGGTAAAGCCATCGGATTCGATCTGCGCCGCATCGAGGTCCAGCAGCCGCGCCGCGTCGATGGAGTACGCGACACGCTGCGGCGCACGCACCGCGGTGGGTTGCACACGCGAATAGCAAGCCCCCGCTACGTCGCGGCGGAAATTCTCAGCCTCGGGGTCGCCTGGCAGGGCAGCGACGAAGCGATTGTCGAAGCGCAGCGCAGCGTCAGTCATGCGGGCCTACGGGGCGGCAGCAGCCTTCAGATCCTTGATGGAGCGTTTGCGGTTGGCCGCAATCGTCTCAGGATTCCACAGTTCGGCGAACTGAAACGAACGCGGGCAGTGGAAATACGCCTCGTCCACCGACAGCAAGATCCCCTGCACCAGTCCGGCATTACCGTCGGGGTTGAGCACCTCTGGCGCAATGCCGCGCGATGCAAGTTCGTCAGGCTCCACCGCGCGCACGCGGCCGTTCACCCGCACAGTGACATCCATGCCGGGGATCATGAACAGCAGGCCAGCCTTGGGGTTGCTCTCGAAATTCTGAAAGCTCTGGAACAGCCGGTTGCCGCCAACATCGGGAATCAGCAGCGTGCGCTCATCGAGCACCTTGACGAAACCGGGCAGGCCGCCCTTGGGTGAGGCGTCGCAATCACCGTCGCGGCTGCTGCTCGACATCACTGCGAACGGTGCCTGCGCAATGAAGGCAGCCACGTACGGCTCCAGATGGTCTTTGACTTTCTTGGCGGCCAGCGGGTGCGCGCCGCCCAGTTCCTCACGCAGTCCATCTATTCGGCTCATCGAGCGGCTCCTCGCCTGTTGCATCACAACGCGGCCGAATTCTAGCAGCGCGAGGCACCGCCAGTATCGCTTCGTCTATAGTCGCAGTCGCGCAACCCAGGAACTTCGAGGCAGAGATGAGCACGCCGCAGCCGGCCGTGGGTTATGTCACTGACACCACCTACCCCGACAACTTCTTCCGCGAACTGTCGCCGGTTTGGTTGAACTATGTCGCCGCGCTGAACGGCGTGCGGGCAGTGGATCTCACCCGCCCGTTCACCTACCTCGAACTCGGTTGCGGTTTCGGCACCTCCACGATCGTCAATGCCGGCGCGTTCCCCCACGCCACCTTCTATGCCTGTGATATCAACGCCGCACATGTGGCCGCAGGCACGACCCACGCCGCGGAACTGGGACTGGAGAACATTCAGGTCCTGCATTGCGACTTCGCACAACTGTTGGACACCGCGTTGCCGGACTTCGACTTCATCGTGCTGCACGGCATCTACAGCTGGGTGGATGCACCGGCACGCGCAGCCATCGGCGCCATCATCCGCGCGCGTCTGCGCGACGGCGGGCTGCTGTACAACAGCTACAACTGCATGCCCGGCTGGGCGGCCGAGACGCCGCTGCGGCGGCTGCTGGTCGAACTCGCCGGGGGTGCGCCAGGCGATACCACCCAACGCACCGTCCACGCAATGCAGACGCTGCAGCAGCTGCAGGGCAATCTGCGGTATGTCGAGTGCAATCCCGAAGCGCGCGCCGCCATTGAGGCCTATGAACGCGCCCAGGCCCGCGGCGCCGGGAATTATCTCTCACACGAATTCCTCAACAGCGCGTGGGAAGTGTTCTACAGCGTCGATGTAGCCGACGCGATGCAAGCAGCGGGTCTCACCTACGCAGGCAGCGCAACCCTTCCCGACAATCACCCGATGCTGATCATCGACGACGCGGCGGCCGAAGCCGTAAACGCGTTGTCCAGCGCGCGGCAACGCCATCTGGCCATGGATTTCGCTGCGAACCGTCGATTTCGACGCGATGTATTCGTGCGCGGCACTGCGCTACTGAGCCCCGCTGACACCACCGCTCAACTGAACGCCGCGGTCATAGGCAGCATCGGCGATCCGCTGCAGATCCCGAGCACGGTGCGCGTGCCGCGTGGCGAAATACGATTTCAGGACGACTTCATCGGCGCACTGCGGCAACTGATGCAGCGCGGGTCGATGCCGCTGGGTGATGCGGTGGCTGCCCTGACCGGGCAGGCGGGCTCGGCGGTGGAAGTCTCGCGCAATCTGATCTTTCTCATGGCCGCCGGCGTGCTGGCGCCGTTCGCAAGGTCATTCGCGAGCGCCGAGGCAACCATCAGGGCTGCCAGCAACTCCACCGTCAGCCGAGCGCTGCGGCGGGGCCACTCGCGCAACGCCGGCTGCGTCTTGCCCAGTGAAGTCGTCGGCAACGGCGTCGCGCTGAGCGCCGCAC
>JAQBCT010000035.1:0-7896 GCA_032124855.1 Gammaproteobacteria bacterium
CGCCGCACTAAGGTTACTCCGGTACCTTACTCCGACCCCGTCATTCCGACCCCTGAAGTACCAGCTGTACGACCAGCACGACCGTCAGCACGAACACCACTGTGAAGGTGATGCCCGCAATGATGAAGTGCAGTGGCTTGCCGCGGGAGAAGTCGCGTTCACGATTAGCCTTGCTCTGCACGCCAAACGCCGCTGCTACAGTGCTGCTGGCGATCTGCCAGATGGTCAGCGGTTTTTCGTCGTGATTGTCTTGGCCGGGTTCGGGTTCCGACATTTCTGGTCCTCGCTGAGTCATGCGGGCTCGTTCTCGACGCGCGTCAACCAATAGTCCGCGTCAAAGCTTTCATCGCCCAGCAGATATCGCCACAAGCGTATTCGATTCAGATATTCCAGCCGCCCGGTATCGGCTTCGAACCACGGTTCCGGTGTGGTCAGGATTGTATGCACGTCGTGCGGATCCGGCGGCGCCTTGGTGAGGAAGATGGGACGTTGGCGGTGATGGTCGTTGCCCAGATCCGAGGTATCCCACAGTCGATGCTGGCGCATGCTGGGGTTGATGCGAATTTTGAACATATAGCGCAGCTGGTCCGAGCGGTTCACACCGCCGCCATGCCAGATGCCGTGATGCAGAAACAGCAGTGTGCCAGCCGGGCAGACGACGTGCTGCTGACCGCGGATGTTCTGATACCGGCCCACCGCCGCTTCACTGACGATGCGCAGATGGGTCCCTGGCACGAAGCGAGTGCCGCCCATGTCCGGCGTCACTTCGTGCGGGAAGTACATGATCTGAATGTCGAAGGCGCGCCGCGGATCGATCGTGGAATCCTGATGGGTATGTTGCGAAACGTTCGGCACACCCATCGCCTGATAGAACTCGGGCGGAAACGTCACGTGCAGAAAGTGGTGGTCGAAGCGCGACCCGGCGCCCACCAGACTGGCGATGGCGCCGCGCACCAGCGGCAGGCGCAGCAGTTGATCAATCGGCGAGTGTTTGGCGTATGCCTCATCGAGCGGTATGCCCGCCGGCACCGCGTCGATACCGCTGCCCGAGAGCAGCTGCGCGTAGATCTTGCGGCCGCTGGCGCCGGGTTCGGGTGGCCGCCCGACCATGTCGATAAACGCTTCGTTGATCACCTGCGGCACCACGGCGTCGAATCGCAGAAATCCCCGCGCGACGAAACTCGCCATCTCCCGCGAAGTGAGCAGGGTTGCCTCAGACATCCATATCCACCAGCTGTTCGAAGAGAAATTCGTATTTCAGATAGGCCGTCGTGAATTCAGCACCGGGTGCATGCGCCTGCAATGGTGCCATCTGCAACAACCGCCAACCATCGCGTAGTGCCGCAAGGCCGGTGGCGTAGGGCGGCTCCGCGGCGTCGCCGGCCATATGCTCTGTCGTTGCCGTGCCGTCGTATTGCGCCCACGCAACGACGCGTGAGTCGAGCGACGAATCAGTGAGATACAGCACCAGCACTTTTTGTCTTTGATTCACGCGGCACTGGCCATTTGCATGCGCGCAGGATAGCGAATCGGTGCGGCCGTTGCATCGCGCGGCACGCCACTGCAGGCTAGCTGCATCAACTCATGGATACCGCTTGATGCTCACAGTGGGGAATACGCCGGTCTGGGAAATGCCCGAATGCATTGCCCTGAACCGGTTGCCCATGCGGCCGCCGCTTTTGCCGTACGCCTCGCCCGCCGAGGCGCGGGATGGCGGCGAAACTGCGTGGCAACTCTCGCTCGACGGCGATTGGCAGTTTCGCCTGTTCGACACTCCCCACGCCGCGCCCGCGGATTTTTCGTCCGTGCAATTCGATGCGTCGAAGTGGGATCGGGTCACGGTGCCCGGTAACTGGACGCGGCAAGGCTACGATAACCCCCACTACACCAACGTCGTGATGCCGTTTGCGCGCGACCCGCCGAGCGTGCCCCAGCGCAACCCGACGGGACTGTATCGCAAGTCGTTCAAGCTGCCGTCCGCCTGGCGCGGCCGCCGCGTCGTGGCTCACGTCGGCGCGGCTGAAAGCGTGCTGTTGCTCTATCTCAACGGTACGTTCATCGGCCTGTCGAAGGATTCCCGTCTGCCTGCGGAGTTCGATCTGACGGCGCATCTGCGGCGCGGCGAGAACGTGCTGGGCGCGTTGGTCATCCGCTACAGCGACGCAAGCTACATTGAAGATCAGGATCACTGGTGGATGGCCGGTCTGCATCGCAGCGTGTATCTGTACAGCACCGCACGCACCTACATCGCCGATCTGCGCATCACCGCATCCCTCACGGACGATTTCGCGCGCGGCACACTTGCCATCGACGGCGAGGTCGCGGGCGAGTGCGGTGACGGATGGCAGTTGCGCTATCGCGTAGAGACGCTGGCCGGTCGAGCGCTCGTGCGGCGGCAACTTGGAGGCGACGTGCCGCGGTTTCTGAACCATTCGCATCGCGCTTCCAGCGTCTCAGCGGTGCTGTTCACCGGTGCCGTGGTCACGGCGCGCGCGGAAATTGCGAGCATTAAGCCGTGGTCGCACGAGAATCCGCAGCTCTACCGGGTGATTGCGGAACTGATCGCGCCAGATGGTGCGGTGGTGGAGGTGGTCACGCAGCGCATCGGTTTCCGTCGCGTTGAGATTTGCGATCGTGCGCTGCTCATCAACGGCGAGCGTGTCTTGATCTACGGGGTCAACCGCCACGAGTTCCACGCGCACCTGGGAAAGACGGTGCCGCTGCAGACCACGCGTGACGACCTCGTGCTGATGAAACGCTTCAACTTCAACGCGGTCCGAACGGCGCACTATCCCCACGATCATCGCTTTTACGATCTGTGCGATGAGCTGGGTCTGTACGTGATCGACGAAGCCAACATCGAATCCCACGCGCGGCAGCGCAGTCTGGTGCACGATGCGCGCTATCACGCCGCCTTCATGGCCCGTGTGCAGCGCATGGTGGCGCGCGATCGCAATCATGCCTGCATCATCCAGTGGTCGCTTGGCAACGAGAGCGGCTACGGCGCGATTCACGATGCCATGGCGGCGTGGGTGCACCAGGCTGATCCCAGCCGGGGCGTGCACTACGAGGGCAATCTGCTGGTGGCGTGGGGTCAGTATCAGGGTCGCGCCTTCGAATCCTCGTTGGATGAGCGCGCTGCGCTCGATGTC
Organism: Gammaproteobacteria bacterium; assembly: GCA_032124855.1. Classification (GTDB taxonomy): domain Bacteria; phylum Pseudomonadota; class Gammaproteobacteria; order Pseudomonadales; family Azotimanducaceae; genus DATJGR01. Next base: position 3,153 of record JAQBCT010000035.1, read on the forward strand.
GCGGCGTCGGATGTGATCGCGCCGATGTATCCCAGCATCGCGGAACTCGCGCACTTCGACCGTCACTACAAAGGCGACAAGCCGCTGATCATGTGCGAGTACTCCCATGCCATGGGTAACTCCAACGGCAGCCTGAAGGACTACTGGGATCTGATTGAATCCTCCCGAGGACTACAGGGAGGCTATATCTGGGACTGGGTGGATCAGGGCCTGCTCGAAACCGATGCCGCGGGGCGCAGCTACTACGCCTTCGGTGGCGACTATGGTGACGAACCCAATGACGCCAATTTTCTGTGCAACGGCCTCGTGTGGCCGGATCGCACGCCGCATCCTGGACTCTGGGAACATCACCGCATCGCGCAACCGCTGCGCAGCCGCATCGTGGGACGCTCGCCGCTGCGCCTGGCCATCGAGAACCGGTGTTCCTTCAGCGACAGCGCGCGTTTCAGCTGTCGACTGATCGTGCTCGTGGATGGCGTCGCGGTGCATGCACAAACGATCAACTGCGCGCCCATCGCGCCCGGCGCGACGCGTACCGTGACGATCCGCTATCCCGCGCCTGAGCTGCGCGCCGGCGAGGAACTCATGCTGCGCGTGGTGTATGAGCTGCGCCGTGCCGTCGCCTGGGCACCGCGCGGTCATCAGGTCGGCTTCGATGAATGGCCGCTGACATCGCGCGCGCCGCGGCGCCAGCGTTGCACTGACGCCGCCATCGTGCGGCGCGAAGATTCGCGCATCGACGTGGCGGCGGGCGATGTCGCGCTGCGCTTTGCGAGCGATACCGGATTGCTGACTGGTTTGGCGGTGGCGGGCCGTGCGCTCTTGGCACGCGGCCCGCGGCTTGCACTATGGCGCGCCCCCACCGACAACGATGGCGTGAAACTCTCTCAACGCGTGGGTGGCGTATTGCCAAAGTGGCTGGAGTGGAATCTGGTTGCACCGCGTGCGTCGCGACCCTCGGTGACCGTCCGCCACCGCCGCGACGGCGCATTCGAACTCACTCGCACGCTGCGCCACACCCTGCGCGGCGTGGCGGCTCCCATCCGCCAGCGGGAGCGGTGGCACGTGCTCGGTAACGGTGAAGTGCTTTTGAGCCAGGACATTGTCATCCCGCGCGCCTTGGTTGATCTACCGCGGCTCGGCCTGCGCTGGCGTCTGCGGCCCGGCCTGGAACAGCTGCAGTACTACGGTCGCGGCCCGGAGGAGAACTATGCAGATCGCGCCTTCGGTTATCCGTTGGGTCGCTACGATTCCACAGTGGATGGTGAGTACGTTCCCTACATCGTGCCCCAGGAACATGGCAATCACACCGACGTGCGCTGGCTTGCGCTGCACGACAATTCGGTGGGTCTGCTGTTCGTACCGGATGCGGCCGCGCAGTTCTCGGTGAGCCATTTCACGCCAGAGGCCCTCTATGCCGCGCGTCACACGGTGGATCTCACACGCAATGATGCGATCGAACTGCACCTCGACCATCGTCATCGCGGCGTGGGCACGGGCGCCTGCGGCCCCGATACGTTGCCGCAATACCGCGTGGGCCCGGGCCGCTATCGATTCACATGGCGCATTCGCGGTTATCGATGCGACGACGCCTCACCTGCGGCGCTCGCACGCCAGCGTTTTGCAATGGATTAGCTGTCGAGTTTCGGAGTCAGGCAATGCAGTACGAACTTCACCCCAGCAATCTCGGGTTCACCTGGCAGGGTGCCCAGCCCCCGTCCCGGCGGCTCAATGCCGGGCAGTTGGCGGCCTACAACGAACAGGGCGGCTTTGCGCTGAGTGATGTGTTCAGCGAAGCGGAAATGCGCGACGTGGTTGCTGCGATCGATCCATTGGAGGCGCAGAGCGAGGCCTTCCTGCGCACCCGCAAGGACGGCACCTATGGCATCGCGCGCGCGGGCCAGATCACCTTCCGGCCGCACCTGGTCACGCAGTCCGCCGCCCTGGCTGCGTTCTCGCGCCACTCGGTGTTGCTGGATGTGTGCGCAGACCTCATCGGCCCCGACGTGCGACTGTACTGGGATCAGTCGGTGTACAAGAAGCCTGAAGCCGATCGGGAGTTTCCGTGGCACCAGGACAACGGCTACACCTATGTCGAGCCGCAGCAGTATCTGACGTGCTGGGTGGCGCTCACTGATGCGACGATCGACAACGGTTGTCCGTGGATTGTCCCGGGTCTGCACAAGCTGGGCACGCTGACCCATCGCTGGACGCCGGTGGGATTCGAATGCCTCGAAGGTGTGGAGGGGGCGATCCCGCTGGAACTATCGGCGGGCAGCGTGGCGGTGTTCTCGAGCCTCACGCCGCATCGCACTGGACCCAACGTCACCGCGCAGGTGCGCAAGGCCTATATCCTGCAGTACGCCGCCGATGGCGCGGTCTTCCATCAAGCGGACAAACCGCCCGTGCGATGCGACGCGGCAGACCGACAGTACGCCGTGTTGCACGCCGGCGAGGCGGCGTGATGCGCTGGGTCGTCGTCGTGATTCTGCTGACGATGGTGGCAGGGTGCGTGGGCAGCGCCACGCGGCCGCCGCAGATTGTCTCTGCGGGCGGGCTTGAATATCCCGTCGCCGCCGCCGCGCAACGGCTGGAGGGCTATGTGGTGGTGAGCTACGCCGTCACTGCCTCCGGCGAAGTCGTCGATGAGCGGGTGGTCGAGGCGAATCCGCCGGGGCTGTTCGATGAGGCTGCATTGAAGGCAGTGCGCAGCTGGCACTTCAACGCCGGCGTGCGCCGCGGCGAGTTCATCGACACGGTGGGGCTGCTCAGCCGCATCGAATTCAAACTCGGGGAAAGCGATGCGTACGTCCGCTGACCGGACGCGCCCGTTCATTCGCCATCGACGGCGCATGGCACAGGCCGACGCATGAGGCTGATCGGTTTTGCGGCGCTGCTCGCTCTGGGTGCGTGCTCATCGCCGGTCACACCGGTTGTGGGTTGCGCGACGCAGTCGGGCATCACCCCGATCTGTGAGTTTCAGAATCCGGAAGATATCGTTGTCACGCCATCCGGTCGCTGGCTGCTGATCAGCCAGATGGCGGCGTTCGATGACGCTCAGAGCGGTAGCCTCGTCGCGTATCAACCGGCCAGCGAGCGCGTAGAAATCCTCTTCCCGGTGGGTGAGTTCGACGATGTGCGCGCTTGGGGCGAGCCCGATTGCGCGCCCCCACTCAGCGAGAATTTCGCGCCGCACGGTATCGACCTGCAACTCCGCGCGGATGGCATCCTGCAACTGCTCGCCGTCAATCACGGCGCGCGCGAGACCATTGAGTTCTTTGCCGTGGAGGAGAGTGACGCCGGCCTCGCGCTGCACTGGCGTGGTTGCGTGCTGGCGCCGGGTGACGCGTACCTCAACGACGTGGTGGTAAGCCGCGCCGGCGGGTTCTGGGCCACCGACATGCTGCCGCTACGCGCACAGTGGTGGGCGCTTCTGAAGGCGATTGTCTTCGGCGCCGCCACCGGACGCGTTTACCACTGGCATCCCGCCGAGGGATATGCGGTGGTAGCTGGCAGCGAGATGCAGTTTCCCAACGGCATTGCGAAGTCGCAGGATGAACGCACGCTGTATGTCGCGAGTTTTCTGGGTGATGCCGTGCACGCAATCGACCTTGCGAGCGCTGCAGTGACGCGCATGCCGATCCGGCGTCCCGATAACATCACGTGGGATGCGAACGGGAAACTGCTGGTCGCCTCGCATACCGATTCGTTGCGAGAACTGATGATGTGCCGCGATCTGCTGGATGGCGCGTGTGGATCCGCGTTCGAAATTGTCGAGATCGACCCGGCGGCTGCTACCAGCCTGATCGTGCTGGCTCATCGCGGTGCGCCGCTGGGCGGCGTGTCGGTTGCCGTGCAGCTCGGCGGCGATCTGTATCTGGGCAGCGTCGCCGGCGATCGCATTGCGCGCTGGCGCTGGGCCCCGTGAACTTCAGGCCGGTCGCGGATCCGGCCGGTTGAGGCGCACGGCATACTCGCCAGTGAACAGTGCCGCTTCGCGCTCGTGTGCAGCGATGCTGCAGCTCAGATTGAAGCGCGCCTTGCCCGCGCTCACGAGACGCGCCATGGCGGTATCCTGCGCGGCGCCTTCGAATCGACACGTCGCGACGATGGCCTGCTGCACCGGTGCCGCGTAATGGATATTCCCGTTCGCGATGACGATGCTGCCGTCGATGGCGCGTGATTTGAGTTGCAACCAGGTCATTCCCCAGCCGCACAACGCAGCGATTGCATACAGGCTGCCGGCGAATGCAGTGCCGTGCACATTGACGTTGGGCGCGAGATCCGCACGCACCACCAGCACGTCGTTGGTGAACTCGACCACAGAAATCCCCATTGCCGCACTGATGGGAATCTCCGTATGCCAGGTCCGTTCGAGTTCGGCGCACAGTGCATTCATGACAGATCCTTCGTGATGAGCGGCGGCAGGCGGTGGGCATGACCCGTGACCGCCTCCAGCGCCTTGGCGAATCCCAGCAGTCGCGCCTCGGCGCGAACGGGCGCGACGATCTGCACGCCAATGGGCAGCCCCGTCGCGCTGAACCCCGCCGGCATCGATAGCGCGGGGCAGCCTGTGACCGTGATGCGCGCGCAACTCTGCATCCACTCGAGGTAGTCGCGCATGGCCACGCCCTCGATCTGCGTGACCCACGGCTGGGTCACGTCGAACGGCAGCACCTGGGTGGTAGGCGCCACCAGAAAATCGTAGCGAGTGAAGAATTCCGCGACACCGTCGAACAGGCGG
>JAQBCT010000036.1:0-7538 GCA_032124855.1 Gammaproteobacteria bacterium
TTTTGGCACCCGATTCTTCCTGCACGTGAACCAGCTGCCCATCGACCATCGCGCCCAACTGCATTTCAATCAGCTTGTAGTACACGTTGCCCGAAATCTTGGCATTGGCGGCCAGCTCAACGCGAACATCCGCATGGACGTCGCCCTCCACCCGCCCATTGATAACAACAAAAGGTGCGTGGATCTGCCCCTTCACCGAGCCCACCTCGCTAATCATCAAAGTTGCTTCAGTACCTTCCTGCGCGTTGATGTTGCCTTCTATATGACCGTTAACATAGAGCTGATCGGCAAACCGCACGTCACCCGAGACTTCCGTGTTCTGCGCGATCAACGTGGCGCCCTTGCCCATCTTCGTGGCCGGCTTTTTTCCCATCATGTTCAATCCTCTTCGAGCGTCCAGCCAAAAGTCCGTTGCACCCTTTTCGCCGCCTTTCCCGCTGTGGCCGCGGTGATCACCACGCTCTGCGGGTCCATGCCGTCCGGTATCGCGAGCGTTCCGGAAAACTCCTGCAGATAGCGAAACCGGAACGCCAGAGGATAGGAGCCGACTTTGGTCAAGTCTGTGAGCGGCAGCACTACTTGCTGGTTCTCCCAGGTCCCTGCGAAATCCAGCGTGACGCCGCCGCTCGCCCAGTCGTGGCGATCGACGACCTGGGTCAACAGCAGCCGGTATCTGATCTGACCCGGCCCGCCGCCAGCGGTGAGCTCGAATTTCTCAATGCGCAAGCCGCGCTGCGCTTCGGACGGCGCCATCAGCTGACGATAGAAGAGCACCTCTTCCTGGGAAGCAGACAGTTCGTCTCGTAACGATTTAATGGTCTGACGCAGGCTCTCGTTGGCGTCACCATCAACGACTTCGCTCAGCCGAATATCGGCCAGCTTCCGTTCGAGCACTGTGGCGCGAGCCTTGATCTCGTCAATATCGCGAGCACCCGTGCTGCTGAATACGCCACCCATCTCAGCGCGGCCAAGCAGGAAGCCGGCCACTCCTGTGACCAGCGCGAGGCCGATGGCCACGGCGACGGCGACGGCTAGGCGCAGCGGACGTTCGGCCACTACCTTCATGCGCATCAGCGAGCTGGCTCGGCTCACAGTTCTTCCTCCACCCAGTTGCCTCTTATACTAGACTGCGCGGCGCGCCGAATTTGCGACGGAGGCTGCGACTTCTGCTCCCCATTTCCACCACCAATGACGCAGGCTGGGTTCAATGCTCTGGCTCAAGGCCATACACATCCTCTTCGTGATCTTCTGGTTCGCTGGAATCTTCTATCTGCCGCGTTTGTTCGTCTATCACGCAATGGCGCGCGACACGACCGGCATCGAGCGTTTCAAGATCATGGAACGCAAGCTCTACCGTGGCATCATGACGCCCTGCGCAGTCATTGCGATCGGATGCGGTCTCGCCTTGCTCGCAATGTCCTGGAATTCATATGTCAACGCGGTCTGGATGCAGATCAAATTGCTGCTGGTCGTCGCGCTGATTGGGTACCACCTCTATTGCGGCCGGATCATCGCAGTGTTCGCTGCAGACGCTAACAATCACAGTGATCGGTTCTTCAGATGGTTCAACGAATTGCCCCTGCTCGCTCTGATTCCCATTGTGATACTTGCCGTGGTGAAGCCATTTTGAGAGATCCGTTCCATGTCTAGATACACAATTTCAGAGCAACTCATACGCCGCGCCGAACGCAGCATTCCGGGCGGCGTCAATTCACCCGTTCGCGCTTTCAAGGGCGTCGGCGGCACCCCCATATTTTTCGAATCCGGGGTGGGCGCGGCACTCATCGACGTAGATGGCAATCGGTTTATCGACTTCGTCGGTGCCTGGGGGCCGATGATTCTCGGCCATTCGAATCCGCGGGTGCGCGCGGCCATCACAGCACAAGTGGAACACGCGCTGGCATTCGGTGCGCCAACACTGCTCGAGATCGAACTGGCCGAAAAGGTCATCGCAATGATGCCCAGCATCGAGACGGTTCGCATGGTGAATTCGGGTACCGAAGCCACCATGTCGGCCATTCGACTCGCGCGTGGTTTCACTGGGCGGGATATCGTCCTGAAATTCGATGGCTGCTATCACGGCCATGTCGATGCACTACTCGTAAAAGCTGGCTCAGGTTTGTTGACGCTTGGCATCCCGAACTCACCCGGCGTGCCCGTCGACACCGCGAAACATACACTGAACGTACCATTCAACGACGAAGCCGCGGTCGCGGCTGTATTTGATCAGTTCGGCGACCGCATTGCGTGCGTCATTGTTGAGCCGGTTGCGGGGAACATGGGCTGCATACCGCCAGTCCCAGGGTTTCTTCCGCTACTCAGGCGGCTCACGCAACAGCACGGCGCCCTGCTGATTTTCGACGAAGTGATGACCGGGTTTCGTGTCGCACGCGGCGGCGCGCAGGCACTGTTCAACGTCACACCCGATCTGACAACCCTCGGGAAGGTCATCGGTGGCGGCTTGCCGGTCGGTGCATTCGGCGGTCGTCGCGACATCATGGACCTCGTCGCGCCCGCAGGGCCGGTGTACCAAGCAGGGACGCTGTCGGGTAATCCGCTGGCGATGGCGGCCGGGCTCGCCATGCTCGATCAGATCGACAACCAGACGTTCTACGACCGCCTGGGCGCGGCGACCCAACAACTTGCACACGGCCTCGCTGCCTCGGCCAACCGGCACAACGTCCCGCTCGCGGTGAATCACGTCTGCGGCATGTTCAGTGTCTTTTTCACATCACAATCGCAAGTGGGCAATCTGGGCGACGTAGCTGCGTCGGACGTGCCGCGATTCAACCAGTTCTTCCATGCCATGCTCGCTCGAGGCGTGTACCTCGCGCCGTCGGCGTTTGAAGCCGGCTTTGTCAGTGCGGCGCATGGCGCCACCGAAATAGACTCAACATTGCGGGCCGCCGACGAGGCGTTTGCGGAGATTGCGAGCCGATGAGCCGTTATCAGATTTACGCGCTGGGTAATGCCTTGGTCGATATGGAGTTCAGTGTCGACGATGGCTTCCTGCGTCATCATAGAATCGACAAGGGACACATGACACTCGTTGGTGAAGCACGGTTGGACGAACTGCTTGACGCGTTGCGCGACCTGGAACCGAGCCGTACCAGTGGCGGTTCCGCAGCGAATACGATGATCGCGGCTCAGGCATTCGGCGCGCAGACATTTTACTCGTGCAAAGTCGCCGACGACGCGACGGGTGCGTTCTTCGTCGCGGATCTGCAGACCATCGGAGTGACAACCAATACTCAACATCCCAGCAAAGGTGCGAAATCGGGGCGTTGCCTGGTACTGATAACGCCGGATGGAGAGCGCTCGATGTGCACTTTTCTGGGTATTTCAGACCAGTTGGCATTCACCGAACTCGACGAAACGGCGCTTCGGAATTCCCAGTACGTCTACATCGAGGGATTCGTCAGTTCATCGTCCAGCGCCGCGCCAGCAGCGATCAGTTGTCGAGAGCAGGCAGAGGCTCACGGTATCAAAACAGCAATGACGCTATCCGACGTCAGCATGGTGAAGATCTTTCGCGACTCGCTCACGGCGATACTGGGGAACGGTGTCGATCACCTCTTTTGCAATGAAGAAGAAGCGCTCGAGTGGGCGGGCACAGACCGTTTGGACGTCGCCGTTGCAGAACTCAAGGACATCGGACGCGCCGTTAACATCACCGTTGGGGCCAGGGGAAGCGTTCTGATCGTGGGCAACAAGCGAACCGATGTGCCGGGTTTCCCAGTGACGCCGCTCGACACCAACGGCGCAGGTGACATATACGCGGGGGCGTGCCTCGCCGGGTGGTGCGCGGGGATGCCACCCGCGGTGGCTGCGCGCCTCGGCAATTTTGCTGCCGCAAAGCTGATCACCCAATACGGCGCGCGCCTGCGCTCGCTCGATGAGTATCGCGACGTGCTGGAGCAATTCGGAAAGGTTTCGAATTAGACAACGGGTAGCTCCTCGCGAATCGTCATGCCGCGCGAATTCATATCCGTCCGGTAAGCAACGACGCAAACCCCGGACGCACGCGCTTCGCGCACGGCCACGCCATAGTCCGGATCGATATCATCGGCCGTGGTAACGCGGTTCACCCCGCTGTGCTGCACACAGAAAATCAGAACCGTCCGTTGCCCACCGGCACACAGACGTTGCAAGGCCCGCACGTGCCGGGTCGCGCGTTCGCTGCGCGCATCCGGAAAGGCGCCCAAGCTGTTCGCGCGCAACAGTGTTACGCTCTTGACCTCGACATACGTCACCGAATCATCCGGCGCAGTCACCGCGAAATCGAATCGGCCGCGCTCATCAGGGATTTGGACCTCTCGTCGAATCAGCGCACCGCTCACCTGACGAATCAGGCGCTGTGACAACGCCTCGGCAACCAACTCGTTGGCTCGCGCAGTGTTCACGCCGACGAGTTCATTCTGGGCCGTCTCAACCAGTTCCAACGTATGAGGGTACTTTCGTCCGGCGCGCTCGGATCGCGAATACCACACGCTGCTGCCGGGCTCGGAACAACCCGACATGGCACCGGTATTGGCGCAATGGATGGTCAGTTGTGTACCGTCAGGCGTGCGCACATCGGCAAGGAATCTCTTGTAGCGAAGCAACAACGTAGCGCGCGTCAGCGCCGGTGAAAATTCCATCACGTAGCGGCCGAGTTGCACGCTTGGCAAGAAGGGGTTTTTCGCACATCGGATTGCGCGTTCATCTGCTTTTTCTCTCGTCGTTCGTGTTATGGAATTGTATGGCCATCGCTGGAATCTTCTGGTAGCTTACGCGCCCTTCATCGGGGGCACCGTCCTCTCACCACCACGGGCTACAGCTTCAAAAGTACAGCGAGTGACGCACATGGCGGCGAAAACACGGAACAAAACCGCGGCGAAGAAGGCCGCCACCAAGACCAAGGCCCAAGCTAAACCGAAGGTGACCGCAAAACTTGCCGTCAAGCGCAAGGCTGCACCGAAATCTACGGCAAAGGCCAAATCGAAACCGGCCACAAAGCCGCGATCGGCCGCCAAATCCGGGGCCCAAGCCAAAGAAGCGCGCAAGGCAACGGCGGCGGGCAAGATCAAAGCAATTCCAAAGAATAAGACAAGCGTGAAACCCAAGAGCAACGTGAAATCTAAATCAAACGCCAGAGCGAAGCCCAGCGGGCCGCCACGATCCGCTGATTCGCCGTTCAAGAATTTCGTTCCCTACGAGCCCGCACGCGGCGAGATCTATATGAGCGCCGCTCAGTTCGACCACTTTAGAGACATCCTATTGAAGTGGCGCCAGGAACTAATGGAAGAAGTCGATCGCACCGTCCATCACATGCAGGATGAGGCAGCCAACTTCCCGGATCCAGCTGACCGTGCCACCCAGGAAGAAGAGTTCAGCATCGAGCTGCGCACGCGCGATCGCGAGCGAAAATTGATCAAAAAGATCGACCAGACAGTCGATCGCATCGATCAGGAAGATTACGGGTATTGCGACACCTGCGGCGTGGAGATTGGATTGCGTCGTCTTGAGGCGCGTCCCACCGCAACACAGTGTGTCGACTGTAAGACACTGGACGAAATCAAGGAACGCCAAACCCACGGTTGAACCGTGACAACTGCGACACGCGCGAGCGTCGTCGGCCGATTCGCGCCGTCCCCCACAGGTCCACTTCACCTCGGTTCGCTGCTGATCGCGGTGGCAAGCTACGTCCACGCGCGCAGCTACGCGGGTCAATGGCTCGTCCGGTTGGAAGACCTGGACGAACCGCGATGCAAACCCGGCGCAGATTCCGCGATCCTGCAAACGTTGGAACGGCATGCACTGCACTGGGACGGCCGCGCCCTCCGCCAGCGCGATCGGCTACCCCGCTACCTCGACGTTATCAGCCAGCTGGCTCACACCGGTGAGACATTCGCGTGCACGTGCACGCGCAGTCAACTCAGCGACCGCGTCTACCCAGGGTACTGTCGGCACCGCCCCACCACGAGTGGCACGCCACATTCGATCCGCCTGCGGGTACCGGCAGAGACTCTTTCGGTGGTCGATGACATTCAGGGCGTGTTCCAACAGCAACTTGATCGCGATGTCGGCGACTTTGTGATCATGCGCCGCGATGGCGTCGTGGCGTATCAGCTTGCTGTGGTTGTGGACGACATCGATCAGCACGTGACACATGTCGTCCGCGGCGCCGATTTGCTCGACAACACACCCCGTCAGTGCCTGCTGTTTGCCCGCCTGGGCGCAACGCCGCCTTGCTACGCACACGTTCCGGTACTCGTCGACCGCACGGGCGCAAAACTGAGCAAACAAACCAACGCCGGCGCTGTCGACGCGCGTCCACCCAGCCAGAATATTCAGCTCGCGCTCGCACTCCTCGGTCACGAAACACCCCCGACGCTGCACGGCGCGGAGCCGGCCGAACTCCTGTCCTGGGCCGTCGAACACTGGCAACTCGCGCGTGTCCCGACAGAGCTGGTGATCACTGGATTCGTGTGCATCTGATGGCCCTTTGCTACCATCGCGGCACGTGTCCGTGCGAACGCCCATGACCAAAGTTCTACTCGTCGATGTCGATGCCGCCCGGCGCCGCGCACTGCATGACATGCTCCTGGACCATGGTCTGGACGTGGTTGAAGCAATCGATTTCCGAGCAGCGAGCCAGCTCGATTGCGATGTGCAGGTGATCACCAGCCATGCAGACCTCGCCGGCGCCCGCGGCATCGACCTTCGCGTGATCGCGCCACAAACTCCGCTCGTTCTCTACGCCGAGCGTGCCAGCATTCGTTGCGCCGTGGAGGCGATGCAGCTCGGTGCCAGCGATTACCTGGCGATCCCGTTCGAACCGATCGAATTGGTGAATTCCATCAGGCGCAGTCTCCGCGGCACCGCATCGGGACGCCAGACATACGATAGCGACGACTCGACCGCACAGATCATCGGCAGCTGCGCCGCCATGCGGGGGCTGCGCAATCAGATTGGTACGCTCTCGCAGCGCGGAACGTGTGCGCTGATCCGTGGCGAGGCGGGCACTGGCAAAGAACTGTTGGCGCGATCCATCCATGCCGCATCCATTCGCAACCGCAGGCCATTCGTCGTGGTGAACTGCACAACCATGGCCGCGGGACTGGTGGAATCGGAACTGTTCGGCAACGCGCATGCGCAGTCGAGCGAGACCCCACACGCGCCCGCCGGTGCGCTTCACCTGGCCAGTCGCGGCACGCTGTTTCTGGACGAGCTGAGCGCGTTGTCGAGCGCCGCGCAAGACCAGCTGCTGCGCGCACTCCAGGAGGCCGCCCACGACGTGGTAGTGATCGGGGCAAGCCATCGCGACCTGCACCAGTTGGTTCGCAGCGGTAACTTCAACGCGGCGTTGTATGAACACCTCTGCACGACCACGCTGTATGTGCCGCCGCTGCGCGAACGCGAAGGTGATGTCGTCGAGCTGGCGCTGGCGCTTCTGCAACGTACATGCGTCAAGCTGTCCAAGCCCGGGTTGGAACTCTCTCTAGCCACGTTGGCAGCCATCCGCGAGTATCACTGGCCCGGCAACGTCCGGGAGC
>JAQBCT010000037.1:0-4692 GCA_032124855.1 Gammaproteobacteria bacterium
GGGCGGGTCCACGGCGGCAGCAGGCTGACCCGATCCTGCCACAGCTCCGCCTGCGTGCCGCCAGCGGCGAGCACCAGGACCTGTCCAAACTGCGGATCGACGATCAGGCCAACCAGGATTTCGGCGACCCCGTCCATCACCATGTTTTCAACCAGCAACTGTGGAGACAAGGCCGCCATCCTTGCGACCGCAAGACTGGCCTCCGCCGCCGACCCGACGTTGAGCGCGACTCCACCGTGATCGGACTTGTGCGCAATGCCGGCACCCGTCACCTTGATCGCCACCGGGAATCCGAGTTCGGTCGCAGTGCCCACCGCCTCCGCACAGTCGACGACGCGACCGTGCGGCACCGGAACGCCATAACGAGCCAATGCTGCCTTGGCGGCGTGCTCCCCGATCGGCAAGGCCGTGCGGCGCGCGGCCTGCGGCAGTCTTGGCACCGGAAAATCCTGCAGTCGCCCGGCCGCGCCCATCGCACTCGCCTGATCCAGGGCCTCCAGGCCTTCGCGCAGACCCTGCAACGGCACGACGCCGTGAGCCATGCAGCGCTCCCGGATCGACGCATTCAGGGTTTCGGGCAGCGATGCGAGCAGCACCGCGCGCGGTCTCGCGCCGGCAGCCGCCGCAACAAATTGATCGATCACGGGCGTGTACGTAGACAAGTCGCAACTCGCCTCCGGCGGGCAGTCAAGCATGAATGCGACTGCGTCGACATCTTCACTCAGGACCGCGTCGAAAACCCGACGCAGCGCCGCATGTTCAAACCAGAGATAGGTATGGATGTCGAACGGATTGGCAATACTGACCCGGTCCGACAACAGGCGCTGCAGCTCCCTGGCCTTGTCGGGCGGGAACGCCGGGAATTCGAGTTGCAGGTGCCTCGACAGGTCCGAGGTCATGGCCATGTCGCCGCCGGACGCACCCAGAAAAATGACGCGCCGGCCCGCGAGCGGTCCGCCGGCGTGCAGCAGTTTCAGGGTTTCACACAGCGCCCCCAAGGTTTCGCAGCGCGCAATGCCGGCTTGCCGGCAGAAAGCGTCAAAAACGGAGTCACTGCCCGTCAGGGCGCCGGTGTGGCTGCGCGCGGCGCGAGCCGCCGCCGGCGTGCGTCCGGACTTGACCAGTGCCAGTGACTTGCCGCAGGAGCGCGCCTTGTGGGCGGCGCGCGCAAATTCCGCGCCGTCCTGGATTCCCTCCAGATAGAGCCCGATGGCAGTCACGCGCGGGTCATCGCACAATTCAATGATCAAGTCCGCGGCTGTCAGCCGGGTCTGGTTGCCGATGGTGATGACATAGCCCAGCGGCAGTGATCGGCCGCTGTACATCAGGGTCAACGCAATCGTGCCGCTCTGGCAGATCAGTGCCACGCCGCGCTCTGGCGACTTGCCGACCACTTGATCAGGCCACAGCGCAGCACGATCGAAAAAATTGACCATGCCGTAGCAGTTGGGGCCGAGAAAAGGCACGGCGCCTGCGCTGCGCTGCAGCTCCTGAGTCAACTCGATGGCAGCGGCAGTCTCCATTTCCGCAAAGCCCGAACTGAAGCAGACAAACCCACCGGCCTCGCGCCTGGCCAGCGCCGCCGCGACTTCCGGCGCCTGATGATTCGGCACGGCCACAAAAGCACAATCCGGCGATTCCGGCAGTTCATCAATGCTGCGGAAGTATTGAACATCCGGCGTGGATGGGCGGCTTGGATGGACCCGCCACAACTTGCCCTGATAGCCGACGGCAAGCGACGCCCTCGCGACCGCCTCGGTCCAGCCGCGCTCGCCGATCAGTGCAATGCTGCGCGGCGCGAGCATGCGACGCAAAGCCATGCTAACTAAGCCGCAACCGTGCGCGCGTTTCGGACGTTGTCAGGATGCGCGCGCCCATGGCCTCGATGATGGTGCGCGCCTTGGTGACCAGTTGTGCGTTGCTCGCATAGACGCCCTTGCTGAGATACAGGTTGTCCTCGAGACCCACCCGCACATTGCCGCCCAGCAACACCGACTGCGCAACCCAGGGCATTTGCATGCGGCTGATGGCAAAACTGCTCCAGACGCAGTCCTCAGGCAGCGAGTTCACCATTGCCAGCAGGTGGCCGACGTCTGCCGGGACACCATAGGGAATGCCGGTGCACAGCTGCACCAGGGTCGGGGCGTCCAGCAGTCCCTCCTTGATCAGCTGTTTCACGAACCAGAGATTTCCGGTATCAAAGACTTCGAGCTCGGGCTTCACGCCGAGATCCCGCACAATCTGTGCGCCTTTGCGCAGATAATTGGGCGTCGACACGTAGGCGCGGTTGCCGTCGCCGAAATTGAGGCTGCCACAATCAAGCGTCGCGATGTCCGGCCGGTAAAGCCCTTCCTGGCACAAGTCGATGACGTGCTTCATGCGCTCTTCCTGCGTCACGAAGTCGCTGCCCGGCGCGGGCGTATCCGCCAGTCCGTTTTCGCCGACGACGATATAGCCACCCATGCCGCAGGTCAGGTTCACGATGACATCCGTCTTGCTCTCGCGGATCCTCTTCACCACCTCGCGGTAGTGGCGGGTTTCCATGCTGAATTCGCCGGTGTCGGGATCGCGCACGTGGATGTGCACGATGGCGGCGCCGGCCTCGGCGGCCGCAATCGCCGTTGCGGCGATCTGCTCGGGCGTCACGGCGCAGTGCGGGCTCCTGGTAATCTTGGTGTCATCGCCCGTGACGGCACAGGTAATGAAGACTTCCGGGTTCATGCTGGCTCCTCGTTAAATATAACCGCCAAGATAATACGGTAATCCATGCTGAATCTGCTGGAGAAACGGTCGATCGACTATGTGCCGCTGGCGGAACGCCGCGGCAAGGTCTGGCACCTGTGGCCGGTCTGGTTCAGTGGCGATGCGCATCTGGCGACGCTGGCCGTGGGTGTGCTTGGAATCACGCTCGGCGGCAATCTGTTGTGGACCACGCTCGCGGTCCTGGGTGGCTGCGCACTGGGCACTTTTTTCATGGCGTTTCATGCCACCCAGGGCCCGCAACTGGGTTTGCCACAACTGATCCAGTCGCGGCCCCAGTTCGGCTATATGGGCGCGCTGCTGGTCTGGATCGTCGCACTGGTCGCCTACATTGGCTACAACGCCTTCAATGAAGTCCTGGTCGCCCAGACTGTGCGCCAGCTGATCGACTCCCCAGCCGATTACGATCCGCTCATCATGGCGGTCTTCACCGTGGCAGCAACGGTGATTGCGGCGGTCGGCTACGACTGGATACACCGGACCCAGCGCTGGGTCGCCTACGCGATGATCGCGGCACTGCTGATTTTTTCGGTTGCAGCCCTGTTCAAGATCGATCTGCCGGCGAGTCACTGGGACCTGGGCGAATTCAATCGAACGGCCTTTCTGGTGCAGTTTTTCGCGGCGGCGGCATACCAGCTGAGCTGGTCGATCTATGTCTCCGACTATTCACGCTACCTGCCGCGCGAGGTTTCGGTGCGCGAATCGTTCTGGTGGACCTATCTTGGGGCCTTCGTCGGCGGTGCATGGATGATGCTGCTCGGCAGCCTGAGCGCCGCACTCTATCCGCAGGCCGAAGTCGCGGCGGCGATGCGGGACGCCGCCGATGCTGCGCTTCCCGGGCTTGGCCTGCCACTGCTGGTCGCGGCCCTGTTTGGACTGGTGACCATCACCAGCCTCAATTCCTATGGCGCATCGCTGGCGCTCATGTCGGTTGCCGATTCGATGCACCCGGCGCCCGCTTCGACATTCAAGCGCCTGGTCTGTCTTGCCATCGCGACCGCCGCGATGCTTGGACTGGGCCTGCTCGCATCCGGCGATTTTGTCCATCGCTTTGGCGACCTGCTGGTGTTGCTGCTCTATCTGATGACGCCCTGGACCGCGATCAACCTGATGGATTTCTACGTCGTTCGCAAAGGGCACTACTCCATTCGAGAGATTTTCAATCCCAACGGCCTGTACGGCCGCTGGAACTGGCGTGGCATTGCGACCTATCTGATCGGTTTCACTGTGATGATCCCGTTTTTCAGCTCCGGCATGTATCGAGGCCCGATCGCCCGCGCGTTGGACGGCGCGGACCTCGCGATGCTGGTGGGATTGCCGGTGTCGGCGCTGCTCTATTGGGCGCTGTGCCGCAACCTCGACCTGGCGCGCGAACGGCAACTGGTTGCGCTCGCGGATCAGGGACTCGATTAGCGCAGCGGACTCGCGGCAGTCAGATGACGCCGCGGCGCTCCTGGTCGAGTTCGATCGACTCGAACAGCGCCCGGAAATTCCCCTCGCCGAATCCCTCGTTGCCCTTGCGCTGGATGATCTCGAAGAAAATCGGGCCGATGACGTTCCTGGTGAAGATCTGCAGCAGGATGCCATCCTTGCTGCTGCCATCGATCAGGATGCCTCGCTCCTTCATTCGACCAAGCGACTCCTGGTGGCCCGTGACTCGGGCATTGACGCCCTCGTAATAGCTGTCCGGCGTGTCCTGGAACTCGATGCCATTCGCGCGCAGCGCATCCACGCTCGCGTAGATGTCGTCGGCGAAAAGCGCGATGTGCTGGATCCCCTCGCCCTGATACTCGCGGATGTATTCCTCGATCTGGCTCTTGTCGTCCTGGCTCTCGTTGATCGGGATGCGGATCTTTCCGCAGGGGCTCGTCATGGCGCGGCTGAAGAGTCCTGTTTTCTTTCCCTCGATGTCGAAGTAGCGGATCTCGCGGA
>JAQBCT010000038.1:0-4132 GCA_032124855.1 Gammaproteobacteria bacterium
ATACGAGCGCCGCGGATATGACACGCTTCGTCCAGGCGCATTCCCCTGGACCTGCTGGGGAACCCACAGGCCGGGGCGTGCTGCGCCCCGACACGATCAGGCTGATGCGTCGAGCGGAGGCGGCAGCCTTCGGGGCCGACATCTGGGGACTGGGTGTCATGCTGTTTGCGCCGCTCGGCTCCGATGATTTCATCATCGGCCACGATGGCAGCAACGATCCGGCGATCAATACGGCGGTCCGGCTGGATCCGATCAGCGGCGATGGCATCGTCGTGCTGGAGACAGGCGACACGACACTTGCGAGCACGCTCGCGGGCGAATGGGTCTTCGCTCAGACCGGCACGCTCGACAGCATCATGCTGATGATGGGCGCCCGGACCATTGTGCGGGTGATCATCGCTGGTTCGGCGGCGATCATTCTTGCGGGCGGGCTGGTCGCCTGGCGCACCAGGCGCCGCGCCATCGCATCCGCGTCGACGTGAACGACAGCAGGCCCTGATACGTCGATCGCGGTCGACTTCAGCGCGCAGCGGGCAGGCAAACCCCAATTCCGATTATCATTTCCAATCGAGAACCGTTCCAGGGCGAGAGGTGCAACACGAGGCACAGGTCGAAGCGCCGAAGGAACAGACGGCACAGCTCGACGCCGGAATAGGCGCCGGCTAGGCAACACGGAGTACTCCCATGGCCGGATGGACACACGAGCGCGGCTTGCTGCAGGCGGAGATCACGCAGCGTCGCGACGAAGGCTGCAACGTTCCGCAGGCGCTGCTCGATGCGGTCGCCGGCCTGCGCTCGAGCACGCAGGTATGGGATGAGGCGGCGAGTGCGCCGTTGTGGGATGTGTTGGCGCAGCTGCCGCACGATTCAAGCCTCGCGCGTGCCGAACCGAACGATCTCGACGCCATTCGTGCACTGCGCGGCGATGGTCCAAGGGATCTCGGCTGGCAGCCCGCGGACGCCGAACTCGTCGACCGCATGCACGGCGCATGGACGGGTCGCGCCGTCGGTTGCGCGCTGGGCAAGCCGGTGGAAAGTGGCAGCTACGGCATGGCGTTCGAGAATGGCCAATCGGTGGGGCGGCAGCGCATCCGCGATCTGCTCCAGGCGCGCGGCGAGTGGCCGCTGCGTGACTATTTCTCCGTCGAAGTTCCTGACGGCCACGCCCGGCTGCGCTGCCCGGCGTCCACGCGCGAACACATCGCCTACATGGAACCCGACGACGACATCCACTACACGCTGGTGGGGCTGGGTGTGCTGGAAGACATCGGCCCCGAATTCGGCTGGTCGGACGTGGCGTGGTACTGGACGCGCCATCTGCCCTACAGCGCCATCTGCACCGCAGAGACACAGGCCATTCTGAATTTCTGGAACCGCTCGGGTCATATGGAGCGGTCCCGCAC
This sequence comes from Gammaproteobacteria bacterium, assembly GCA_032124855.1. GTDB lineage: Bacteria > Pseudomonadota > Gammaproteobacteria > Pseudomonadales > Azotimanducaceae > DATJGR01. The sequence continues at coordinate 1,404 of JAQBCT010000038.1, forward strand.
GTCGCCCGGTACCGCGGCCACACCCGCCTGGACACGCACCCACAAGAATCCGTACCGCGAATGGATTGGTGCGCAGATCCGCAGCGACGGATGGGCCTGGGCCTGTGCGGGCAAGCCGGAACTCGCTGCCGAATTTGCGCATCGCGATGCCAGCTGGACCCATACGCGCAACGGCATCTACGGCGCGATGCTGTTCGCTGCCATCCAGGCCGCGGCATTTGTGGAACACGACATGCGGCGCTGCATCGAGGTCGGGCTCGGCGAAATCCCGCGCGACTGTCGGCTTGCACGCTGGGTTCGCGCCGCACTGCAGTGGCACGAGGAGTGTCCTGATTTTCAAGCCGCCCTCGATCGCATGGACAGCGAGAATGTGCTGCGGGAAATGAGTCCGGTACACACGATCAACAATGCGGTGGCCTGCGTACTGGCGTTGCTCTATTCGGAGCCCCAGATTGACCCCGCGACATGCGCTGCCGTGATGGCTGGCATCGATACCGATTGCAATGGCGCGACCGTGGGCTCGGTGGTGGGCGCCATGAGCGGCCGCGATGCGTATTCCGGCACGCTGGCGGCGCGGTTGAACGACACGATCAAACCCGAAGTGTTTGGCTTTTCCGAAGTGCGCATGAGCGAACTCGCCCGGCGGCACGCCTCGGTGTGGCGACGCGTCGATGCCTGGCATGCGCAGCGCCGTGCCTGACGTACCAACAGAAACCACGTAAAGCGGAAGGGAGATGCCATGACCCGATATTCTGCGCAACAGCTGAGAGGCGGCGCCGTCACATTTTTCGGCGCGTTCGACTTCGATGAGCGTCCGGCCGGCGTCAGCCCGCGACGCCTACCCGCATGGACGCGGCCGCAAATTCCGCAGGCATTGGACGTGATGCTGCGCATGCCGTCAGGTGTGCGCATGGCGTTTGCCACGGATTCGCGAGCGATTCGCCTGTTCGTGCAGACGACGAAGCTCGCCACACCGCCCCAACCATCGAGGCCGGTGGTTTTCGATCTCGTCGTCGACGGCACACCGGTGCAATCGAGCGAATCGGATCGCGGTAACACGATTCTGCTGAATCCCAAGGACCCGACGCAGTTCGAGCTGGTGCGCGGTGATGCGTACGAGGTGGTATTCGACAACCTCGCTGGCGGCGACAAGCACTGCGAGCTGTGGTTGCCGCACAACGCGTATGTGGAAGTGCGCGCACTCCAGATCGACCCCGGCGCGTCGCTGCGCGCGCAGGCGACGCCCACTAGATACCGCTGGATTCATCACGGCAGCTCCATCAGTCATTGCATGGAGGCCAGCCAGCCCACTGGAACCTGGCCCGCGGTTGCGGCCCGTCTGGCGGGCATGCATCTAACGAGTCTCGGCTTCGGCGGGCAATGCCATCTCGATCAGTTCGTCGCGCGCACCATCCGCGATGCCGACGCGGACATCATCTCGCTCAAGGCCGGCATCAATGTGATCAACATGGATTCCATGCGCGAACGGGTATTCACACCGGCACTGCATGGATTTCTGGATACGATCCGCGAGGGCAAGCCCGGCACGCCCATCGTTGTCGTCTCGCCCATCTACTGTCCGTGCGCCGAGCACAAACCCGGTCCGACTGTGCCCAATGCGCAGGGAAAATTCGTCACCGTTGCCGGCCATGAGGCCATCCAGAACGGCTGTCTGACCCTCACGCGGGTGCGCGAGATCCTCGCCCAGGCAATCGAGGCGCGCCGACGCGCGGGGGATGCGAACCTCTACTATGTCGACGGATTGCAGTTGTTCGGATCCTCGGATGCGCCCGATCTGCCGGACGATCTGCATCCCAATCCCGCGGGCTATGCGCGCATGGGACAGCGTTTCGCCCAACTCGTATTCTCTGAATCCGGATTGAATCTGAAGAATCTCTCGACCAATCAACAGGAGTCCATGCGATGAGTAAACCCAAGCTATTCGGTATTTCTGGATCACGCGCCTTGCGTGCGCTGTGGGGCATTGAAGAAGTTGGCATCGACTACGAGCAGGTGCCGGTGACCTTCGGCGCGGATTCGAAGGCAGCCGACTATCTCGTGGTCAATCCGAACGGCCGCATCCCGGCGCTGGTCGACGGCGACGTGCGGCTGTTCGAATCGATGGCGATCAATCTCTATCTCGCCAAGCGCTATGGCGGCGCGCTGTATCCCACCAACGCCAACGACGAAGCGCAGGCGTGGCAGTGGAGCGTGTGGGGAATCAGCGAGATTGAGCCGCTGCAGATGCAGATTGTCGTACAGAAGCTGTTCACCCCGCAGGACAAGCGCAATCCCAAAGTGGTGGAAGCGGCGAGCAAGGCCCTGCAGCGTCCGCTGAAGGTACTCGATGCCGCGTTGGCGGGACGTGACTGGCTGATCGGCAAGCAGTTCTCGGTGGCGGATCTGAACGTCGCGGCCGTGATGCAACTGATGAAGATGATCCAGTTCAGCTACGCCGAGCATGCCAATGTGCAACGCTGGGCGGATGCGTGCTACGCGCGCCCGGCCTTGGCGAGGGCGCTCGCGAAGCCGTGACGCCGCGGTCGGTCACGATTGCGTTGGGTTTGCTAATCACCGGGATGGGCCAATCAGCAATGGCTGTCAATCTGACGCAATTGTGGGATTTCAACCAGCCGGCCAGCTCGATCGAGGGCAGGACATGGGCGGCGACGATCCGTTCTTCGTCATTCTTCGATATCAGGTTGGAGACACTTCTGTTCCACTGGACA
>JAQBCT010000039.1:0-4068 GCA_032124855.1 Gammaproteobacteria bacterium
TCGCCGCCAAAAATGCGAGATTTCCCAAGAAATCGGCGAACGAGAGTTCGCTGAAACGCGAGTTGAACCACCGAAATCAAAAAGCAGAGCACTGTCGTGCGCGTACTGTTTTCCATGTCAGAGTTTTTCAACAGCCTGCTAAGGGGCGCGCAGCGTGTAGGAGGGGCTTCAGCCCCGATCTTTGTCGCAGGCTTCTCAAACAAGGATCGGGGCTGAAGCCCCTCCTACAAGCCACCCTCCCTAGACTCTGCGCAGCAAGCCCTCCTGCGATACCGAGGCCACCAGAGCGCCGCCCTGGTCGAAGAATTCCGCCTGATTCATGCCGCGCGAGCGGCTGGCCGAAGTGGTGCGCTTCACCATCAGCAACCATTCATCCACGCGAAATGGGCGGTGGAACCACAGCGCGTGATCGAGGCTCGCCAGCTGCAGATCGGATCGCGCCACGTCCAGCGTATGCGGCAACGCCGAGGTCGACACCATGCCCATGTCGGATGCGTAGGCAAGCAGGCAATGCGACAACGCCGCGGGTTCGACAGGCACGGGCGCGCAGAACCGCATCCACACAGGATTCCAGAACCGATCGCGTTCAGGTCGCGGTTCACCCAGCGCGAATACGGAGCGCGTCTCGAACGGCCGCGCGCGACGCGCCCAGGGACTGATGTGCGGATGGGTGGTCGCCTGCGCGTTCGCGTACACCACATCATCCTGCAATGCCTCCGGTCGCGGCACGTTGGGCATGGCACTTTCATGACACAAACCGGGCTCGTCGATCTGAAATGACGTATCCATGTTGAAGATTGCGTTGCCGTTCTGCACCGCCACCACCCGTCGCGTCGTAAAACTGGAGCCGTCCCGGATGCGTTCCACCTCGTACAGCACGGGTCGATCCGGGTCGCCCGGGCGCAGGAAGTAGCCGTGCAGCGAATGCGGCGCGCGCCCTTCCACCGTCTGGGTGGCGGCGCGCAGCGCCTGGGCCAGCACCTGACCGCCAAACAGCCGGCCGTCACGAGCTTCGTTGTTGCCCCGGAACAGATTCAGTTCCACAGCTTCGAGCGTGAGGATTTCGAGTAGACGATCCGCAGGTTCACTCATGACGACAATCTCTTCTCGTGCGCAGATAGTGGGGGGTGGCCCAACCTATCTCAGACTCGATCTCACGCGCGAACGAATCTGAGATGGGTTTTAATCGTAACCTGAGCCATACCCACGGAGAGCCCGCGATGACCACCAGTCGAGATGTTCAGTTGAAACGCCGCCCCGTGGGGATGCCAAGTGCGGATGATTTTCACGTCGTCACCACGCAGCTGGCCACGCCGGGGCCTGGCGAGGTGCTGGTGCAGAACGTCTGCATGAGCGTGGATCCGTACATGCGCGGGCGCATGGTGGATCGGAAGTCCTACGTCCCCCCGTTCGGTTTGAACGAAACCCTGACCGGCGGCGCGATCGGGCGCATTGTCACCTCGAATCACGCTGGCTTTAAGGCTGGCGATATTGTGGAAAGCAATTTCGGGTGGCGGGAGCGATTTGTCGTCAAGGGTGATGTACTCAATCCGCTCGGCACACTCGTTGCGCCGCCCGCCGCGTATCTGGGCGTGCTTGGCATGCCGGGTATGACGGCCTATGTCGGTCTGCTGGAGGTGGGCCAGTTGAAGGAAGGCGATACGGTATTCGTCTCAGGGGCAGCGGGTGCAGTGGGCAGCATCGTCGGCCAGATTGCCAAGCTCAAGGGTTGCCGCGTGCTCGGCAGCGCCGGCGGCGCGGCTAAAGTTGCTCATCTGAAGGACGAGCTGGGCTTCGACTACGCATTCGATTATCGCGAGGGAGCGCTGCTCGAGCAGCTGCGCCGCGGCGCACCGCAGGGCATCGATATCTACTTCGACAATGTCGGCGGCGATCATCTGCAGGCCGCGCTGAACCATATGCGTCCGTTCGGGCGCATCGCACTGTGTGGCGCAATCGCCCAGTACAACGACACCGTACCGCCACCCGGTCCCAACAATCTCACGCTGGCGATTGGCCTCGGTCTCACGCTGCGTGGTTTCATCGTGTCGCATTTCAATCACCTGCGCGCGCAGTTCCGTCGCGAGATGGAGGGTTGGGTGACGTCCGGGCGGATCATCTACCGGCAAACCGCATTGCCTGGCATCGAACGCGCGCCAGAGGCCTTCATCGGGCTTTTCACGGGCGCCAACACCGGCAAGATGGTCGTGGAGATCGAACAATGAAAATGACCAGAGTTTTCGCCACGCTCGTTGCCACAGGCACATTGCTACTAGGACCAGTTGGTCGCGCCGCGGATCCGATCGACGCCGCAATTGCACAATCCGGCCGCAGTGCGGCCGATGTGGAGCGGGATGCGCGCGATCATCCCGGCGAAGTGCTGCATTTCTTCGGCGTCGAGTCCGGCATGGTCGTGCTCGATCTATTCGCAGGCGGAGGCTACTACAGTGCTCTGATCGGCAATGTCGTCGGCGATCAGGGCCGCGTGCATATGCACAATAATGCCGCGTATCTGAGCTTCGCCGCGAAATCGCTGGCTGAGCGGCTCGCCGCAGGTCTGCCCGCGAATGTCATGCGGCTGGATGCTGAAATCGGGTCGCTGGGCATTGCCAACGCATCCGTCGATCTGGTGTTGATGGTGATGTCGTATCACGACCTCTTCTATGCGGCCGACGATTGGTCCGTCGACCCCACGACGCTGTTCAGCGAAGTGACTGCAGCACTCAAGCCGGGCGGCATTCTCGCCATTGTTGATCATGCGGCAGCACCGGGTTCGCCCATCACCACGACGGAGACACTGCACCGGATCGATGAGTCATTGGCGCGCGCGGATATCACCGCCCGCGGATTCACCTATACAGGCAGTCTGGACTTGCTTCGCAACAACGCGGACGACCACACGCTCAGCGTTTTCGATCCCGCCATCCGCGGCAAAACAGACCGTTTCGTGATGCGATTCGTCAAAGCGCCGTGACCTCCCCCTTGAACTGATCGTTCAGGGGTGTAGACTTCGCCGCTTCATTTCGAACGACACCCCTGTGTCGTTCCAGCCCAACGGAGAAGTCGATGCAGCTCATTCACAGTGGAGATTACACGCGCTGGTGAGCGCTGCTTGAGCTGATCCGAGTTCCCGTAAGGTTCCGGAAATCCAAGCCCGCTCACCGCTCGGCGAGCGGGCTTTCTTTTTTCCTCGATTGCTTTGAAGCCCGCTCCAACGTTGCAGGACGAACAGGACGGAATCATGGCAGTGGGTAAACACGACAATCTGTGGGCGGTGACCGGTGGTCAGCGGGCGCGTTACATCGCCGCCATGCTGGCGATGGCGCTGGCGAACGTGTGCATGTTCGGCGCACCCCTGATTGCAAAGTACGCGATCGACGTGGTGGTGGACAAAGATGTCGCCAAAGGCTCGCCGCTGCTCGTCGAACCGGCCGAGTGGCTCGCGCGCACCATGCACGAAAGCTTCGCGTCGACCGACGCATTCCTGTGGTATCTGTGGCTGTCCGCGCTGCTGGCCGTCATCGCCACCGCAGTGGGCGGCGTGTTCTTCTTTCTGCGTGGTCGCTGGTCGGCCATCGCCTCCGAGGCCATCGTGCGGCGCCTGCGGGAAACGCTGTATGCGCACCTGCACGACCTGCGCGCGGGCTACTACGATGACGCCGACACGGGTGATCTGGTGCAGCGCTGCAGCAGCGACGTGGAAACGCTGCGCGTCTTCCTGTCGAGCGACGTAGTTGAAATCGGCCGCACCCTGCTGCTGATCCTGACTGTCATGCCCATTCTGTTCTGGATGGATACGCAGCTGGCGTGGGCGTCGCTGTGTCTGATCCCATTCATCGGTGCATTCGCGTACATCTTCTTCACCAAGGTGAAGCATCTGTTCCAGATCACCGATGAAGCCGAGGGTGAGATGACGGGTGTGCTGCAGGAGAATCTCACTGGCATTCGGGTGGTGCGTGCGTTTGCGCGCCAGGAGTACGAGATCGCCAAGTTCGCCGAGAAGAACCGCATCTTCCGCGATCACAACAATCGTCTGATCCGGCTGATGGGGCGCTATTGGGGTACTGC
>JAQBCT010000040.1:0-7031 GCA_032124855.1 Gammaproteobacteria bacterium
CGAACCCACCGGGATAGCGATGCAGAAACAGAGACTCCGCTTCGCGCAGCTTATTTAGGTTCATGTTGGCTCGTCCTCGCTTACCCAACTACCGAACGACGCGTGAGAGGGGCTTCAGAGGGTGTCATCGGAACTTGTGGGAGGGGCTTTAGCCCCGATCCTTGTCGCAGGCAACTCAAAGAAAGATCGCGACTAAAGTCGCTCCCACAACCTTCGATCAGACTTTTGCGACACCCTCTGAGGCCCTTCCCACAGCGTTGCGGCCTACGCGCTCCGTCGCCCCTCAATGTAGTCGTCTATAAGCTCGTGGTAGCGGCGAATGCGCGTCTCTTGATCCGACAGATACGCGCCCTTGTATCCGCGCGAGCGAAAGCCGGTCTGCTGGGTGAGGAATACGCGCATATCGTCCTCGATGGCCGGGCCGATCGACTCGGTGGCATGGTCGATCATCGTGACTTCGGCTTCCGGGCCGTCTTTGAGCTGCTGACCCATCGTCCACTCCTCGTGCTCAATTGCAGCCGGGCTCGAGTACCACCAGTTGTCGAACAGGCACTGCTCGGGATCATTGTGGTGCGGTCGCGCCCGCAGGAAATGGAACCCGTCGGCCCAGATGGAGACTGCGAAATTCGGGAACAGCGTGTAGTGGAACGCATCGGTCAACTGCTCTTTCGGCACGTTGGCGTAGTGTTTATAGCCGCGCGACGGACCCAGCCGCCGCTTCGCATCCTGAAGCGCGACGCGGGTGGCCTCCGGCCGTCCCTTGAAATCCCCAGGTTCGATATCCCATTCGCGCAGCGTGCTGGCGAGCGGCTCCATGATGTTGCCTTCCTTGTCCGTCTGCCCCGAGCCATAACCGCCCTGCATCACCATGCGGTTGTGTCCTTCGTTGGACAGATCGAAGCGCGTTTCCTTGTAGTAGGTATTGATGTTGCTGGTGATCTTCTTGCGGTCTGTATCTGGCGTTGCAGCCATGTGCACCGTGGGCACGTGGTAGGACTCGTTGAAATTATCGAGCACCACCTTCCAATTGCACGGCACCCACGCTGATTTCGCCGAGGTGCGTTGCCACGTTTCGAGATCGAGTTGGTTCCACGCATCCCAGATCGGCCCGAGGTAATCCTTCAGGCTCATGCAGTCCTTTTCCATGTTGATCCATACGAACCCGGCGAAGGTTTCGCAGGCGACCTCTTCGAGACGCACGTTTTTGCACGGATCTCCTTCCGGGAAATCTTCCTTGTCGGGCGCGAAGTTGAGCGATCCGTCCGGCATGTACGCCCAGCTGTGATAACGGCACACGAAGCGCTTCACACTGCCTGTCGGTGCATCCACCAGCGGATTGCCGCGATGCTGGCAGACGTTGAAGAAGGCCTTCACGCCGCCGTCCTTCTGCCGAACCATCAGAATCGACTCGGGGCCGACCTTTTCCATTTGCCAGTCGCCGGGGTTGGGCAACTGTGATTCACGGCCCAGCAGCAGCCAGACCTTGGTCCACATGTTTTCCCACTCTTTGTCGAAGAATTCGCGGGATGTGTATCGATACCCCGGAATCTTGTGGCCCCGGGTGACCTGCACCGGCCACGAATCCAGTTCTCTGAGTGTCCGCACTTCGGACATGGTTATTTCCTCACGTCATGGGTCGTCGTCGAATCCTACCTCAGTCATGGTCGTCTGGGGTGATGCATCACCGGCCAATGTCGTCCCGATGCTGCGAGCTGCCGCGCACTACGACCGCACGAATGCCAACAGCGGCGCGTAATCACCGTCATCCGCGGCACGCAACGCGTCGATGTATGCCCGGCGCGTGACACGCGGATCAGTCGCTGCGGCGCTGCCCCATGAAAAGCGCGCGCGGTTCATTTGCCGCAGCAGAAGATCCGCCGCCAGGCGGGCATGCCGCCCGTTGCCATTCGGGTATGGGTGAATCAAGACAAGCCGGTGATGGAAGCGCGCTGCAATTTCATCCGGCGAATAGGTCTCGTGCTCGATCCAGTAGGCGCAGTCATCAAAGACCAGTTGGAGATCAATCGGGATGCGGTAGGCGGCTACGCCGATGTTCTTCCCGGTGCGCCGATAGTTGCCCGCCCACTTCCACACGTCACCGAACATATGCTCATGCAGATCGTTGAGAACTTTTCGATCCAGCACGTTGCGCTGGCGTCTGAACGCCCAGCCTTCTGCCCGCAGGATATTGGCCTGCTCCGCGGCGTTCAGATCGCCACGCGTCGTGACATAAGAAAGCGCCAAGCCGTCGCGCTCTTCATTGTCGAGGGGCGTGGATCCGTCATCGGAGGGAGCGTCAGAGTCACTCATTCGTCGCCCCACAGCGCTGAGCCCGGGCCGTCGATGAGCGTTTGAATGAGCCGCTGCAGCTGCGCACGCTGGGAATCCGCGTCGACCTGCTGAGCTTCCAGCGCCATGGAGTGCATCGTGGATTCGAGCCGGCGGCGGGCACGCTGCTCCGCACGCTCCTCCGTCAACGATTGCAGCGGACGCCGAGGAATCAGGACATAGTCCAGCCGGCAATCCAGCGCGTGCGCGGCTCGCTGCAACGAGTCGAGTGTCAGGGCACCGCTGACTTCAGCTCTTTCAATTTCCGTCACGCGCGGTTGGCTGACGCCCATCCGCTGTCCAAGCTGTCTCGCCGTCATACCGAGCGCTTCGCGGATTGCTTTGATCCAACCCCGCGGAGGACGCGCAAGGCTGTCCAAGTCTCGCAGCGAATTCAGACGCCTATCCAATTGAACGCGTGCTAGATGACGGTCCTGTGGGCGCATGGGTCTGTCTCATCCGTTGCAATCGGACAATAAGTTATACGCTATTCATAGTCTGTATAGAATAATATAAATACGATATTTTCTATTGTGTTTATTAACTTATACATTATATTTCCGGCGACCGTGTGCGGCCGACCCCTCAGGCCGCGACGGTTCGATCCTTCGCCCACTCGCGCAATCGGGCGACCTCGTCGGCAGATTGCACCGCCGCGGGCTGCGTCGCCCTGATGGTGGCCAGCAGGTCCGCCACGGTCGGACGCGACTGCCGGGATGCGCACAGATAGTGCGCCAGGACGACGGCCGCCTCGATTTCGGCGCCGGTGAAGTTCTCCGTCGCTGCGGCGAGCGCCACCACGTCGAACTGCGCCGCGTCGAGCTGCCGCCGCTGCAGATGAATGCGGAAGAGCTGCGCGCGCGTTTCGCTGTCCGGCAGATCGACGAAGAACACCTCGTCGAGACGCCCCTTACAGATGAGCTCCTGCGGCAGCCCTGAGATATCGTTCGAGGTTGCAACGAGAAATACCGGCTTGGTGTTCTCCGTCATCCAGGTCAGCAACGTGGCAAGCATGCGCTGGCTCGCCTCGCCGTCCGATTCGCGCGCCGCGAATACGCGTTCGATTTCGTCCATCCACAGCACACAGGGCGCCATCAGTTCGGCCTGGCGCAGCGAGTTGCGCAGATTGGGCTCCATGCGGATCGCCGAATTGTTGGACAGCACGCCGAAATCGAGCCGCACCAGGGGCAGCGAAAACATCTCGGCGGTCGCTCGCGCCGCGAGGCTTTTTCCGGTGCCCTTCAAGCCGAGCAGCAGCATGCCTTTGGGTCGAGCCTTCGAGCCGGTCTTCAGCACAGCGCGGCGGCGCAGTTCCAGCCAGGCGCGCAATACATGAAGGCCGGCGATGCCACTGAACGATTCCGCGCAGTGCTCGTATCGCAGCGCGCCATCGGAATCCATGAGATGAAATTTCAGCCGGTTCAATGCCGGCGCGTCGCTGTCATCGATCACTGCGTCGGCGAACAGCGAGCGGCGGATGAGTTGTTCCGCGTCAGCATGCGTTGCGCCCCGCAAACTCGTGATCAGCTTGTCCAGCACGTCCGCATCGGTTCTCGCTTTGCGCCCGGGCTTCTGTCTGACCCATGCATCCGCCTCGATCCGAATCATCGCCCGAAGCTCGTCATCCGATGGGAGATGCAGCCCGAACGTCGCCGTCAGCGGCGCGAGCTCCGATGGCACCTCAATCGTGTTGTTCAGCAGCATCACCGTATTGCCGAGGTGGGGGTGATGATAGGCAATGTCCTTCAAATACCGGACCAGCCGCGGATCGCTCGCCAGGTAAGGCTGCAGATCGCACAGCGCATAGAACGCCGGTCCTTCTGTGGCCGCCACGTGGCGCAGCATGGATTCCGGCTCGCGATGTTGCGCGGCATCGTATTCCGTGGCGTCCAAGCCACGACGCAGACCGCGAGTGGCAGACCACGTGTAAAACGCAACACCCCGATCCTTCGCCAATTGTTCCAACAACACCAGCACGCGCCGCTCATCGGGCGACTCGATCGAGACGATTGGAATCTTCGCCTTGAGGATCAGTGCAAGATCGCCGGCCTGGCTCAATTGGGTTCCCTCCACCGCAAGCTGCGGGCGACACGTCAGGACACACCGGGTGAATTCACGCAGACCCGGGTTCGGCCCATTATTCGGATACGGCAACGAAGCGCTGTGAACCGGCTAACAGTTGTCGAAGGAGGGCCTGGTTGGCGGCCTCCCGGGGATGCTGGGACGCGTTCATGCGTGGGGTTTGCGTGGGCTTTGTAGGAGGGGCTTTAGAGGGTGTCGCAAAAGTCTGATCGAAGGTTGTGGGAGGGCCTGTAGGAGGGGCTTCAGCCCCGATCCTCGTGTCAGGTTTCTCGAACAAAGATCGGGGCTGAAGCCCCTCCCACAGGCTGAAGCCACGACCACTGGGCTGTCATGTGCTAACTCTCGCCGAGCGCACCCGCGCGCGACAGCCGGCTCGCTTCTTCACGCGGCAGGTGTTTCTGGGCGAGCACCAGGAAAACGAGCGCCGGGATGAAGGTGAACAGGGATACGGCGATGGCGGTGCGCAGCGCATCGGCATCATTCATACCGCCGGCTTGAAACATATCCGAGAGTTGGCCCATGACATACGGCCCCAGCGCCAGACCGATAAAGGTGTTCATCAGAATGTAGTACGCACCGGCGACTGCGCGCATGCGCGGCATGACGAGGTCGGCTGCAGTGGTAGGCGGCACGCCACCGCCGCACGCGCTAAACAGCGTCAACGCGAAGTTCAGCCAGTACACGGCAACCAGGCTGTCGGCGTAGAGCAACAGCAACAGCAGCGGTGCCGAACCCAGAATGACGATGTAACCCAGCACCAGCCGGCCGCTGGGAAAGATCTGTTTGAGACGGTCGGCAAGTATCCCGCCCAGCACAATGCCGATGAAACCACCGGCCGCGGCGCCGAGGCCGATGTACATCCCCACTTCGGCGGCGTTCACGTCGTGTAATCGCAACAGCAGCGGAGGAATCCAGAAGCCCGCGCCGTAACCCACGAAGGCCGTCGTTGGGAATGCCAGCATGGTGTAGATGAGCGACTTCGAACGAAACATCATGCCGAAGGTCGCGGGGTCACGGATCTTCAGCGATTGCACCCATGAGACGGTCACGTAGACACCGAATGCCGATGCGACCCATTGCGCCACGCTGCCGGTGAGCGCGATCAGACCCCACGCGCCCAGGACGATTGCGACCGCAGCGCCGAAGTTCACCGCCAATGCGCGCTTGTTGGCGCGGATGCCGATCAGATTCAGCGGCGGCAGGATCGATACGAGCTCACTGCCCAGCACACGCAGCGGTGCCGCATGCTTGCGCGCGATCAAGCCTTCGCTGATGCCGCGAATGGGTTCACGCAGCGTACGCACCCAGATGGCGAGCAGCAGGCCGGGGATACCCACCAGCATGAACGCTACCTGCCAGCCTCGCAGGCCAAAGGGGGCGTCTGCCAGATCTGGATAGCTCGCCGCCCATGTGTCGAGAATGAGGCCGCCCAGGAACAGGCCGATGCCCGCGCCGATGTAAACGCCGCCCGCGTAGGTGGCGATGGCGGTGGCGCGCCGTTTGGGCGGGTAGTAATCCGACAGCATGGAGTAGGCCGCCGGCGATGCACTCGCTTCGCCGATGCCCACACCAATGCGGCATGCCGCCAGCACACCGAACGAACGCGCCATCCCTGACAGGGCCGTCATCGCGCTCCAGAACGACAGCCCAACGGCGATCAGCGTGCGGCGCGTTCCCACGTCGGCAAAACGTGCCAGCGGAATGCCGAACACGGCATAGAAGACGGCGAACACGGTGCCGTAGAGAAAACCCATCTGCGCATCGGAGATGCCGAGGTCGGCTTTGATGTCTTCGGCGAGGATCGACAGGATGTTGCGGTCGATGAAATTGAAGATGTACACCAGAATCAGTACGCCGAGCACGTAGTGCGCGTAGCGGCCGCCGACCGGATGAGTGGCACCGGCTACCCGCGTGCCCCTCCCATCCGCCGCCTCATGCTGATCCTCATCGACCATACCGCGCTCCCCAGATGATGTCGTGCCACGCATCTGCGTTGGCTGGCCTGATCCTGAACGAAGCGCGCGCCACCTGACAGCTATTATTCGTCGCGCATTCCCGCAGCGGATTCTCGAACGACGCGCTTGCCAGCAGCGTCGCGAACCCACTACCGTCGGCCGAAGTCTTCCGGGAAATGCCAATCATGAGTGACATCCAACCCTTCAGAATCGAGATTGCTGAAGAGGCGCTCGCAGACCTGCGCCGGCGCCTGCGCGCCACACGCTGGCCAGACGCCGAGACACCCAAGGATTGGACGCAGGGCGTACCGCTTGCCTACATGCGCGAGGTCTGCACGTACTGGGCAGAACGGTACGACTGGCGCGCCACCGAAGCGCGCCTGAACGCATTCGCGCAATTCAAAACGCGTCTCGACGATCTCGACATCCACTTCATCCACGTGCGCAGCAAGCACGACCACGCGCTGCCGCTGTTGATCACCCACGGCTGGCCAGGATCCGTGGTGGAGTTTCACAAGGTCATCGCACCGCTCACCGATCCCACCGCGCATGGCGGCGACGCGGCGGATGCATTCCATGTGATCTGCCCATCGCTGCCCGGCTACGGCTTCTCCGGCAAGCCCACCAGCACCGGCTGGGGTGCCGAGAAGATCGCCGGTGTGTGGG